>CALEMP010000038.1 GCA_937910685.1 uncultured bacterium
GAACGCTCTTCACGGGGAGCATCACTCCGTTCGCGACGGCGGCGGGGCCGGTCTTCCGAAGAGCTCTCTTCACGTGGAGCGTCATTCCGCTCGCGCCGGCGGCGAGGGCGATCCTCTGAAGAACGTTCTTCACGGGGACTTGTGCGCTCGCGAGGCTTGCTCGGGCGGTCATCACGTGCCTCATTTGAGTCGGACTTTTCCGCATCCTGAGGAGCGCGCTTGCTCTTGGGATCAAAGAGGTCTCGGGGACCCTTCAGAAGTTCCACATCAAACTTGGTTATGCTCAGCAACTCGCTCCAGTAGCGGCGGGTCGGGGGCGTCACAAAGGTGATCGCTGTGCCCATACGGCCAGCGCGACCCGTGCGTCCGATGCGGTGCGTGTAGTCCGCATGATCGCGGGGTGCCGCGAAGTTGATCACATGGGAAATGTGCTTCACATCCAAGCCTCGTGACGCCACGTCAGTGGCGAGCAGGACTTTGACCTCTTTGGCTCGGAAGGCGGTCATGACCCGGAAACGGGCCGCCTGGTCATAGCCACCGTGCAAGGCGCGTACGCCGTACCGCTCCCGTTCCATGCGACGCATCAGACGGTCCACGTCCGTGCGTCGATCGCAGAACACAAGGAAGGCGTCCTCTGGATTGCTGCCGCGCACAATTTTTTGTAGCAGGTTGGCGCGATCGTCCTCGTTGGTTTCGATGCAGCACTGCCGAATCGTAGTCACAGTGGCGATGCCGGTTGCCGTGGCGATTTCCACGGGGGTTTTGGTCTGTCCTCGTGCCAGCTTGAGCAGGGAGGGCGGGAAGGTTGCGGAGAACAGCAGGGTCTGCCGGTCTTCGTTCACTTGGGCCAAGATTTTTTCGATGTCCTCTAGGAAACCGATCTCGAGCATCTTGTCGGCTTCATCGAGCACGACGAATTCGGTCCATGGAAAGGTCAGAAAGCCCTGTCCCATAAGGTCCATGACGCGGCCGGGAGTTCCAACCACCACTTGAGCACCGTTTTGCAGGGCCCGCACTTGGGGCGCAAGGGGTTCGCCACCAACGACCAAGGCGGTCTTGATGCCGGCTGCGATGCCCAACTCTTGGAGCACGTTGTGAACCTGTTCCGCTAATTCACGGGTGGGGGAGAGCACCAGCCCCAAAACTGTGCGGCGTGAAGGATCGATCTTGGCCATCATCGGCGCACCGAAGGCAAGGGTTTTGCCCGTGCCGGTTTCGGCCTTAGCGATCACATCCCGCCCTTCAAGCACCGGGCCAATAGCCAGTGCTTGGATCGGCGTCGGCTTGGTGATTTCCATGGCCGCGATGGCCTCTTGCACAACGGTGCCCAGCTCCCATTCGGTGAACGCCTCCACGTTGGGGGGTTCCTCTACCGGGCGCAGGGGCGTGATGTTGGGGTCGGCCTTAGCCGTTTTGTTTGACGCTTCGGCGCGTCCGCGTCCGCGACCTCCGCCGCTCCTCTTGTGTCCGTTCAATCTATCTCCTTTCGGTCTTTCCCGTAATTTGGGGGCCAATAGAATAGGGACTCGGGGCCTGATGGGGGCATTTAGTCCGGTGGATTCGGTAGAACTAGCCAGAATGAGCGGGATTCACCTTATTTGGAGCCTTTTGTCCCTGCTCAGCCCAAGAACCAGGGGCGGGTCTGGGCCTTGCGCCGCACCTTTGATACCTTCGGCCCCAGAATGGAAATTGCCACTTGGAACGTCAACTCCCTGCGCGCCCGGATGACCCGGGTGCTGGAGTTTTTAGAAGAGAAAAGCCCCGATGTGGTCTGCCTTCAGGAGACCAAAGTCATCGACGACCTCTTCCCCGCTGAACCCCTGGAGGACTTGGGCTACCAGGTCGTTTTTCATGGGCAAAAATCCTACAACGGCGTCGCGATCCTCTCAAAGATCGGTATCGAAGATGTCTACCGTGGGCTGCCTGGAGACCCCGAAGGAACCGAGGCTCGGGTCATCGGTGCGACGGTGGGAGATGTGATGGTGTTGAATCTCTACGTGGTCAACGGCAAGACCGTAGGTGATCCCAAATACACCTACAAGCTGGAGTGGATCGACCGCGTGATCGAGTTGATGGCCGAGCGCTTGCCCATGACAGAAAAGGTCGTGGTCACCGGCGATTTTAACGTGACCTTCGACGACCGTGACGTCTACGACGCAGACGCTTGGCGTGACAAGATCTTGTGTTCCGCACCCGAGCGTGATGCCCTGGCCCGTTTAATGAAACCGGGCCTAAACGATGCTTTACGGCACTTTCACCAGGAAGAGGATATTTACACTTGGTGGGATTTCCGAACCCGCGGCTTCCGTGACAACCGCGGATTGCGCATCGACCACTTCCTGGTTTCTGATTCCGCATTGGCCCAGGCGACCGATGTTCAAGTGGACCTTGCCCGTCGCGAAGGCTTGAAGCCCTCGGATCACGCGCCGGTGATCCTGTCCATGTGAATCGCGCAATGCGCCCCTCCTTATCCATGACTCTAAGCACGTGTGCCAAGCAATGAAAATTGTTGGGCTAGTCTTGGTAGCGTTCCTCGCGCGTATGGGAATGATGGTGGTGCTCGGCCTGCCGCCAGCTCTCGAGCCGGATCCTGAATGGAGCTGGGCCTATGAACAGGGGGCCGTGGCGCAGTCGATCTTACGAGGGGATGGCTACAGCGATGCCTTCGCCTCTGCGACCGGACCGACTGCTTGGGCGGGACCCACTCATCCCTTGTTTCTTGCGGGGGCAATCTACCTGGCCGAGGGGATCAACCGCGATGCGCAGATCCTGGTCGCGCTGCTGGAGGCTCTGATCTCCGCCCTGATCATCTTGCCTCTCTTGAGCCTTGGCCAGGGCTTGGGCAGGCCACGGCTGGGCCTTGTGGCAGCCATATTGTGGGCATTGCACCCGTTGGCCTCCTATCGCTGCGTTTCGAGCCCATGGGACGCGCCCCTAGTGGGGCTCTTGTTGATCAGTTTTCTCGCTAGCTTGGCCCACGCAGGACGCGGGGCGGGTCCGAGGGCCCTGATCAAGCCCGGAGTCTTGCTGGGGCTTGCCGCCTTGGTCAATCCAGCTGCTATGGCCCTCGTGCCCGCCGCGGTGGGATTTTTGATCCCGGGGCGAACCCTAGGTTCGATGGCGGGGGCCCTCGGGGCTCTGCTGGGGGCAGCACTTTTGGTGCTTTCCCCCTGGATGATCCGCAATGCCCTTGTGCTGGGTTCGCCTGCCCTCAAAATGAACCTAGGCGTTGAAATGTTGGTGGGAAATAAAGGGGACGTGGACGGGAACTTCAATCCCCAATTGCACCCTTCGATCAGCGCAACCGAGCTAAGGCTATATCGCGAAATGGGCGAGCGTGCCTATGGAGCCGAGTGCATGGACCGGGCTCAAGAGTGGATCGTCAGCCACCCTCGCCGTTTCGTTGCACTTTGTGTACGCCGCGTACAACTCTATTGGCTGGGGCCGTCACCTTTTGAGCCGGTCAGGCTTAGCCGTGGAGCCACTCAAGTCCGGGACTGGAAAGGCTGGGTCAAGTGGGCCATGCACTGTGGCATGGGACTGTTAGCTCTTCTAGGTGCCTGCATTTATCGAGACAAGAGGGGCGGTACCTGGCTCATTGGCGGCACCCTTGTCCTCTATCCCATTGTTTACTACGTGACCCATGTGATCGAACGCTATCGTTCACCGCTAGAGCCGCTGCTTACCTTTGCGGTTGCTGCCCTGATCCTGTCGCTCATTGATCGTGGACTCGCAGCTCGGAATTCAGATTGAGTTCCACGCTATCCCCAGCGCCGCTGATCCACCAAGCGCGCGGGGAGTTCGAATGATCACGGTTCGTGCGGTGGCGCAGAGTTGTGGGCTTTGAGTGCGAGCTGAGCCCGGGCGGCAACGTCGGGCTCTGCAAAGATGCTCTCCATGGTGGCCTGGTTCCGGGGCAGCCGTTGACAGAGCAGATCCACCAGCAATCCCATGGGAAGTTTGTCAGGCAGGTTCATGATCTCTGGGTGGCGTTCAACCACAGCCTCTCGGAGGGGCTGATTCAGTGACTTGGCCTCTCTTGGGGTGGCGGGCACTTCGGACATGGGCGTGCAGATCGCCGTGCGATAAAGCTGAGTGCTAGGGACCTCTTCGATTTGCACCCGACCGAGGCCGAATATCCAGACCGCATAGCGACCCTCAGGCAGCTGCTCGTGGCGTGCAATTTCACCGAGACCCGCCACGGGTAGGACTTGGGGGGGATTATCCTCGTCCATGACCCTTTCCGTTTGATTTTGCGGAATCGTGCCCAAGATGATGCGCCCGGGGCCATCGAGGGTGTCCTCGATCATCTGGATGTAACGGGGCTCGAAAACATGCAGAGCCATCAGCTGGCGCGGAAATAGGAATACCTCCGGCAGGGGAAAGAGCGGCGCGAGCACACTTCGACTGTGGGTCAATTCCCCATCTGGTTTCGGGGGCCAACTGTCTGGAATATCGCTCACGGGAATGCCTTGCCTAGGGAAGGTATAATACAGAAGGGCCCAGATTCCGAGCCCTAGACCTGATTGGATTCCTTGGGCGTTGCCGGACTAGACTGCAAACTTAGGCGTGGAGTGATGGCCGGCTAGGACCTTTGCGACTCGCGCCAAGCGGCGAACCTCTCCTGTGCGGCCAACCGCCCGGAAGCAAGCTGCTGTGTTCAAAGTGTGTCGCAGAAACATGGCGGTCGACGGGGCAGGAGTCAGCCATTCATCCTGGAGGGGCAACTGGTTTGCCTCCAGGTAGCCCATGATGTGCTTGCGCTCGATCAGCTCGCCGTTCCCAAAAGGGTCGATGATTTGGTCTTTAGATTCTTGGTGTACCATCGCGACCACGTGGCCCGGTACGGGAAGCAAGTCCACTTTGACTTCCGCTTCTTCAGCCACCGCCGAGTACAGGGCGCAAAGGACAAGGGGCATGCCCCGGCGGGTATCGATGGTGCGAGCCATGGATGCGTGGCCGGGCATAGGTGCCTCGTCATCGGTCCCCGTGAAGCCGCGCTCACCGAACAGGTATTCCGAAAGCACCTCGGCGGGCTCAGAGGAGCGTCGGCGTAGGCGTTTGCGGACCTCGTTGCCCATGGCAGTCACTGCCAGCTGATAAGGGCGCGGGTCGAGTTCCGGGTCGATGAATTGATCTAGCCGCCCGATGGCCCCGGAAAGGGAATGCTGAGGTTGAAGGGCATAGCGTACGAGCTTCCGGGCCGCGTGCTCGCGCTTGTGTTCCAGCAGGATTTCGCGGGCCCTGGTTCGGAGCACGGGGTCTTCCGAGCGGGTCGCACGGCGCAAGGCCGGGTAGGCCGCTTTTCCCAATTTGAGCAGGTGCCTGCGTACGGGTCCGTAAACCCGCGGGGATTCGTCGGAAAGGAGTGCAAGCAGGACCTCGGGGCTGTGAGGGCCGGTTTTAGGGCGTTTTAGGGGCAGGAGGTCCATGGGTGGGGGCTTCGAGGGGAAGCCATAGGCTACATCATGCAACTCTCGACTCAGGATCCCAACCCTGATTCTCAAGACTCTTCCGCCGGGCTTGCCAGTTGGGGCTCGTGTCCATATCCTAGTTGGCTCCAAATCTCGGGAACCCGAATGAGAGGCCTGCGTCGCCAGGTTTACAATGTCGGAATTCACCTTGAGCGCAGGCCCCTAGAGGGCTCCTGACCCAGCAATCCCCATGTCCAGCACACCAAACCGTCGGGTCGTGATCACCCACGCCCTGCGTACGCCCATTGGCCGTTACCTTGGCGCCTTCGCAGATCTTTCTGCGGCGGACCTGGGCGCGTCCCTGGTGACTGACTTGATCACGCGCTCCAAGGTCGACCCGGCTTTGGTCACGCGTCTTTATTTCGGCAACGGAAGGCAGGCCGGGGGCGGGCCCAACCTCGCCCGTCAGGTGGCAGTGCGTGGCGGCTTGGGCAATGACTGCACGGCGGTCACGGTCAATATGGCTTGCGGTTCGGGCCTTGAGAGCATCGGCCAAGCCGCGGATTGGATTCGCTTGGGCCGCGCCCGGGCCGTGGTAGCCGGTGGTGCAGAGAGCATGAGCGGGCTGCCGTTCATGCTGCCCGGTTTCCGGCGCGGTTATCGCTTGGGTCACGCCCCGGTGGTGGACGCTATGTACAAGGACGGTTTTGTTTGCCCGCTGGCTGACATGGTCATGGGCGAGACCGCAGAAAAGCTAGCCAAAGAGCGCAACCTTAGCCGTGACGAGCAAGATCGATTCGCCCTCTCCAGCCAGCAAAAAGCCGGTGCAGCCATCGATGAGGGGCGGTTTGACGCTGAAATGTCTCCGGTGACTGTGGTCAAGCGTAAGTCGACCACCGTGATCGAGGCCGACGAGCACCCCCGTCCCAGCGCCACCCTCGAAGGGCTTGGCAAGCTGGCCACGGTTTTTGACGCGGAGGCCGGCACGGTTACTGCGGGCAATGCTTCGGGGATTACCGACGGAGCCGCTGGGGTGCTGCTGATGGACGAGGATCTGGCTCAAGAACAGGGCCTTGAGATCTTGGCCTATGTGGGCGAGAGCCGCGATGCGGGGGTTGATCCCACCATCATGGGTATCGGTCCGATCCCCGCGGTACGCGCCCTAAGCGAAGCCAATGGCATGGGCGTGGGTGATTACGACCTAGTCGAGCTCAACGAGGCCTTTGCGGCCCAGGTCTTGGCCTGCAACCAGGAATTGGAAATCCCCATCGACCGTCTGAACGTCAACGGCGGCGCGATTGCCCTTGGCCATCCTATCGGTGCAACGGGCTGTCGCATCGTGGTGACCTTGCTGCATGAGATGCAGCGCCGGGATGTGCAGCACGGTCTCGCGACCCTCTGCATCAGCGGAGGCATGGGCCTCGCCAGCGCATTCCATCGTCAACCAATCGACTGATTTTGATCACTCGACCGCTCAATACACAAACACCTCAAAGAACCAAGGAGTTGAAACCATGAATATCAAGAAAGTAGGCGTCGTCGGATGTGGCCTGATGGGCCATGGGATTGTGCAGGTTGCTGCCCAAGGTGGTTGCACCGTAATTGCTTTGGAAACCGAGCAGGCTTACCTCGACAAGGGCATCAGCCGTATCGAGAAGAGCATCGCCAAGCTGGCCTCCAAGGACGTCAAGAAAGGCAAGTTGACCGAAGATCAGGCTAAGGATTGGGCCACCGAAGTTCGGGGTCGCATCACCGGCAGCATCAACCGCGAGGACTTGGCTGATTGTGATCTGGTGGTGGAAGCCATCGTCGAAGACTTGGACGCAAAGAAGGAACTCTTTGGCGCTTTGGGCAAACTGTGCAAGGCCGAGACAATCTTCGCCTCGAACACCAGCTCCTTCCCCGTCGCGGAAATGGCGGTGGCCTCCGGCCGTCCCGAGCGTTTCGTGGGTCTGCACTTCTTCAACCCGGTGCAGCTGATGCGCCTGGTGGAAGTCGTGCGCACCGATGCGACCGATGAGGATGTTTACGCCGCGGCACGCGCCTTTGGCGAGGCCTGTGGCAAGACGCCGGTTTCCTGCAAAGATACCCCCGGTTTTGTGGTCAACCGTTTGCTTGTGCCCTACATGGTCCAGGCAATCAACATGCTCGATCGCGGGGACGCCAGTGCGGCGGATATCGATGCGGCCATGCAGCTTGGTTGTGGTCACCCCATGGGCCCTTTGACCTTGACCGATTACGTGGGCTTGGACACGACCCTTTCAATTCTCGAGGGCTGGTGCGAGCGCTATCCGAATGAGCCGGCTTTCGGGATTCCCGATTCCCTGCGATCCAAGGTTGCCGAAGGCAAACTGGGTCGTAAGACGGGTCAGGGCTACTACACCTGGGAGGGGGACAAGAAGAGCTGATGTTTGCTTCAATTCTTTTCATGCTGGCCCCCTTGGTCTCGCCCCTGGTGATCCAGGAAGGCGCAGCCGAGGTACTACAGCCCGTTACTTGGCAAGCGTCGGATCTTTGGATTGCGGGCGCACCTTTCGAGGTCAGCCTCAATATCATCGCTCCCGCCGATGGCATGGAACTGCCCCTTTGGGCGTTGACGCCGGCGGCCTTTGACGTCAACGGTAAAGCCCTGGGCAAACGCCCCAAGGGCATGATCGCCTTGGCCCCGGGCCAGGTGGTGGAGACCCGCTTTGATTTGACCGCGGCTATTGCCGGCGTGGCGCCTAAGGGGACTTTTGCCCTGGCCTGCGCCCTAACCGGAAGTGGCGCGGCGAGTCAGGTTCTGTCCCCCGTGCCCTTGGAGGAGAAACTTAACTTCATGACGATTCCTGAAAAGGAGTTGGGTGGCTTTGAAGTGATCATGCTCACCAACCGTGGAGCCATGTGGTTTGAGCTCTGGCCAGAGGTCGCGCCCAATCATGTGCGCAACTTCTTGGATCTGGCGTCCACCGGTTTTTACGACGGGTCCCATTTTCACCGGGTGATTCCGGGGTTCATGATTCAAGGTGGCGGGGGTCAACCGGGCAAGGCGCCGCCGCGCAAGGTCATGGCCGAATTCAACTCAAGCAAGCACGAGGCAGGCGTTCTTTCGGCTGCGCGCTTGGGCAACGACATCAACTCCGCCACAAGCCAGTTCTTTGTGATGCACAGGAACTATCCCAGCTTGAATGGACGCTACACGCCCTATGGCAAGCTGAAGAGCGGCATGGAAGTTGTGGAGAAAATTGTGGTCACGGGTGATCCTCGTTTTTCGGCGAATACCCCCAAGGGATCGACTCCCACCACCCCTCAAAACATCATGCGCGCCATTGTTGTGCGTGCAGGACCTAGCGCCGGCGAAGCCGGCGGAAAGTAAGTAAACCAAAAAGATAAACATGAGCGACGCAAGTAAAACACAAGTCCGTTTCGAAACTGGTCATGGGGACATGCTGATCGAGTTTTTCCCGGAACTCGCCCCCAAGCACGTTGATAACTTCATCAAGCTCGCCAAGAGCGGCTTCTATGATGGCACCAAGTTTCACCGGGTGATCCCCGGATTCATGATTCAAGGTGGCGACCCCAAGACGAAGAGCCCCGAGAGCGCCAGCAACAGGTGGGGAACGGGTGGTCCCGGCAGTACCGTGAAGGCGGAGTTCAGCGACAAGCCCCACGTGCGAGGGATCCTATCCATGGCGCGCTCCCAGGACCCCAATTCTGCGGGTAGCCAGTTCTTCGTGGTGCACGGGGACGCGGCTTTCCTGGACAACAACTACACGGTCTTCGGTCAGTTGGTTGATGGTCTCGAAACCCTTGACACCATTGTCGGCGGTAAGTGCAAGCCCGGTGGCGAAGGTTCTTCGCCGGTCGAGCCCGTGGAGATCACCAAGGCTCACGTGATCGTTGGGGAATGATCATGGATCTCACCAATTTGCTTTACGGAGTCGAAGGCGGCGTTGCGACTGTGACGATCAATCGCCCCGACAAGTTGAACGCCTTGAACCACCAGACTCTTCAAGAGCTGGGTCAGGTTTTTGACGCTGCTCGAGAAGACGAGAGCGTGTGCGTTTTGATCATCACCGGATCTGGCGAAAAAGCCTTTGTTGCTGGCGCGGATATTTCCGAGCTGCTCGAAGTTGCGGGTAACGGGGCTGGCGCCGCGACCCTCGCTGGCTTTGGTCAATCGATCCTCCGTAAGCTCGACAACCTAGGCAAGCCCTCCATCGCCATGGTCAACGGTTTTGCCTTGGGCGGCGGTTGTGAGCTCGCCCTAGCCTGCACTCTGCGCACCGGCAGCAACACGGCGGTCTTTGGATTGCCTGAAGTTAGCCTGGGCATCATTCCCGGCTACGGTGGGTCGCAACGCTTGGCGCGCATCGCAGGTCCCGGCGTGGCGCGTGAATGGATTTTGACGGGGGATATGATTCCCGCGGCCGAAGCCCATCGGGTCGGTGTCATCAACCGAATATTTGCGCCTGAGGAACTCAAGGAGGGCACCATGAAGATGGTCAAGTCCATTTTGAAAAAGGGACCTCTGGCCCTGCAGTTCGGAATCGAAGCGGTCTTGCGTGGCTGGGACATGTCCCAGGGCGAGGGAGAGGTTATGGAAACCGAGTACTTCGGCAAAGCTGCTGAGACTGCGGACATGAAAGAGGGCATGGCGGCCTTCCTTGAGAAACGCAAACCAGTTTTTACGGGCAAGTGACACGTGGGGGGGCAATGCCTCCCCTTCAATCAAGAAGCGAGATATAAGGAAATCAATATGACTCAGGACATCGTGATCGTTGGCGGGGCGCGGACCCCCATGGCTGAATATGTCGGGACACCCGGCTTTGGCAAGTTCAAGAACATCTCGGCTATCGAGCTGGGCGCCCACGCTGCGAAGGCTGCGCTTGCGCGTAGCAAGGTTGCACCTGAGTCCATCGACCACGTGGTCTTCGGCAACGTGCTGCAGAGTTCTTTGGACGCCCTGTACGGCGCCCGTCACATCGGCCTCAAGGCTGGCGTGCCCGTTCCCGTTCCTGCTCTGACGGTCAACCGTTTGTGCGGTTCCGGTATCCAGAGCATCATCAACGCGGCACAGATGATTCAACTGGGCGAGGCCACCACGGCCCTCGCTGGCGGCACAGAGAACATGTCCCAGGCGCCCTATGTGATGTACGGCGCACGAGAGGGCTTCCGCTTTGGGCAGGCGCCTGAGATGAAGGACTCGCTCTTCGCCAGTCTGCACGACCCCTACGCGGACTCGTTCATGGCCCAGACCGCTGAGGCCATTGCCAAGCGCCTTTCGATTACCCGTGAGGACCAGGATGCCTATGCATTCCGCAGTCACGAACGGGGTGCCGCCGCCGTGCAAGAGGGCCGCTTTGCGGAAGAGATCGCGCCCGTCGTGATTCCCACACGCAAAGGCGACATTACCGTGGACGCGGATGATCACATCAGGCCCGGCACCACTGTCGAAGGGCTCGCTCGCTTGCGCGCGGCCTTTGGCAAGGAAGGTACGGTCACCGCCGGCAACGCCAGCGGCATCGTCGATGGAGCCGCCGCCGTCGTGGTCACGACCGATGAACACGCCCGTTCACAAGGTCTGAACACCCTGGCCGTGATCCGCGGCTGGAGCTACGTTGGCGTCGATCCCAAAGAGATGGGCATCGGCCCCGTGCCTGCGATCCAGCAGTTGATGGAGAAGAGCGGCCTTACTCTCGATCAAATCGACCGCATGGAGATCAACGAAGCATTCAGCGCCCAGTATCTGGGTTGCGAAAAGGAGCTTGGGCTCGATCGTGACCGTTGCAACGTCAACGGCGGAGCGATCAGCTTGGGCCACCCCCTCGGGGCAACTGGCACGCGCTTGATCTTGAGTTTGGCTTTGGAACTGGGACGCAGTAAGAAGCGCTACGGCGTTGCTTCCGCCTGCATTGGTGGTGGTCAAGGCATTGCCATGCTGATCGAGAACACGTCCCTCTAGGAGAACCACTGTGAACCCTTTGATCCACAATGCCGCCAATGGCGGTCGCTTCGTTCGTTTAACACCGGGCAAGCGCGTACTGTTCCTAACCAAGGACCCGGAGATTATCCGCGCACAGTTGCGCGGTGAGCTCGACTTGCGCATGGAGGATGTTAAGCCGGAAGACTTGCTCGATGACATCAACACGGACACGATGACTCCTGCCTGGGTGTGCTTCCGCCATCGGCCTGAAGAGCTTGCTCTTGACGCCTATGCGGGATTGCTGGACGATCAGGGCAAGCGAGTGTTCGAGACCAACGACCTGATCAACGGGAACTTTGAAGTGATCGTCTCGGGCCATCGCAAAGGCACGGGTTCGAGTCGCGAAACCGCGCCCCAGGCCGAACGCTGGAGTGGCGTGCGCTTGGTGATCGCTAGTTCATTCGCACCGATTCACGAGCGCAACAACTTGAACCTCGGGCAGCTGATGGGTGGCCACGACGTGTTGCGTCGCCTGCAGGCGGGCAAAGATATCCCCTTGGAGGAACTGATTGGTCATCACGACCCGGTAACCCAAGTGATGCTTGAGGCCGGCGGCCTGTTCCCCTTTGCTGCAAAATTCCGTGCAGGCGATGTCAAAGTTCCACCTCCCAGCACAGGAGCTCGGCCTATGAACATCGCCGAGAAGATTCTAGCCCGGCAAGTGGTTGGCGGTACTACCGACCAGACGGTGCAACCAGATGATATCTGCCTTGTGAATGTGGACGGCGGTTACAGCCACGAGTTCACCACCGCCCAGGTGCATCACTTCTTGGAGCAGGAGTACGGCGCTGACTATGAGGTGGTCAACCCCGATAAGTTCGCGATTTTTGAGGACCACCTGCTGTACGCAACCGGCGTCGAGCGTATGCGTCCCTTTGAATCCCAGATCCAAACCCTTCGCGATCTGCAAAACGAATTTCAGAAACACTCCGGCGTGCGTGATTACTCCGCCGAAGACGGAGTGAGCCCCGGCATTTGCCACGAGATTGCGCGGGAAGAGTTCGTCGACCCAGGTGATTTCATCCAGGCCACTGACAGTCACACCTGCATGGGCGGCGGTTCCAACGCCTTGACCTGGGGTGTGGGTGCCACGGAATACGCCGCGTTGATTCACTCGGGCTTCACCACGGTCGAAGTCCCCGAGTCCATCCGTTTCGAACTGGTGGGGGAGCTCGATCCCGGATGTACCGCCAAGGACGTGATTCTGGAAATCCTGAACACCTACGCCAAACGAGAGGACACTCTGAACCGAGTGATGGAATTCGGCGGTCCCGGACTTTCATCTCTTTCTCCGGATGAGCGCGCCACACTTTGCAACATGGCCACCGAGTGCAGCGCCCGTTCGGGTGTTTGTGAAGGGGACCGTGCTCTTGCCGAGTGGGTCGTCGATCACCGGGAGGGCTTGACCATTGAACAGGTCGAGGCCATGTTCGTCTTCCCAGACAAGGGTGCCACCTATACTGGTGGAATTCACACCGTGGACCTCGGTGTGATCCGTCCCATGGTGGCCGAACCTGGGGATCCGACCTACGGCAAACGCATTGAGGAACTGGACACCGTGCCCATCGACATTGCCTATGGGGGATCTTGTACCGCCGGCAAGGAAGACGACTTCGACTTCTATGCGCGCGTCTTGCAGGATGCTCTCGACCATGGACGCAAGGTCGCGGACGGCGTGCATATGTATGTGCAGTACGGCTCTAAAACCGTGCGGGCCTATGCCCAGGCCAAGGGCTACGACACGATTTTCAAGGCTGCCGGAGTGACCGTCATCGACCCCGGTTGCGGGGCATGTATCGGTTGTGGCCCCGGCGTTTCCGACAACGCGGAGCAGACGACAGTCAGCGCGATCAACCGCAATTTCAACGGGCGCAGCGGCCCTGGCCGTTTGTACTTGGCCTCACCCTTGACCGTCGCGGCTTCCGCCGTGATGGGTCATATTGCTTCTTACCGTCCGGGCATGTTCGCTTCGGCCACCGCCTCATCCGAGGCTTGAATCCTGAATAAGAAATCTCTCATGGCTACCCACGACATTGCGATTATTCCCGGCGACGGCATCGGGCCCGATGTGACCGCTGAGGCATTCAAGGTTGTCGACGCGGCAGCTGAGGTTTTTGGTTTCGAAGTGAACAAGACCCATTACCCCTTCGGTAGTCAGCACTTCTTGGACACGGGAGAGATCTGGCCCGATGCGGATTTTGAAGAGGTCAAGGGCATGGGCGCCCTGTACCTAGGAGCCATCGGCGACCCGCGCATCGAAGTGGGCAAGATGGAGTTCGGTATCATCGCTAAGGCGCGGTTTGACCTTGACCTGTATCTGAACGTCCGTCCGATCAAGCTCTATGACGAACGCCTTTGTCCCCTGAAGGGTAAAGGCCCCGACGATGTGGATATGGTCATCATTCGCGAGAACACCGAAGGCGCCTACACCGGCATGCACGGTTTCGCGCACAAGGGTCAGGACCTGGAAGTCGCCACCCAGACCATGGTTTGGACCCGTGCCGGCGTGGAACGCGCCGTGCGCCATGCCTTTGAAGTGGCCCGCGCCCGCGGCGGCCGTAAGCACGTGACCTTGATCGACAAGGCCAATGCTCTGCGCGCCCAAGATATTTGGACCCGCGTATTCGCGGAGGTTGCTTCCGATTATCCCGACATCAGCACCGGCCACGACTACATCGACGCTGCTTGCATGCGCATGGTGGATACCCCCGAGGACTACGACGTGGCGGTGACCAGTAATCTCTTCGGGGATATCATCACCGATCTCGGTGCCATGCTCCAAGGAGGCCTCGGCATCGCCGCTTCCGCAAACATTCATCCGGGCAAAGTCAGCCTTTTCGAACCGATCCACGGCTCGTTCCCCGAGGCCGCCGGTAAGAACCTAGCCAGCCCGATCGCCGCGATCCTTGCTGGTTCCATGATGCTCGATTACTTGGGCGAGCAAGAAGCCGCCAGTGCCATCGAGAACACTGTCATCGATCTGTTCAAGTCGGGCCGTCTGAAAGGCGTCGGCGCCGGTGACCACCCCACCAACGAGGTCGGGGCGATGGTCGAGGCCGAGGTCCGGCGCGCTGGTACTCCGGCCTGATCCGGATCGTACCCCTCAACCGATCAGGCCCTTAGGCCCGGGGCCCTTGGGTGCTGTAGAAGCTGCCCCGGAAAGTTTCCTCTAGCTCGCAACCTTCGCCGAGGCGCACCACTTCGGCCGCGCAGACTTTGAATTCAGCGGTGCCCGTGACTGGATCCCCTTCGTCATTGGTCAGGAGGTTCGCCCTGGCTTCCGCGTAATGCAGGGGCGTCCAGATGCATCCAGGGCGTACCTGGCGGGAGACAACTGCGATCACGTCGATGTGGCCGCGTCGGGTGCTGATGCGCACCTGGTCTCCGGGTTGGATATTGCGCTCTTTTGCATCACGGGGATGAATCTCCACAAAGGCCTCGGGTTGCTTGGCCACGGGCCCCGATTCCCGCCGGGTTTGGGTGGCGGCGTTGTAGTGGTAGAGGGTCCGGCCGGTGGAAAGGAACAGGCCGTAGTCCTTGTCCGGAACTTCCATGGGGGGCCGGTAGGTGACCGCTTGAAAGAGACCCTTGCCGCGCATGATCCCATCGTTGTGCAAGTACACCGTGCCCGGGTGGTCGCTGGTGGGGCAAGGCCATTGGATACCCGTCATGCCGTCCGCTTGGATCTCTCCAAGGCGCTCGTGGCTGATGCCTTTGAACTTGGGCGTAAGCGCAGCCATTTCAGCGTAGATTTCTGCGGGTGATTCGTAGTTCCAGTCCAAGCCAACGGCTTTGGCTAGGTCACTGAGGATACGCCAGTCTTGGCGCGCTTCCCCTGGGGGCGCAACCGCTTGGCGCACCAGCTGAACCCGTCGCTCGGAGTTCGTGAAGACCCCGTCTTTTTCAGCGAAGACTGCGCTGGGGAAAACCACGTTGGCGAAGCGCATGGTTTCATTGGGGAAAGGCTCTTGGATCGCGATGAATTCGACGCCAGCCAAAGCGGCCTCCAAGTGATGAGCGTTGGGCTCGGAGAGCACAATGTCCTCGCCCATGACGAAGATGCCTTTGATGCTCTCGCCCATGGTCTGCATCATCTCGTTCAGGTTGAGACCTGGCTCGGGGTCAAGCTCACAGTCCCAAGCTTCTTCAAAGAGCTTCTGGGCCTTGGGGTCATCCACCAGTTGGTAGCCCGGATAGAACACCGGGGTGGCACCCGCGTCATTGGCGCCCTGCACGTTGTTTTGGCCGCGCAGGGGGTTCATGCCGCTGGACGGCTGGCCGAGGTGCCCAGTCATCAGAACCAAGTTTGCGAGGGCGTAGACATTGTCCGTGCCGTGGCTGTGCTCGGTGATTCCAAGGGTGTAGTAGATGCCGGCCTTGGGAGTGCTGGCGTATTGACGCGCGACCTTGCGTAGAAGATCGGGTGCGATGCCCGTGAAGGCTTCAGCCGCCTCGGGGGTGTAATCCTTGACTGCCGCTTTGACCGATTCAAAGTTCTCGGTTTGCTTGGTCACGAACTCATCTGCCACGAGACCCTCAGAGATGATCACATTGGCCATGGCGTTCAAGAGCCACACATCGCTGCCGGGTTTGATTTGGAGGTGATGCTCGGAGATCGTCGTCATCCATACCGCTCGGGGGTCCACCACTACAAGCGTCGCGCCCCGGTGCACCGCGCGCTTCATCTCCATCGCGATGATCGGGTGGGCTTCACTGGTGTTGCTGCCAATCACCAGCAAGAAGTCCGCGTCCCGGATTTCTTGAATCGAGTTCGTCATGGCGCCTGCACCAAAAGTCGCGACCAGACCGGCCACGGTGGGGGCGTGTCATGTTGCAGAACACTGGTGAACGTTGTTGGTGCCATATCCCTGGCGCGCGAGTTTCTGCACCAGGTAGTTCTCTTCCACCGTGCAGCGAGATGAGCTGATGAACGCAAGGGCATTTTTGCCGTGGCGTTCTGCCACCCCAGCCAGTCCTTGGCTGGTGGCGGCTAGAGCTGCCTCCCAACTGGCCGGTTGTAGTACGCCGTCCGCATCCCGAATCAGCGGGGTCGTCAAGCGGTCTTCGTGGTTGATGAATTCGTAGGCAAAGCGGCCCTTGACGCAAAGGTTGCCGTCGTTGGAGGTGGTGCCCACGGGAGGGCTGGTGACCTTGACCACGCGCCCACGCCCATCATTGGCCGCGGGATCCACGTTCAGGTCCAGTTGGCAGCCCACTCCACAGAAGTTGCAGGTGCTGCGGACTTTGGTGAGATCGCTTTCCGGGGGAGCTTTGACCTCTGCTGGCTTGCGCTCGGTCATGGCGCCGGTGGGGCAGGTGTCGATGCAGCCGCCGCACATTTCGCAAGTGCTGTCCAGCAGGGATATCCCATCGGCGGTGGAAATCGTGGTCTCGCTGCCACGACCCGCAAGGGTGATCGCGTTCACGGACTCCACCTCATCGCAGTACCTCGTGCAGCGGGCGCAGGCGATGCATTGGTCGGGGTCGAAGAGGATGTAGGGGTTGTCGTCCTTGACGCTGCCCCGCCGCTTGGATGGCAGTTGCCCCCAATCCGTGGGGGCGCCCACTTCACGCGCCATGCTGACCAGTTGATTGGGCGCTCCGCCCTGGCCGTGTTCTTGGGTTCCGTCGTGGTCGGTGAGGTAAAGGGCCAAGAGGGTCTTGCGGTGACGATCCACGCGCTCGCTCTCGGTGTTCACCTTCATGCCTTCCGTGGCCGGGGTGGCGCAGGCGGGCAGGAGGCGCCGCGCGCCTTCCACTTCGATCAGGCAGGTTCGGCAGGCTCCCACGGGCTTCAGTCGCGGATCATGGCAGAGGGTCGGGATCGAAACATCCGCGCGATTTGCCGCGTTCAGAATCGTGTCCCCCGGGTGGAGTTCCACCACGTGTCCGTCGACCAAAAGGGTTTGTGTTGTAGGGCTCATGAAAAGTCCTCTGGGAAATACTTCAGGGCACTGGTCAAGGGCAGCGCGGCCGCTTGGCCTAGGCCACAGATCGATCCCTCATTCATTTGCCAGGCCACGTCCCCCACGTGGGCCAGGCCCAGGGATTTCTCTTGGCCCTTGACCGCTGCGTGAAGGTAGTGCGTGCCGATGCGGCAAGGTGCACATTGGCCACAGCTTTCTTCCTCGAAGAAGCGCAGTTGTTCTTCTGCCGCCCAACGCATGTTGACCGTGTCGTTCAA
>CALEMP010000039.1 GCA_937910685.1 uncultured bacterium
CAATCGGATTAGAAATCCGATGCACTCTCCAAACTGAGCTGGCGTAAAACCCCAACAAGCAAGAACTTACGAGAGCCTAGCTAGGAACAGGCTCCAAGATTTGCCTCGGGTTTGCCTCAGAGTCCGATCAGGTAGGATGCTTGAGCTATGAAACTCGTCCCAATTGCCCTCCTTACCGACTCCGTCGCAGTGATTTGGTGTTAGGATCGATCCATGGTCAGTAACGAACCAGACAATCCTGGCGGTAGGTTCTTTGCCATTGCCGTGGCAATGGGGATCGTCGGCGGGGGTGCGTTGCTGGGAGGGGTTTCTTTGATCCTCGGGCGCACCGGCAATGCATCGAATCACCTGGCGGATTCTGGACTTCTGTTGTTGATTGTTGCGGGTGTTGCCAACCTGGCAGCCATCGCTATGGGGCTTCGCTTCATGCTCGCTCAAAAGGTGTTCCTGTGGTGGTGGCCCAGCAGCCTGCTATTCGCAGTGGCCGCCGTGGTTTGGGTTGTGATCGGCCTCAACCTCTGAAGCACACCGAGTCACAGGCACGCGAGGGCACCTGCAAAGCTGGCAAGAAGATCGCACCCCTTCCCAAGAAGTAGCAACTAGCTCCCACCTAGCTCGGAAGGAGTCCCAAGAACGCTAAATTCTCCGCTGTGGAGGGGAGTGTGCCGCCCAAAATTCGATCTAGTGCTGTTCCCCCGAGGACGCGTGGTCTGCCTGCGGGGGCATTGCCGCCTAGGCCCGAGGATATCCGCCGGTTCAAATGTGGCAGCCAGCAAGTTATGCAGGCACCCCCTAGGACTCCGCATTCCTTCCCCAGTGGCTTGGGGGTCGTTGTCTAGGGTCTACCCCATTCAGGGGCTCGGTTCCAAAGAGCGAAATCTCATCTTCCGGTGTAGGCTGAAGGACCTCCTCTCCGCATGAAGTACGAACCCTCTTCCCATAAAAGGACTTTCCATGTTGCAACGGCCAATCTCCACGACAATTGTTTTCTTGCTCGCCATGAGCTCGGGTGCCCTGCCCCTCGTATCCATAGCCGAAGCCCAAGGGAGCGGCGAGGCAATTTTCCTGGGCTGCTCAATCGGCGGCAGCGCCGATCCCTGGTGGTTGGTTGACCCGGTCACCGGCACCCTGATTGAATCAGGGGGGGAAGTGGCCACCAACAATTGTTCTGGTGCCAGCTTTGCAAATGGTGGGACGGAACTGTTGGTCTTGTCATCCATTGACAGCAGCCTCTACGTGGGAACACCAGCAGGCCCTGGGGTGTCCTTTGCCTCTCTGACGAGTTTTGTTGGCAATCCCTACGGGCTCGTGGTGGATCCTTGGCACCAGAGTTACTTGGCTATGGTCAACACGGGTTCGGGGTTTGCTCTCCAGGTTGTTGATGGCAATCCCAATCACAGTACTTATGGGCAGGTGGTTGCTGGCAGTGGGCCCCAACTGGGCCTCGGTTTGATTGAGCGTTGGAATCTGTCCCCCTCGGGCAGAATCGCCGTAGCTGTCCCTGCGCTTTTTGGCGGGACCTTGGCGATCTTTGACACGGATCCCAACAGTGGGGGCTACATGACGGCCACCAGCACGAGTCCCACTACAGGGACCCCCGGCATCGCCATCGGAACTGCCCTTGCCATCAGCGAAGACGACGCCATGGCGACCGTCGTGCTCGGGGGGATCTACGAAACCATGTTGGTGCGTTACGATCTGAATGCGGGCGCCTGGGTGGATGCTGACCCTTCATTGCCGGGGATGCAGCACATCACCATCCCGATTGGAATTGGTCAGGGGATTCAGCTCTTGCCCGGCTCGGGGGGAGCCATCGTTTGCGGCAGGGGCCACAGTTCTCAATATGGTTGGATGGGACGGGTCGATTTTGGTGCCGCCCCCGATCAATGGTCGTTTACCGAATTCGGCGTAGGATTGAACCTGTTCGATGATGCAAGCGCTCTATCCCTTTCCCCGGACGCTGCTCACTCCTTTGTGGCAGCTACTGGCCCGCCCCGGGGGCTTGTTGTGGACAACCAAACAGGCGCGGTGCTGCACTCGATCCCCCTGCCGGGTGCCGCGGGCAGCGTCACGGTATCTTCCTGGCGTAGTGCCCCGACCGACGGGGATATCTTCTGCGCTCCCGCATCAGCGAACAGCACCGGACTGGGCGTCACACTGGCACCATCTGGGCACGGCGGACCGGGGATCTATCACTTGGAAGCGCAGCAGGGGCCGGACCAGCAGTTTGGTTACTTCTTGATCTCCGCAGGCTTAGAAGAGCCCGGCCTTGCAGTGAGTCAGGGGCGTCTGTGCCTGAGCGCGCCAATCGGCCGTTACAACAGTGCGGCTGGGCCGTCCCTCGACTCTCTGGGTCGCTTTGATGGAGCAGGGATCTTCCAGAACCTCGCGGGCACTTCTAGTGTGGGCAGCGGTTTTGATCTGCCCGTTGCGACTCCCACTCCCCCGGGAGCTGTGATTACCCCTGGGACCACTTGGGCTTTCCAGCTTTGGTATCGGGATGTGGGTGGCGTGTCCAATTTCTCGGATGCGCTCGTCGTGCAGTTCTATTGATGAACTCGCAGGGCATCGAGTCCCTT
>CALEMP010000040.1 GCA_937910685.1 uncultured bacterium
TGGGCATGGCGATTGCAGTCCTGCGCCAGTTGCGGGACCAGCGCCTGCGTTACCGTGAAACCCTCGAGAAGGCGCTCAATGTGCCTGTCTTGGCCGTGATTGGCGAACACAAACCCCTGCGCAAGTTGCGCCCAACCAAGGTCAGCTGAGTCATGTCGAATCACGAAGGAAAACCTCTGCCCATCGAACTGGCCCAAATTGGCTTAACTGGCTTGGAGCAGAACCTATGGAAGACCTGCGCCGATTTTGTGCGCGAGCGTAAGTCCAGTCGCATCCTGGTCACCGGCACGGAAAGGGGCTGTGGAACCAGCGTGCTGGCGGCTTCCATTGCGGTCAATCTAGCCCGCCACCTGCGCTACCCCACGGTGCTCCTGGGCACAGACTTCATGAGTCCCTCACTAGCCACCTACTGTGGCGTTCCCGGTGAGCCGGGGCTTGCGGATGTGATGGGGGGCAGTACGGAACTCAAGTATGCGCTGCACTCAGCTCCCGGGTTAGCCGAGCTCAGCGTGCTGCCTTCTGGCGGCAAGCGAGTCTCTTTAGCGGGGGAGTTCGCGGGTGAGGCCTTCAAAATGGCCCTCTCCCAGTTGTCGGGATCCGCAAAGGTGGTGTTGATTGACAGCCCGCCGATTGTCACCGAGGCTTCCACCACTGCTTTGCTAGATAGCGTGGATGCGGTAATTTTAGTGACCCGTGCACGGGTCAGCCTCAAGGAGGACGTAGAAGAAGCACGTTCGCGGATTGAGGGTGCTGGAGTCCACTTTCTGGGAGCCGTGCTCAATCGGTTCCGCCCCGAGTTCAGTCGCTCAATCGGTTAGAAATCAACCAAGGGTTTCCAAGCGTGGGTTCAGTCCCAAGGCTTTCAGGCTATTCCCGATTTCTTCCACGTAGAGGGGGTTCATCACAAGCACCAGATCCGGTTGGATCTCCGCTAACTCCGCTGGGCCTATGACTCGATGCGCGCTGCCTGCGATGTGGCTGCCGGTCTTGTCGGGGTTGATGTCCACGACTGCGGCTACTTGATCGGTGAGTCCCAATGTGACCAGCAGTCCCGTGGCCTTGGAACCCGCTCCCCAGAGGACGCTGATTCCGCCGCTGGCTTGGATCTCCGCTAAAAGGGCATTGGTGCTGGCCATGGACTCTTGGGCACGGCGGTTGAATTGGAGCAGGGCCTGGCGCTGTTCGGCGGGGGATTCTCCCTGTAGTTGAACATCATCCGGGAGATCCGGATCCGATATCAAAACCATGTTCTGGTCAGAATAGACCCGGCGCAGCATTTGGATCGGCCGACCCATGCTGCGAATCCAACGGGCGAGTGAGCCAGGGGTGAAGTAGGTTGCGTGCTCGTGATAGAGGTCCCAAAAAGCACCTTCGGCCAGCACTCGCGTGAGGTCGGGGACCTCGATCAGGAGCGGAGTATTCCCCAAGCATGCGCGCTCCATGGCTCGGAGGAACGGGCCAATCGGCCCGATATGTTCGAGGGTGTGGCGACAAACCAGAAGTGCGGCGTCGTCCAGCGGGGGCACATCTTCCACTAGCTGTTGGATGAACCGCAAGCCTGCGCCGGAGTCTAAATCCACACGACCGGCTGTCGAGGAAGGGTCGATACCGATTCCCCGGGCCCCACTTTCTGCGCAGAGGCTTGCTAGGAATTCTCCCTTGCCGCAGCCAACTTCCACCACGAGCTTTCCTCTCAGATCTCGTTCGTTGCTGAGTTGTTGTGTCGTTGCCTCCAGCCACTTACGGAAGGTGGGAGAAAACCCCTGGGTCTCTTCATAGCCCTTTGAGTAGTCCACCAAGCGATCATCAAAAGCCGCATTCCATAGCAGGCCACAGGTGTCGCAGGTGGCCAGGTCAAGGGTCCCCATGGGAACTGCTCGGGCCTCTGCCTGGGTGTGGAACAGAACGTTGGATGTGGTCGGCACCGCGGCAACCGAATAGAGGCCTCGGCCTGCAGTCTGACAGGTTGGGCAGGTTCCCCGTGCGCCATCACTGAAGGCGACGCCGGGGGGCAAGCTGGGGCTGGGTTCCATGGGGCCCAGGGTAGCGAGCGGAGGCATGAGATTTGATGGGTGACTTGCTTCGAATCGGGAGGTTTGGCACTTGGAGGAAGGGGAGCCCTGTTTCAGGGCGGTGCGCGGAGTTCCGGGTGGGCGAATTGGACCCGGAGGACAGGAGCAGCGTATACTGAAGGCCCCACGCGGTTCGCACAAGACCGCGGAATCCAATGCTCTCGTTCCTGCCCACAGCCACCACAGTTCCCCTCAAGGTCTTTTGCCTGGGTGCCCATGCGGATGATTTGGAAATTGGCGCTGGCGGAACCTTGCTGCGCCTTTTGGAGGAGCGGCCGGTTGAACTTTGTTGGGTGGTGGCGTCCGCCGACGGATCCCGCGCGGAGGAGGCCCATGCAAGCGCGACGGCCATGACCGCAGGCGCTGTCCGCTGTGAGGTCCACGTTTGGGATTTGAACGAAAACCTGTTCCCAGCTCAGCTTGGGGATTTGAAGTCCAGGCTTTGGGAGTTGCAGAAGACTTTTACCCCAGACCTGGTCCTTTCACATCATCTGGAGGATCGTCATCAGGATCACCGCACCTGCGCCGAGGTCATTTGGCAGACCTTTCGCGATCAACCGGTGCTGGAGTTTGAGATTGCTAAGTTCGAAGGGGATCTGGGCCAGCCGTCGGTGTTCGTGCCCCTGAGTGCCGAGCAAATGGAAGGCAAACTGCGACACTTAGAGGCCCACTTCCCCAGTCAAGCGGGGCGCCCTTGGTTTGACGCGGATGCCTTTCGCGCCCTTGCGCGCCTGCGAGGCGTGGAATGCAATTCACCGAGTGGTTACGCTGAGGCCTTTACGGCACGCAAGTTGACCCTCGACTTTACCTAGATACTTTACAACCGCTTTTTCGCTTCACTATGCGCGTACTCGTTACTGGTAACTCCGGCTATGTGGGCCAAGTCTTGGTCCCCCTTCTTCTTGATGCAGGCCATGAGGTCCGCGGCCTCGACACGGGTTTCTTTGAGGGCGGCCAATTTTTGCCTGCTCCTTCTATAGAGCAACGTGCTTTGGACATTCGCGACATCAAGCCTGAGCATCTCGAGGGCATCGACGCCATTGTCTTCCTCGCGGCCCTATCCAATGATGCGCTGGGTGATTTGGACCCTGCTCTGACTCACCAGATCAACGGAGATGCCACAGTGAGTTGTGCGCGGGCGGCCAAGGAGGCCGGGGTGAAACGCTTTGTGTTCAGTTCCTCTTGCAGTCTATACGGCAAGAGCGGCGATGACATCCTGACTGAGGATGCGGTGATGAATCCCCAGACGCCATATGGGGAATCAAAGATTAATGTGGAACGCAAGTTGATGGAATTGGCTGGGGATGGGTTCTCGCCCACCTACATGCGCAATGCCACGGCCTATGGGGTGTCGCCAAGTTTGCGTATTGACTTGGTGGTCAATAACTTGACCGGGTATGCCCTGACTACCGGCGAGGTGCGCTTGCAATCCGATGGCACCCCTTGGCGTCCTCTCGTGCATGTGGAGGACATTGGCCGAGCTATGGTTGCTGTTCTCGACGCGCCGGTGGAAGTAATCCATAACCAGGCATTCAATGTGGGCATCACCGAGGAGAATTATCGCATCCGTGAGGTGGCCGAAATGGTTGCTAAGGCGGTGAAAGGGAGTGAGCTTGGCTTCGCCGATGGTGCGGGCCCTGACAAGCGCGACTACCGGGTGAACTTTGACAAGATCAAGCGTGAACTTCCCGGCTTCAAGCCCCAGTGGACTGTGGAAAAAGGCATCGTCCAGCTAAGGGAAGCCTATCTTGCCGAGGGTCTGACAAAGGAAGACCTTCTCTCAGAACGCTACCTGCGCATCAAGACGATCCTGCGGCACAAGGCCGAGGACCGGTTGGATGGGGGATTGCGCTGGACGACGGGCTAGTCCCGGTTCCAGACCTGCCAGGGCGCGTTGCCGTGCTCGTGCATTTCGTTGAGGACCACGCGGTCCTTGAAGGTGTCCATGTTTTGCCAAAAGCCCGTGTGGCGCACGGAGATCAGGCGCTGTTGTTCGATCAAGCGCGCGAAGGCTTCGATGACGAGCTCCTCGCCTTCTTGTAGAAAGTCGAAGATCTCGTTGCGCAGGGCAAAGCAGCCCCCATTGATCCAGAGGTCAGCGTTCTTGCTCTCCAGGATCCCCTTAACCTTGCCGTCCTGATCGGTCTTTGTGATGTGAAAGCTCATGGGGGGCGGCACAGTGATGAAGCCCGCAACGGCGTCGGAATCTTCCACGGTCGAGATCAATTCGGGCAGCTGGAAATCTGTCAGGTTGTCACTGTAGTTGGCGAGAAACATCTCTTCCCCGTCCAGATGTTCACGTACTCGGCGCAGACGTTCACCAATGCAGGAGTCGTAACCCGTGTCCACAAAGGTGATCTTCCAGTCCTCCAAATCCGAGGCCAGCATCTGGGGCTGGTCATCACCTTTCAGCACAAAGTCATTGGAGATGAACTCCTGGTAGTCCACGAAGTAGCGCTTGATCACGTCCGCCTTGTAGCCGAGGCAAAGGATGAAGTCCTTATGACCAAAGGAGGCGTAGTATTTCATCACGTGCCAGAGGATCGGCCGGTAACCGATCTCGACCATAGGCTTGGGAATGGAGTCCGAATAATCGCGCAGGCGCATGCCCAGCCCGCCGCAGAAGAGAACGACTTTCATGATGTTGGCTTGACCTCGGTCATTATGGGGATGGGGACTACAAAACGTGTGCCCTGGGCCATCATAGGGCTTAGTTGGGCGGTGATTTCGCGTTGAAGGTTCCAAGGCAGGATCATGACCCAATCGGGTTTGGCCTCTTTGAGGGCTTCCACCGGGCGAATTGGGATGTGGGTGCCAGGGGTGTACCGGCCGTGTTTGTAGGGGTTTCGGTCCACTGCGAACTCGATCAGGTCCCCGCGAATGCCGCAGTAGTTGAGCAGGGTGTTGCCCTTTCCGGGGGCACCGTAGGCGACTACTTTCTCGTCCCGATCGCGGGCCTCGATTAGAAATTTGAGGGTGGAGCGCTTGGATGCTTCGACCCGGGGCTGGAATCCACTGTAGCCGTCGATGTGATGCAGGCCCTCTTTATTTTCCGTGGTCAATAGTTCGTCGACTCTGGATTCACGTTCGTGGCTCGCGGCTTCGTGGCAAAGAAAAACCCGCAGGGAACCTCCATGGGAAGGAAGCTCTTGCACGTCAAAGATTCGCAGGCCATGACTCGCAGCGATGGTCTGTACCGTAAGTAGGGACAGGTAGGAAAAGTGCTCGTGGTAGATCGTGTCGTATTGGCACTCTTCGATCAGTCGCGAGAGGTGCGGGAACTCGTAAGTGATTACGCCGGTCGGTGCCAGGAGGTGCGCCGCCCCCCCTACGAAATCGTTGATGTCGGGCACATGGGCCAGCACGTTGTTGGCGGTGATCAGATCGGCGGGGCCCCGTTGCTTGCGTACCTCGCCGGCGGTCTTAATGCCGAAGAATTGGACCAAGGACTCGACACCGACTTTCTTGGCGGCCTCTGCCACGTTGCCAGAAGGCTCAATCCCCAGGCACGGAATGCCGGCCTTCACGAAGTTGCGCAGCAGATAGCCGTCGTTGGAGGCGAGCTCCACGGCAAAGCTGTCCTGGTTCAATTCGAAGCGCTCGGTCATGGCCGCGCAGTAATCGGAAGCATGCGCGAGCCAGCTGTCCGAGAAAGAACTGAAATAGGCGTAGTCGTCGAAGATCTCCGTAGCTGGGAGGCACTCGGGAATTTGTACCAGCAGGCATTTGGCGCAAACACGTACGTGGAGCGGGTAGAAGGTCTCGCCCTGGTGAAGTTGTTCCTCCTTCAGGAACGACTCGCAGGGAGGGCTAGAACCCAAGTTCACAAAAGTGTGTTCAAGGGGCGTTTTGCAAAAGCGACAGTGGAGCATGGGATCTGTTCAGGCGATGCAGATTTCGGGGTTCAAGCCCAGTTTGGCCAGGTCGCTGCGGATTTCTTCTTCGTAGACCGGATTCATGACGATGACCATTTCCGGCTGGTAGTCCACCAGCTCGCTGGGGGGTGAAATTTTGTGCCCGGATCCCGCCGCATGGAAGCCATACTTGCGCGGGTTCAGATCGATCACCTTGCCGATGTAGTTGCCTGGGTCGGCAATGTTGAGGAACATGATGCCCCGGGCGCCAGCCCCCCAGAGGGCGATGCGCTGTCCAGCCGCTTGGCGTTGTGCGAGATCCTCTTTCCAGGTCTTGAGGCGACCTTTCCAGGCGCCTCGCCAGTAGGCTAAATCGGTGTCCTCGGATTGCGAGCGTACTCTTGCAGCGGGGTTGGGCTTGCCCGTGGCCGAAATGAAGAGGCCGTTAAAGGTGGTTTCCATTCCCGTAACCTCATAGCCCGCCTTTTCCATGATCAGCCCGAGTGTTTGTTCGGTGAAGTAGGAGCGGTGTTCGTAGATCACCTCCCATGGGGTGCCACCCTTGTACATGAATGTGGCGCTTGGCACTTCGATCACGCAGGGAACGGGCTTTGGAGCGAGTGATTCGCGGATCAGGGTCAGAAAGGCCACTGGGTCCGTGACGTGTTCAAGAACTTGCCGGGAGATGACCAGGTCAGGATCAAAGGCGCGCAGTTGGGGCGCGGTGGCGGCGTCTAGGGATTGGGGTAGTATCTGGACCCGTCCATCCGCCAGGACTGTTTCTCGGTTGAGTTTCCAGGACGGTTCGATTCCCATGCCCGCGGCTGCGCCGGCCTTGATGGCCAGCTCTAGGAACTCCCCATCGCCGCAACCGATTTCAGCGATTCGAGGGGCCGCGGCAGGTGCACCTGCGACTACATGCTTGGCGTAGTCCTTGAGATAGCCGCTGAAGGTGTGGCTGAAGCTGAGAGAGTTCTCGTAACCCTCTTGGTATTCAATCAGGTCCGGATTGAATTCTGAGTTGAACAGCAAGCCTGTGTCGGATTCTTCGATCAGATTCAGGGTGCCACGTGGGCACCCGCGTGCGCCTTCGAGGCTGTCCCACAAAAGACAAGCCAAGGAAGGCAGGGCAGCGAAAGCCATTGCCGGGTCTGAGCGGGATGTGTTCTTGGGGAAGGTCATGGGGGAGCTTACGATTGCAGGAGTGTTCAAGCGGATGAGAGACTCCCGGGGCTGCGGACATCATTCTATCAAAGTCCCACGGAAGATTGCTTGCAGGGGAAATGTTCCGTGGATCATGTCCCAGATGGGGAATGCCTCTTACTTGCCTGAGAGATAATGGCATATAGAGATGTATTCTAATGTGATATAGAGATGTATACTTGTTCAAATGACGACCCCTCGACAAGGATCTCTTCGCTCTGCCGCTCGGTTTACCTCCCTTGGTAGGGGGGCGACGATTGCAATTCGCTATGCAGTCCTCTTGTATGTGGTGCGGATTCTCGATCCCGTGGCAATGGGGATTTTTGAAGCGGCTCTGATCATTGGAGGGGTCTTGGACATCTTGGTGGATTTTGGGCTCGGTCAAGCGGTGATCCAGCGCAAGAAACTCTCCCGCGGCTTCGTGTCCACCATGTTTTGGCTGCAGTTCGGCGTTTCCGCGGCGCTTTGGGCTGTCTTGACGTTTCTGTCTGCTCCCATAGCGAGCCTACTCGGTTCTCGGGATGCTGCGCCCCTCCTGCAAATCATCGCCTGGGGATTTCCCCTGTTGGCCCTTGGGGCGATCCACTCGCGGCTCCTGATGAGGGATCTGCGCTTTGGCGGTGTGGCCCTTGGAGAACTTGCGTGCGCTCTCGGTTATGGGGTTGTGGTTTTCGGTTTCTTGAAAGAGCACCCCGAACCGGAACTCTTGGCCTGGGCGATAGTGGTTTCCTACGGCGCACGCACAGTGGTCTGGTGGATCGCGCAACGGGAGTGGCACCCGTCGTTTATTTTTCGCATGAAGTATGTGCGTGAGGTGTCGAGCTTTTCCCTGAACCTACTGGGCGCTTCGGTGGGAACGTTTTTACTCCAGCGTTTGGATAACATACTCATTTTGTTTTTTGCGGGGGAATCGGCCCTCGGAATCTACGGTTTAGCCAAACGGCTAATTCTGCGGCCTGCACGCATGTTGGCGCCACTTGTTGCGGGGGTATTGATGCCGGCATTGGCGCGTATCCAAGATGATCTCCAGGGCATGCGGCGGCTTTATTCCCGCGGGTTGGGAGGTTCCGTGATCACGCTGTTCCCGTGTATCGTGGGCATCGCGTTGGTCGTACCTTGGCTGATGGCGCTCAACGGCAAGCCCGAGTGGGCCGGAGTGAGGTGGGTTGTGGTGGCCTTGTTGCCCTACGCTTTGCTCTTCACCGTGTTGTCCAGCGTCGGTTCCATTTTTGTGTCACTCAATAAAACGGATCTCATGCTGCGCGTGAATCTGGGAAGCAGCGCTGCTTGCCTCGCTGTGCAGGCAGTGCTCGGCTTTGTTTTTCGTGACCGCGGTGGGGCAGAGATCGGGACCATCTTGGCAGCTGGATCTTCGGTGACCATGCTCCTGCTAGCGCCCTGGGCATTGCGGACGGCCTTGAATTTGATCGGGATGAGCCTTGGCGATGCCCTGCGCCCTTTAGTCTCAACCATGCTGGCCACTCTGGGCATGGCCGGGGCGGTACTCGGTGTACATGCCCTACTCGGGCCGGGTGTGGCTCCTAAGCTGGCCTTGATAGCAGATGTGATTATCGGCGCTCTCTCCTACGTGGCCCTGATTTGGTGGTTGCGGCCGCCCGCATTGGCTGACCTTTTGGGTTTCTTGGGCATGAAGAAAAGGGCTTCGGTCTCGGGTTCCGAATAGCTTTCTAGAGGGCGAATGGGGGGAGAGGCCCCCGGGGGCCTCTGTGGGCAGGTTCTGGACTTGGGGGCGATTCTCAATCTGAGATTGTTCCCGGCCCCGATATGCGATTTCCTGTTTTAGGCTACAATCAGGCCCACTCTGGTGTGTCCTTGAGCCCCGCACGGGGGCCCGCCAGCACCCTATTCTAGGGGAAGCTTACAGGGCTACTTTTCGGCCCCGCGAGCCCCCCCCAAAATTGCCTCTCGCTAAGGGGCCTTTTCCATGTATCGCTCCGCTCACTCCTTCCTCGCCCGCGCCCTGATTGCGGGACTCTTACCCTTCTTTGGTCACTCGGCGCTCGCCCAGTGCCCCGAGTCGAATTTTTGCACTTCCGGCCCTTCCTCGCTGGGGGTTCCTGCTTTGATGAGCTCCAATGGGGCTTGCGGTCTTCTCGGGAATACACTCGAGCTTCGCGCGGGACCCGTTCCCAATAGCTCGGGCCAATTCTATGTGGCCACCGCTTGGGCCAACGGCGGGCAAGGCACGACTTTCCCCAACGGGACGACCCTGTGTGTGAACATCGCCAGTGCCACCAGCACTGGGGCCCAGCAGATTGCAAACAACCAGCTGGTCCATCAAGCAAACTTCAACGCGAGTCATTTCAGTGCGATCGGCATCGGTACCACATTGTACTTTCAGGCCAGTTACACGGACCCGGGGCAGGTAGTCAGCAGCAACTTTAGTGATGGTTTGCAGATCACCTTTCAACAGGAGACGAGTCCGAGCATTGGCTTTCAAGGGACATCATCCTCGGCGATCGAATCCATCGGCACTGCTTCCATTGGCATGCAGGTGTCCAGTGCATCTGGTCTGCCCATCAGCGTGGATGTGCAGTACTCGGGCAGTGCGACTCGTGGGGTCGATTTCAACGGACCGGATAGCCTGACCCTGCCCCCGGGGCAGACTACCCTAGATCTCGATATCCAGGTGCTTTCCGATGCTCTTTATGAGTTCGACGAGCAGGTAGTGATTCAGTTGAGTGGCGTGACTAACGGTCTGCCGGGCTCGTTCACGCAGCATATCCTGACCCTGACTAACGACGATCCACAGCCCACGGTCGAGTTCCAAAGCGCCACATCCAGCTCGGCTGAGAGCGCAGCTGGGGACTCGGTGCGGGTGGTGATGAGCGCGCCCTCAGGGGTCCCCCTTGAGTTGCCCTATACCCTTTCTGGCACAGCGCTTTTGGGTCTGGATTACACCGATCCCGGAGGTGGGCTGCTGACGATTCCTGCGGGGAACACTTTCGCCCTGTTGCCCTTGATTTGGGTTGCTGATGGGCTGGATGAACCCACAGAAACCATTGCTATTCAGCTCGGGGCGCCGGTCAATGGCACCTTGGGGACTCAGCAGGACCACGTCTTGTCCCTGTTGGATTCGGATCCTGAGCCCACCGTGAGCTTTGTGGTTGGGAGCTCTTCCCATCTGGAAAGCGCAGGGTCCGTGGCTGTCCAGATTCAGCTTTCGCAGCCCTCGGGATTCGACGTCAGCGTGCCTTTCAGCATTTCAGGCAGCGCCACTCAAGGGGCGGACTTTGGGGTGAGCCCATCTCCCATGACGCTGCTCGCCGGTACCACAAGCGTGGAAGTCCTCATTGCGATCAGTGATGACTTACTCGACGAAGCAAACGAGACCGTCGTATTGACCCTGGGTGCCGCGAGCCACGCGGTGCTGGGTGCTCCGACGGTGCATGTATTGACCATCGAAGACGATGACCTTCCTCCAGAGGTCCGTTTCTTACAGGCCTCCAGCTCAGAGACTGAAGGGACTCCTGGTGATCGGGTCATCGGCTTGGAAATTAGCAGTCTCTCCGGCTTGGATGTGAGCATCGAGCTTTCCTTGGCCGGTACCGCCAGCAATGGGGTGGACTATGTGGCTCCCGGGGGCACGGTCTTGATTTCCGCGGGCAGCTTGTCTGGACAAGTTTTCTTGCCGATCTTGGACGATGCCCTCGATGAGTTGGATGAGACTATCGAGCTGACCCTGACCCTACCTGTTAACGCCATTCTCGGATCGCCAGCGGTTCACGTTCACAGGATTCTTGACGATGACGCGACGCCCACCCCGGGCTTTGTGCTGGCCGATTCAGATCTGAATGAGGGGCAAAGTGATTTGGTAGAGGTCAGCCTGACCGCTATTTCGGGTCTCGATGTGTCCTTTGCTCTTGGTACCCGTGGATCGGCGGTGTCTGGAAGCGACTACACCCCCCTGGCGACCACTCATGTGATTCCCGCGGGCAGTTTGGCCATGAGCGTTCCAGTGGAAGCCCTGACCGACGGTTTGCATGAGGGAGACGAGACCATTGCGCTCACGATTCCTGTGGGGGCGACTCCTGGGGCGGAGAGCCATGCGCTTCTGATCCATGATCAAGATGCACCTCCTGTTGTTCAGTTTGCGGCAGGGATTTCGGAGGTTCGAGAGAATCATGGTGTCCTGGTGCTGCCGCTGGTTCTGTCAGGGCCCAGCGCATTCGATCTGACATTGGCCTATGCCCTCTCGGGAAGTGCCGAAGCGGGAACGGGCGGCGATTTCTTGGACCAGGGGCAAGGGATCGTGACGATTTCTGCTTTCGAGACCACTGGGAAAATTGGCCTAGAAATCCTTCAGGACGGACTTTTTGAATACCGGGAGGACCTCGTGCTGGACCTGATGAGCGTCAATCCAGGCACCATCGGAGCCCTCTCGCAACATCTAGTGGCTCTTGTTGATGACGATCCAAAACCCCGGGTTTCCTTCGCCGCCGCGGGGGCAAGCTACCTTGAGGGAGCGGGCGTGGTCGATGTGGACCTTGTGCTAGAGGGGCCGGCGTCATTTGATCTGCCCGTCGCCTATACCTTCCAAGGTGCCCTTTCCGAGGGGTTGGATTTCCAGATCCGTGGGCCCGGGATAGTCCGCATCCCCGCAGGGCAATCCACCGCTTCTTTCCAGCTTGAGCTCTTGGGAGACTTGATCGACGAGCTCGATGAGGAGTTGGTCTTGCGCTTGATGCCCGGGGACAATGCGCTTATTGGAGCTCAGCAAGAGTTCCTGTTGGTTGCCCTCGATGATGACGCGCCTCCGGTGATTGCCTTTGACACCGCGTCCGCTTCGGCTCTTGAGAGTGCTGGTTCCCAGTTGATTGGGATGAGTCTCGACTCGCCGTCCGGTTTGAATGTGACGGGATCCGTTTCCTTGGGCGGCACTGCCCTTGATGGCAGTGACTTTACCTTCGGCGCTACGACCTTCACTATTCCCGCTGGCTCACTCAGCGCCGACCTGACCCTGACACCCGTCGATGACCCGATTGACGAGTTAGGAGAGACTGTGGAGCTTACCCTGGGCGGCGTTGGAAACGCCGTGATCGGGAGCCCCTCGGT
>CALEMP010000041.1 GCA_937910685.1 uncultured bacterium
CCTCCTGGTAGTCTTGTTCACGGTTCACCCCTTTGCATACGGACAAGGAGGCGGTCCTGTTCTACCAGCAGACCCAATCGACCTGTCCGCTCGGGGCGGCACCGGGAGCCTCCCCAATCTGATTCCCCCGCCCGGCCCGCTCCCGCCCCCGCCATCCGGCGACCGTGGGACCAGGACCCGGCCCCGGCCGGAAGTCGGTTCCCGATCTGTCAGAACCACTCCGCCCCCTCCGGGCGGTTGATTCCGACTGATCACCAGCAATGAAACCTATCCCCGCCAGGCCTTGAGCCTGGCGGGCCACTTATGAGAACGAACGTCCCCACCCTATTGGCCCTCGCGCCGATCGTGATTGGTGGCGTTTGGCTTTGGAGCGAAGTCACCCATGAGCCGGGCCAACCAACTGCCGATCATTCGATTGTGGATCGCACCGATCCAGGCCCCAACCGAGATCAAACCTCGCCCAACAGCGCCGAGAACTCCGCAGCGGATGCGCCGGAATCGGCAGCCGGGGAGGCTCAAATTCGCGAAGTCGAATCCGCCCCCCTACTCCCGGGACAAAGTGCCCTGCAAGCCCTGTGGGCCTGCCCAGTCCCGCAACTCCACGCCACCTGCCTGGGCACGAATTGGGCCGAAGTCGAACTCAAGCAGAGCCTAACTCTCCCCGTCATTCAAGGCCGTAGCGTCCAAGCTCCCGACAACCCCTGCGCCCCAAACCGGGGCCCATTCCTGATTCCCCTCACCCCGGGCTTTGCCGCCACCCCCCAAGAAGCTGCCCCGGGCAGCAAACGCTCGACCGTGATTGCGAGCCCCACCGAACCGGTCGGAGTGATCATCATTGGAGCAACTGGCGCAAACGTCGCAACCTGCGAGCTAGAGGTCCGCTGTCTAGCGAATACCGACTCGCCGGGCTTGAGTGTTGGCTTTGTACTGCGATACGCCGTGAACGCCGGAGAGGAATTGTTCTTGCCCGCATTTGAAGGCCACGCCCAAATCATCGCCCGTTCCAACGAGCTGGCGGGCACCTGGGCCGGAGCCCTGCGCTTGAACCACAACAAGCCCATCGAGATTCAGCTGGGGCCCGCCTTTCCCCTCGCGGGCTACATCAATCAAGTCCCTGGGGATGAGGACCTTGCCAGCTACAAGATCAGCTTACGGCCCAAAGGCAGCCTGCCGAATTCGGCCATCGCCAAGTGCGGCGTGGATAAGAACGGGTTTTGGGACTTGGGCGAGATCCATGCGGCCTCAGGAAGCGAGCTCTTGGTAGCCGCCGAGGGCGGGTCCATGCTGCCCCAAGCCAAACAAATACTCGCCCCGGCCGCGGGCACCATGATGACAGTCAACTTCTCGTGGAAGGCCGGATTACCAGCTCAGGTGCATGTGGTCGACATGGAAGACACTCCCCTTCGGGGAGTCGAGGTCCAGGGATTCTGGTACAACCCTGAAGAGTCTGCCTACACCATGGTCAACGCCCGCACAGACTCCCTGGGCATCGCTGATTTCCCCGCAATGCTGGCTGGCGAAATCTCCTTCGCCCTCCGCGAGCCTGCCTGGTCTGGGATGCAGTACGACTACATTCACCCCAAGGCCAACAACGAGCCCTACACCCTGCAGGTGTCTCCCGCATCGATTCTAAAGGGAACGGTTCGGCGCAACGGCCAACCGGTCAGCGACTTCCAACTGGCCTTCATCAACCAGCGGCAGCACACCGCTTGGAAGTGGTTTCGCAACCGATCCGATGGCAGCTTCATGATTGTTGACGCACCCTCGGGTCCGGTCAGCGTGATCGTTTACTCCCTCGACTGGGACGAAACGAGTCAAGCCCACGACATGACGATTCCGGCGGGCAGCACCAGGAACCTCGATGTCGAGTTAGAGGCCAACACTCATGCGCACGGCCAAGTGGTTAGCGCCGACACCGGCAAGCCCATCGAGGGGGCTTGGATCGCCACCAAAGAGCCCCTAGGCCAAATCCTGATCGATGTGGAGCGCGACTACACCATGACAGGGCCCGATGGACGCTTCGAGGATCTCCCACTAGCCCCATCCTCCTCATGGGTGTATGTGTCCGCCCACGGCTACCAACCGAGCGCATTTGCAGCCGGAGGAACGGATGTGGATCTGGATCTGGGGAGGATCAAGCTCAACGCTGCTGGCACCTTGACCCTTCGTCTTGAACCGCCACCGGGCAATGAAATATGGACCCTGGTGGAAGCCGGCCGCCCCCAGGTCACGCCTGATGGAATATTGGTCCTTCACAATCGAGGCGCAGGCTTGCAAAGTTTCCGCTTCGAACCGCCCTGGGGAGCATACGTGGACTTCTTTGTCACTCCACGGGGGTCGCCCCCTTGGGACGTGGTGTTGCACCGGCCACAAGGACGCAAGGTTGTCCTTGTGGTGGAGGCAGAAGACGGCGGCCCCTTTGTTCCGGACAGCGTCCAAGCATTGCGCGTCAGTTGGTCAGACTCGATGGATGGCACCTCGACTCTTCTGACTACCTATGTCGACCAAGAAACTGGCGAAGCTACGGTCGAGGGAGTCCCACGCTCGTGGATTTCGGTGGCTGTAATCGCCAACTCCACGGACTTTTCCCATGTGGAACTCGATGCTAGAGCTCCGGGGGATCTGCGCCTCAATATTCGGCCCACGACATCTTCGGGGCGCGTGCGTTTCATCGGAACCAACGGGCACTCCACATCCAACGTCGCCGCCCATTTCCAATTGAATGAAGGCGTCCGCGCACGCTTCGAGGCCACCGACCCACAGGGCACGGCGAATCTGGCGGGCGCAACCGGTTTGGTGCGCTACTTGATTAGCGACCCAACCCAAGAGAGCATTTTCACGGGAACGATTGAGGTCCCAAGGGGCAACACCCAAGAGATCCCTGAGACAATCGACTCCAGCCACAATCTGGCCGTGCACTTCACCGAACGCGGCGCCCCCGCGAGCTACCTGACAGCTATGGTTACCCCCGTTGGTTGGGGCGGATCCTACCAGGTCAAAATCACCAGCGACCAAGAGGGCAACTCCCCGGCGCACGCTTGCTCCCCAGGTGAGTACCGGGTCACCCCGATCAACGCCGCCTACTGGCAAGAGCCCCTGACTTTTCACTCTTCCGCTTCGGGTCCAGCCCAAGTGGAGGTCCGCCGGGTCGGGGATCTGGGCATCCGCGCGATTCTAGCGGGCGAGCCCCTCATCGGAATCACAATCCAACTGCACAACACCGAGCGCGACACCGACGTATCCACCTGGGTCACCGCCCACCGTATCAACGCCTATCCAACCACCGGCCTTGACGGCCGGACGATCATTCGGGGAATTCCCAGCGGGCTCTACACGATCCAAGCTCAACTGCCCAGCGGGCTGGTCAGCGTGCAGGCCCAAGTCATCGGGGGAACCGAAACCTGGGTCAGCTTAGGGGGCCAGTAGGGAAACCCGGCCCGCGGCTGCATCGTACCTGGTGCGGCCTCACCGGCTTTCGCATGACGCCAACCACGCGCGACCGAAACGGTCCACAATCTCAGCTGCGGGTTCGATCTTGTGCACCCCGGCGACACTCTTGCCTGCTTGGTAGGAATCCCGGTAGGTCAGTCCTTGAGTGCTCGAGCGTTTCAGGCTGCGCAGGGAGCGCAGGGTGTAGTAGGTGCGCACCCAGTGCTTGGTCTTGCGACCACGAAGTAACCAGCGCGCGATGGGACCGGCCCGATAGCCCACCTTGTCCAGAACAGGATTACGCAACACGGAAACGTCAATGCCAGAGAGCTTGTCGGTCAGAACTACGTCCTCTTCATCCGCCTCGACAATCGCCTGGCGATAGGAATCATGCACGGCGCATTCGGGTGTAGCGATGAAGCGCGTACCCAGTTGACATCCTTCATAGCCCATCTCCAAGGCCTTCACAAACCCAGCCTCGTCGCCAATTCCACCGGCGCAGACCACTGGTTTGTTCAAAGGTCCTAAATCCGCCAAGACAGCCGCAGGGTCCAACTTGCCCGCGTGGCCCCCGGCCCTATTGTTGACTGCAATGAAGCCGTCCACGTTCGCCTCAAGAGCTTTTTCGGCCCACCGGCGCTCGGTCACATCGTGGTAGACCTTGCCTCCGGCCGAGTGCACCACATCACAAACCCAGGCGGGATTGCCCAAGGCCGTGATGAAAAAGCGCACATCGCGATCCAGTGCCTCTTCGATCCAAGTGCGCATGCGCTTCTCATAGGCCTTGACGCTCTTTTCTACGATCGCATTGAAACCCAATGGCTTGTCCGTCAAATCGCGCACACGATCGAGCCCAGCACTGAAGGAACCGCTGTGCACATAGGCAAAGGACAGGGGTTGGATGACACCGAGGGCGCCGGCCTCGCTGACAGCAGCCACCAACTCCGGGTTCGAGCAGGGATACATGGCGCCACAAATCAGGGGGTAGCGCACGCCTGCATCGCGGGTCAGGGCGGTGGATGGCTCGCTCATGCGGAAGCCTCCGGCTTGGGTCCCAAGCGCCAGATGATGCGCCCGATGGCCACCCGATCCCCCGACGAATCAAAGATCTCGGCCTCGACAGTGTGGTCCATGTTCTTGTCGATGATCCCTGGCGTCCGGGCGCTGCTGCGCACGGTCAACAGTCCGCGGGCTTTCTTTTCGTAGTCCATTTCGATGTGAGTCACGATGCCCCGTGCGGTTGGGGGCAAACCGGACAGCATGGCTAGGCCACTGGCCAACTCTGCCAAGTTGATTAAAGCGATCGCATGGATCGAGTTCAGATGGTTGTGCACACGCCGCCGGTCCGGAAGCTGTATTTCGCACGCCCCCGGAGCAAGCCGGGTCACCCGAGCCCCGATGGAACCCGAGTAGGGAACACCCCAGCCCAGTAGGTATGAGAAAAGGCGACGGCCTAGAGCCGTCCCCCCAAGGCGAGTCCAGGCCGCCATGATTCGTGTGGGATCCATGAACCGTACCCTAGCGTGATGCCGCGTTCGGTGCTACTCGGCAAACACCCCGACGAAGGGGAATCGACAAAACTCCCCACTCAGCGCTTTCGCGAGCCCGTAAATAGGTAGCCCCAAACCAAGCAAGCCAAGAACGGACGCGCAGATAATTACAAGCGGAATCAAGACGATCGTAAACGCACTAATGAAAAGCAGGATCGACATGATGAACACAAAAACATTGAGGGCTAGGGCCTGCTTGGCAGCACGCTCTTCCTGAGATCCATCCTCCGCGCCCATCATCATCAAAATTGGCGCGATAACACCTCCGAAGGGGACCACATATCCGGCAAGGCCAGAGATGTGAGCCAGTGCAACGCTGCTTCGGTTTGCTTCGTCGATTCGTTCCATGTTCAAGATTTAGCTGGGGAGTGGAGGACTCGGCCCGTCAAGGTAGACCCGCAGGGTTCTTATTGGGAGTTGTTCTTGTCCTCTTTCACCGCCGCCGAGATCTCTCCACCTCCAGGAGGGGCCCAAGCGCTTCTGCCAGCACTTCCGCCTGGTGAAAAAAGCCCAAGTCAGAAGGGTGAGAGCCATCCACCGTGTCCCCATCGGACAATAGGCTCGCGCCCTTCACCAGAGTCAGCCCCCTCACCTTCTGCTTGCGCAATCGCTCCAGCCCATCGGTTAGGGCTTTGCGGTTGGCCGCGTGGTGAGCGCGTTTGCTGGGCAGCAGAAAAGCGTTCCCATAGGTGCGGTCCTCCACCAAGAGGATCGGAGTCTTAGGGTGGGATGCCCGCAGCTGCTTGACCAAGGGCTCAATCCGGTCAGCCACCATTTTTCCGTTCATGTTGGGCAGGCAGTCGATCACGAACACCGCAGGATCCAGCTCGCACAAGAACTGGCCCACAGTGGTCTCCATTTTTCCATTCCCCGAAAACCCAAGATTGATCACGGGGCGATCAAAACGGCGGCCGAGCAAGGCGGTGTGACAAGTCCCCGGCCTCGAAGCGCAAGCCCCATGGGTGATCGATGTGCCATAGAACACAATTGGCCGCCGATGTCCCTTGCCGCGTTCTGCGGCGGGCTCCAGGCTACGCCCCTTCGGTACACCAACCTCGCAGTGACTGACTCCGTTGTAGAGGGGCATGTAAAGGAGGTATTCACGTTCCCCTGGATCCATTCCGGTAATCAAGACGGCGTTCATTTCCTGCTTATCGGGACGGGGACAGGCGAGCCAGCGCCATGCGCCCTCGCCATCACGCACGAACAGGTCAACCCCGCTCACTCCAGTAGCCGGCATGTGGGCCATGGATAACTCGCCAGACCGTAAACCCCAACGGCACAGGATCTTGGTGGCATCGGTCGTGAACCGTGCACAGATACCGGCCGAGTCTTGGGAATGCCCCCAGACCGCATCGCTCACGGTACCCTTCGCCCGCAAAGGAAGCCTGTCAAATGGAGATTCGAGATCGCTCCAACCTTGGCCCTCTACCCTCAAATCATGCAGTGCAACCCAATGCACGGAATCGTCAACTTCCTGCACATGAGCCGGGACAAAGGCTGCAAGGAACAAAGAGAGTCCAAAAAAGAGCGCCCTAAAAGGATATTTCATCTGCCCAGCATGGCGACGATGCGGTCACGGGGGGAGAAACATTTCCTATTCCTACCGCTCAAGCGAGAACCTTCTCCCCGATCGCGCCCCCGGCGCCCATGGGAACCATACCACGCAAAAAAAAGAGCAGGACCAAGGCCCTGCTCTCTCTGTTCATCGTGATGCTCGGACCTTACTGCTGAGCTCCAGCTTGAATCCAGTCGTAGATCAATGCTAGATCACCCGCGTAGGGCGACCCAAAGGGCATGGATTGCCCGCAGGTCTGGGTGTTCGCCAACTTCTGATAGAGCAGGCTGCCATTGGCATCCCCCGCAATCACGCGAGTGTTGCCGTTTCCGCAGTTCGCAGCTGTGCCCACCAAGGCAGCATAGGCGCCAGCTTCGGTGGACATGTTAAGGTTCCCGAATCCCCCCGCCCCATGGCAGCCCAGACAAGACAAGCCCACGGCCGGGTCGACCACATTGAATGCAGCCCAAACGGGAGCAAACGTAGGAGGACCAGAAGTCACTTCGATCACCAGCAGGTCTGCCGCTGATCCAGCGGAACCGGTGGTCACCAATTCAACGAGATAGGTACCAGGCGCGCTGAATGTGTGGCTCGGATTTCCAGCGGTGCTGTTTCCCCCATCGCCAAAGTCCCAGGCGAAAGCACTGGCTCCCACGGCTGCCTGAGAAAACTGAACAGTCAAGGGCGCACTGCCACTGGTCAAGTTGGCCGAGCAGTCCGCGGTAATCCCCACATCACGGAACCCGATGGCAATTGCATCGGTGAAGTTGGAGGCGGTGCCCGGATTGAGGTCCCGGTACCAGGCCTGAAAGTGCCAGGTTTCACCCCCAGCAATCGCGGTCAACGGGTTGACCGGCACGGCCAAGGTATCTACTACAGCTGAGATCGTGCCCGAGCTGCCGCTGTTCATGACTTGACCGTTAAATCGACCAAGCCCGCCACCAATACAGATGGTGCCCTGGGAGCCGCCAGGGTTGGCGACCAAACCCGTGGCAGGACCCACGAGAAAGAATCCGAATTGATTGTTGGGCATGCCGCTGGCCAGCAAATTGAGGGCATTTCCGCCAACAACGTCGCTGCCAGTAGCGGAGATAACCGCGGGACTTCCGGTGGAATTATCAGCTGCGGGGCAATAGTACTTTGCACCAAGGCTCTGGGCAGAGGCCGAGGCCATGAGAACTGACGTCAGGATGGTGGTTTGAAGGATTTGCATTTGGAATTGATTTGAAGCTGGGTGAATAGTGTCGCTTATCAGGTGTCTATGGCCGGCACCCCAATGAGCCCTGCCCCTAGGAAGGAGCACAACGGGACAAGGGTGATTTAAAATGAGGCAGCAAGTCTGTTCATTTATTCTGCGGCCCCGCCAGTGAAACACCGCCGGGGCCGCAGAATAACTGAGTCCGAAGGTGAGCCTAGAAGGTCACCTCGATGCCATTAGAGAAGTTCGAGTTAGCTCCGTCTCGGTACCACAGCTGGAACATCCAGGTGGACCCACCGACAATCGTACCACCCGGGGGGTTCGGCAAGAGCGAAGGCACATCGAAGCCGGTTCCCGAGACGGAGGTACCGACCAGGTTCGTCAGGACTCCGCCAGCTTGGAACTGGCCAAGGGAATTTCTGACGCCGCCGGCGACCGCGTTGTAGCGGCCAATAGGAGTGCTCAGGCAAAGGATGCCCGAACTCACGGGAACACCCGCGTGGGATCCTGCAGAAAGGAGGAAGAAGCCGAACTGTCCCACGGGGCCTTGATTGACTTCCATGTGGAGGCCAGCCGCACTCAGTGATCCGCTCAAGACGGCGGGGCTACCCGTCGTGTTTGGGCTAGCGGGATCACAGAAAGCCGTGATCGGGCTGCCGCCGCCAATGCCGGCAACGACCAGGTCATAGGGCCCAGCATCTCCCGCACTGTTCGGCCAAACATGCACACGCAGGATGCAATCCATGTCCGCACCGCTGGTGTTCGTCCAGGTCAGGTTTTCATCATCCGAGCCGGTAAAGCCACAAGTCAACGTCAGATTGCAGCCCGAGCTTTGGTCGTCGTCGCAGTTGACCGCCTCGTAGAGCATCGCATCGATATCTGCGGTCGCAGTTGAGTGAAGGATATCTGCAGTCCAAGTCGCGCCATTGGCAACTGTGAAGCTGAAGAAGTCCGGTTCAGTCTTGCACACCTCAAGGGCATAATTGCCGTCCGTCAGGACCGCCGAGTTCGCGCAGGACTGGTTAGGGCTGAATGCATCAGGTGTACACCCACCGCCGCCACCGCCACCGGGGCCAGTCCCGGTGATGCTGAGGACGTAGGGGGCGGCATCGCCAG
>CALEMP010000042.1 GCA_937910685.1 uncultured bacterium
TGATGGCCCGTGAGGTTCTTTTCGAGGCCATGGATGACTTTTTCCAAGCGCTTGATCTCGGGCTTCCAGGCGTCCTTCTCACCGTCGAAGGCGATCACCTCAAGCCCCATGGTAAGCAGGGCTTGGGTTGCCCCCTCGGGAGCCCTCGGCCCATCGAACAAGCCTTCGATGGATGGTTCGCGGCTGTCCCCCAGTGAAGCAACCACCGCGTGGCGATAGACCGCATCCCCATGGTCGCTGGAGTACATGCTGCGATTGTAGAAGGCGAAAAACCTCTGGGCGAGATCGCGCAACAAGGGGTCGTTGTCCAGATACAACTCCAGGCACATCAACACCAGCCAGCGGTCCAAGTTCGCGTGGCCCACGGACATTACCCGGCCCCCCGCATCCCCTAACCACTGCTCTGTTTGCGCCCGTACCGGCAAGCCGTACTCCCGGTGTTCAGCCAAGTAGCGATGCTTGACCCCAAGCTTGTCGGCCATGAAACCCACCAGGATTTCCTCAGCCTGATCCACTTCAGGTGTGCGGTAGGGACCGGCCAAGATCACATGGCATTCCGCCACCCGGGCACACTCGCGCACAAAGTCCTCGCGGAACTCAGGGGGCACATGCTCCAGGGTGTCGAAGGCAGCAACCACGTCAAAGCTGTTGTCGAGGAAAGGCAATGCGCCGCCACTACCGAGCACCAGGTCCTTTTCATCAGAAGCCTCCACGTCCACCAACTCGACACGGTCGTTGGGCAGGAACTTGCGCAACAGGGCAGTGCGACCGCCCACATCAAGAATCCGCAGGGGCTGTTTCCCCGTGCGTACACGCTCCACCAGATCCGCCACCAGCTTGTACCGTTGGTACTGGTCGAATGGCAGTCTTAGCAGGTCATCCATGGGAAGGGCAGAGGTCAAGACTGGGAGGTGCGGCGTTGGCCACCCTGTTCTACGGTCCAGGTTGTGGGCAGAAAGAGCAGGCCGTGTTGAACATGGCGTGCATCCACCACTTCAAAAACCGCCGCGTGTTCCCGGTGATCAATAGCCGTGGGCGCGGGTTTAGAGTGGTCGTATAGGAAGGCTGTCAGGTAGTACTGGCCCTGAAGCAAGGGCAAGGATTCAAAGCTCATCTCCACGGCACCATCCTCCCCAGCCTTGACCGGAGTCAAATCTATGGAATCATCGCGCCAGTGATGGTTGGAGCCGTTCACATAGGTCCCATCCGAGCGATAAAGCCCCAGACCAAACACCGGTTGGGCAGTGTCCTGGTTGGCATGCCATTCCACGCGCACGGAGAATGGGTCGCCCGGTTCAAAGCTCTGGGTCTCTTGGCCATCCTTACCCCGCAGGGTGATCTTGCCCGTGGTGATTTCCTCGGTGCCCCAGCGTGGGTATTCCGAAGACTCCCGAGCAAAAGCCGAAAGCCGCTGATTGCCGCGCTCGTGAGCGCTCTTCAGGTATTCGTCCGCCACCTCTTCCGCCGACCCCTGGCTAATCACACGGCCGGCTTCCATCAACACCACATGTTGGCACATGGTTTTGATCGATCCTATGTCGTGGGATACAAAGACCGTTGTCTTGCCCTGTTCGCGGAACTCATTCAAGCGGTTGATGCACTTGCCTCGAAAATGTTCGTCCCCCACGGACAAGGCCTCGTCAATCATCAAGATGTCCGGGTCCACACTGGAAGCCACGGCAAACCCAAGGCGCACGTACATGCCCGAGCTATAGGTCTTGACAGGCCGATCGATGAATTCGCCCAGCTCGCTAAAATCCACGATGGACTGGAAGCGCTCTTTGATCTCCTCGTTCTTCATGCCGAGGATCGAACAGTTCAGGAACACGTTTTCACGGCCCGAGAATTCCGGGTGAAAACCCGCGCCCAACTCCAACAGACTGGCCACGCGGCCTTGAACCTGCAGGGTTCCCGTGGTGGGCGCGCTGATCCCGGTCAAGAGCTTCAAGAGGGTGCTCTTGCCCGCACCATTTTGACCAATGATGCCCACCGTGGAACCATGGGGCACGTCGAGATACAGATCGCGCACGGCCCAAAAGTCCCTATGCCGGGGGGCACCCAAGTGCATCAGGTCGTACACCCGATGAATGGGCTTGTCGTACAGTTGATAGCACTTGCCCAGACCCTCCGCGTGGATGGCGCTGCCTGAGAGCGCTTGACTTTGATCGTTCACAGCAGGTCCGGGATACGGGCTTTTTGAGAGAAGAAGAAGCGACCACTGATCGTCAACAGGATCACGGACAACACGCCGGTCCGCAGCAACAGGAACGGATCCGGCCAAGCACCGAAGAGCAGGATTTGGCGCCAGCTATCGATGATCCAGTGCATGGGGTTGATCGTCATCAGCCAGCCGTAACCCGCTTTCACCACCATTTCGGCGGGATAGAAGATCGGGGTGCAGAACATCCAAACCACCACGCCAACGCCCACCAGGTGTTGAGTGTCGCGCATGAAGACGTTGAGCACCGACAGGAAATAGGCCAGGCTGAGGGTAAAGAGGAACTGCAGCAGCAGCATCACCGGGACCATCACCAGGGATACGGAAAGGGACAGGGCCTGATATCCCCCGTCCCGCATACGGGGCTCGAATCCACCAGCGAAGGAGGGAGCCGTCCCTGGTGCCGGAGCCGGATCATCCAGCAGGGTCGCGCGGAACTCATGCTGCACCTGGGGAATCCCCCCCATGGCAGCCAAGCCCCCGGGCTCCGCGCTCACGATGCGCACGATGATCTCCTCGTCCCCCTCCACCTCGCCATCGGGCAGGGGCTGCAGCAACAGGTCTACGCCTGCCGCAGTCGCGGGCATGAAGATTTCGGTCGGACCCAAGAAATCCTGACCCAACTCGGCCGTGCCAGCGTACTCAAGAGTCACGCGCACGTCCCCCTGGTACCCGCGCTCGATGGCGATGGGCACTCGTAGGATTCCGCCCTGCTCATGCTGGACGACTGGGATGCGCTCCTGCGTAACAGAACCATCTTCGTGCTGGACGGTCTCGTGGGGCACGTGGATGTAGCTCTTGGGCACCGCCACAAAGCCAAACCAACTGACTGCAATCAGCAAAACCGGCACACCAATCATCATGTTGATCAGGCTGGACTTGACCAGAAACGCGGGAAGTAATTCACTGGGAAAAACCACCTTTTGGATCAGGTTGGAGTTATCGATCAGGCTGCTGGTGGAGCGTGTCAGAGTCTCAGCAAAGGCCTGCCAAACCACGATGCCCGCCAACATGACGAGGGCCACCTCGGTCGCCCCCTGACTGTCACTCCAACGGGTGTTGAGCACCGTGCGGAAAACAAAGTGGTAGACCACTAAATTGATGACCGGGAAAATCAGCGACCAGAAGAAGCCCATGCTCGAACCCACATAGCGGGCGCGCAGATCACGCTTGACGAAATCCCACAGGAGACGCCGATTGTGCAGGAAAGATCGCAGGACGGGGAACATCGGAGGTCGCCTAGAGCACGCGCTTCCCCAAAGCGGATTCACAGAATTCCACGGCCACCCGCGCGGTGCGGTTGCGGGTGTCGAGAATCGGATTGATCTCGGTCATTTCAAGGCCCAATAGGCGTCCGCTTGTGGCTGCCATCTCCACCACCAGGTGGGATTCGCGATAGGAAACCCCACCGGGAACCGGCGTACCCACGCCAGGAGCCACAGAGGGGTCTGTGCCGTCCACATCAAAGGACAGGGAAAAACCCGCGGTGTCCTTGCAGACGATCTCAAGCGCCTCACGCATCACCGCGTGCATGCCCCGCTCATCGATTTCGCTCATGGTGTAGCAGCGCACGCCCAGCTCCCCAATCAAATCCCGTTCCCCGTCGTCGAGGGAACGCACCCCCACCAGCACGGCGTTTTCGGGGTCCACGGCGGGAAAGCGACTCGAAATACGGGTCAAAGGAGCAGGACCGCGGCCCAGGAGTGCGGCCAGGGGCATGCCATGAATGTTGCCGGAACCGGTGGTCTCCGGTGTGTTCATATCCCCATGGGCGTCAAACCAAAGCAAGCCGATTTTCTCGCCTTTGGCGTGGTGATAACTCGACAGGCCAGCGACTGAACCGGCGGCCACCGAGTGGTCTCCCCCAACCACCAGCGGGAACCAGCCGTCCTCGACCAGTTGCTGGGTTCGGGCATGCAAGCGCTTGCAGCAATCAGCGATCTCTTCTAAGAATCGCGCGCAGGGGTCAGCGGGCTCCAGCAGCACCGGGTCGCGCACTTCCACATTGCCCGTGTCCTTAAATTCTATGCCTAAGCCTTCGAGGGCCTTGGCGATGCCTGCGATGCGAAAGGCACTGGGGCCCATGTCCACGCCACGACGGCCACCACCCAGGTCCATGGGTACACCGATGAGAGCAACACGAGCAGGCTGTTTGGGAGGCGCTGACATGGAAATGATTATTGCCTAGAGTCTTAGTGGGTGCGGGCGCCCATGGCACCCAAAAGGGCCCCCTGCAACAGGGGGCGATCGGTTCCACCGGAACTACCAAGGCGCCGGGAGATTTCCTCCATGGATGCCATGCCGCCCAATTGGCCGATGCAGTAGCCCACCCGGCGCAGATCTTCCGAAGAAGCCGACATGGGCGGTTCGAGGGCCCAGAGCATCAAGCGCACTTCGCCCGAACGCTCTCGGGTAAGCGCGGCTGCCAGGAGACTCAAGTGAATCGAGCCGCTCCAAAGGGCCGAGCTGATCAGAGGCTCCACTTCCGTGCGGGACACCCGCACACAAGCACCAGCCACGACCATGTCCGTGCGCCCAACGGTATCCGAAGGGAAGTAGGTCAAGATGTGATTGAGTTCGCCCTGGCCCGGGAGGTTGCCCATGGCTTCGAGGGCCAACACTTCCCCGGGGGCACCCACCGGCGCCTGTTGGGATTCTCCCAGCAGGTCCGCCGTGGCGGCGCGTCTACCACCGAGGCGCAATGCTGCCAAGGCCAGCAAGCGACCGGGTGAACCAAAGGGCAGCTCGGAGGTCAAGACTTCGCACAGGTCCAAAACCAAAAAGCCCCCCCGGTGCCGCTCGAGGGATTCCATCAGGTTCTCGGCCAGGGGATCTTCTTCTCCACCACTGACCGCCATCATGATCTCGCGGATCGCCAAGTGCGCGTCACCATCCCCAAGGCGCGCACGCACCACAAGAGCTTCGGAACGCACACCCAGGTCCTCGTGTTCTCCCAACTCACGCAGGGCGGGTATCACCATGGCAAGGTCTGTGACCCCTGCGCCGTACATTACATCGAGTAACAGTTCCGCATCATTGGAAGCCAAGGCAGCTTCGAGGGGCGCAAGGTAGCTCGCGTCCCGACGCACCATGGCCGCCAGGGCCAATCCCCGGGAGCCGGGTTGCTCCACCGCTTGGGCGAGGCACTCACCCATGGAGTCCCCCTTGTAACCATCGAGAATGGCGCGCACCATCTCACGCCAACCGTCACTTCCCCTGGGAGTCCAGTGACCACTGGCCACCAGAGCCTCGATGGAATCGGGTATCATGCGTACACCCGCGCGAATACGCGCAGGAGTTGGGTCTTCCAGCAAGAGCGCCAGCAAGTGATCCGCCACGGCGGGCGCGGGAACCGAAGGCAGCTCCGCTAGGATCAGCTCCTCCAGGAAAGTCGAGTCCTTTGCCAAGCGATCGGTCAGTATTTCGGACCAGAGCCGGCCATCCACCAACCCAAAGCGCCGAGCGGCGCCCAAGCGCAAGCCATACCAACGGCGTACGGCTTGGTGTTCGGGCAGAGGTGACGGATGGACGTGCACAGCCAACAGGCCGGCGAGAGAATGGCTCAGAGCGAGCTCGTCCGCGAGGGCCTGCCCCACCTCGGGCTTGGCCATGTAGAGCGCAAGGAGGGCGTGGGCTGAACGGGGAGAATCGGCGCTACGCGCCCACTCCTCCAAGGGCGCCTGGGCTCCACCCAAGCGTGGTCCGAGTGCGCCCAAGGCCAAAATGGAAGACAGGCCCACAGGGGTAGCTCCCGAGTCCATGGCACGGCCCAGCAAACCCTCTCGGGCCATTACGTCCCCCCCGGCACCCCGACCAAAGAGCGCTTCGGACAGGTCGGCGATCGACCCGGGCAAGGGCACGGGGTCGTCCCCGCGCTCGGCCCGGGTCTCCGCATTGCGGGCCAGGCTGGCGGTGCGTGGGGTAAACGAAAGGCGCCGATCCTGGTCCGCGAGGCGGGCCAAACTCTGGCCAAGGGCCCCCGCGGGTTGGGTCGCGGGAAATTGGGTCATCGCACCCGGCGAAGTCACAGGAGGGACGGCCAGCGGGGCGAATAGAAGGAGGGTAAGTAGCATCAATGGATAGGGCTCTAGGATGATCCTATCGACCCCTAGAGCGGTCCCCATTCAGACCTTGTGCCCGGAAGCCTCAAAAATATATACAACTTTGTAAATTCGGCCCAATTCTGGCTGGGGGGGGACCGCGGAAAGAGAGAAAAAAATCACTCCTCGGGTTCGCCAATCAATTCGATCAGCTCCGCCCGTTTCGCATCCCGCAATTCCTCGGTCTTGGCCTCGAGGTTCAACCGCAGGACAGGCTCGGTGTTGGAGGCCCGCACATTGAACCACCACCAGGAGGCGCGTTTGAGGCTGCCGTACTCCACCGTGATGCCATCGAGCTCGTCCTGGGCCCCATCCTTGTACTTCTCCTTGAGCTTCGCCAGAACCGCATCTTTGTCCTCCACGTGGAAATTAATCTCCCCGGTGGAGTGGTAACGCCGCAGACCCGCCACCCGACTGGAAAAGGACTCCGTCGAGCCCGAAATCAAATTCAGGACGCTGACTAAAGCGATCACACCACTGTCGCAAACGAAATTGTCCCGGAAGTAAAAGTGTCCGGAAAGCTCGCCTCCGAAAATCGCACCGTTGGCGCGCATGGTGGCCTTGATGAACGAGTGCCCCACGCGATCCCGCACGGGCTGCCCCCCTGCGGCGGCGATCTCCTCCTTGACGACCCAAGAACTGCGCAGGTCATAGACGATCGGCTTTTCCGGCTCGCGCTCCAAGAAGTCCCGGGCCAAAAGTGCCGTCATCAGGTCCGCAGGCACGGTTGCACCGGTTTCATCCACGAAGCAGCAACGGTCCGCGTCCCCATCAAAGCTGACACCAAAGTCTGCTCCGGTTTGACGCACCAATTCACGCACGGGATCGAGGTTCTCTTCCTTGAGGGGGTTGGCCTCGTGGTTCGGGAAGGTCCCGTCGGGCTCCATCAGGATGCATTCCGTATTGACGTTCTCCAGGAGCGGCAGAATCGCAGGCAGGGTGTAACCGGCGATTCCATTGGCAGCGTCAATCGCAACCTTGATCGGTCTCTTGATGTTCGCAAAGCTCGCCACATGCTTGGCATAGTCCTCCAACAGGTGAATCTCCTCTCCCCCGCCGCGGCGGGTGGAAGAAGGCCGTTGGGGTCCTTGGCAGGCGGCTTCGATTTCGGCAATGCCGGAGGTATTGGAAATGGGCTGGGCTCCGCGACTGCAGAGCTTCATGCCATTGTATTCCCCAGTGTTGTGACTGGCGGTCACGCACAGACCTCCGGCCACATCTCGGGAACCGATGGCAAAGTAGGTCATGGGTGTCGATGCCAGACCGATATCGATCACATAGGCCCCAGCACCACGCATGCCCGCAATCACCGCATCCGAGATCTCGGGCGAGTGCACGCGCATGTCGCGCCCCACCAGGAGCGGTGAGCCACCAATGTGCTGGGCAAAAGCAAAGCCAATGCGCCGGGCCATTTTGGTGTCGAGTTCATCGGGCACGATGCCGCGGATGTCGTAGGCCTTGAAGATGCCCATGGTCGCTTGAATGTGGGGTGCTGGAAGGGGTGAAAAGCGGGCTTTTTGCCGCTGGTCCCCGGAGAATCAATGGCGAACAGAATAACCACATCCGGGGCCCTCCTGGGGGATCAAGAGCAAGCACCTGGCAGGAAATCACGGCCCAGTAAAATGGCCCAGTAAAATTGCCCCGAATCAGCCCAAAAGGCTCTTGGCGGCTGTTTCAAGCCGATCGAGATCCGCGGCGCCCACATCTAGGTGCGTCACAAAACGCAACCTTCGCTCGCCCATGGGCATCACCAGGACCCCCTCCTGAGCCAAGGCTTCGGAAAGGGCCTTGGCGTCAAAATCCGGATGCTGAACTTGAACCATGACGATGTTGGTCTCCACCAGCTTGGGCTCAGTCTCGAGCCCCGGCAATGCACCGAGTCGTTCGGCCAGCTGACGGGCCAGGGTATGGTCCTCTGCCAAGCGGGCCACATTGTTCTCCAGGGCGTGCAGGGCCGCTGCAGCCAGATGGCCAGACTGACGCATCCAGCCCCCAAGGCGTTTACGCACCAAGCGAGCTCGTTCCAAAAATTCGCCGCTACCAGCAATGATCGACCCCACCGGTGCCCCTAGGCCCTTCGAAAAACAAAGGCTGACCGAATCCACATGGGAGGCATAGGTGCGCGCGCTGACCCCGCTGGCCACCGCCGCATTGGCCAGGCGTGCCCCGTCCAAGTGCAGGGGAATCTTGGCTTCCCGGGCGAATCCGGAAACCTCTTCAAATACCTGAAGAGGCAGCACCCGACCACCGGCGTAATTGTGGGTTTGCTCCAGGCAGATCAGACTGGTGGGTGGACAATGAATAAAAGTCGGTCGCACGCACGAGCGCACCTGCTCCAGACTGAAATCCCCCGTCTCGCCCCCCACGGTCATGGACTGCAAACCGTGGAGATAGCCCGCTGCTCCCGCCTCAAAAGTCGTCACGTGAGCAAAGCGCTGGACAATGATCTCATCCCCAGGTCGCGTCCACGCGCCAAGGGCCACTTGATTGGCCATGGTGCCCGAGGGCACGAAGAGGGCTCCTTCCATGCCCAACCAATCTGCTGCGGCTTGTTCGAGACGCTGTACCGTGGGGTCCCCATCGAGCACATCATCCCCCACGGAAGCCTCGGCCATCAGCTGGCGCATCGTGGCACTTGCTCGGGTGACCGTGTCGCTGCGAAAATCAGAGGGAGACTGAGCCATCAGGAGCGACCCTCCAGCCAGCGCTTAACGCGCCCGAGGCCTTCAATGATGTTCTCTTCGGAGTTTGCATAGCTGAAGCGCATGTAGCCCTCGCCAAAGGAACCGAAACTCGTGCCTGAGAGGCAAGCAACCCCGGCTTCATTCAGCAGGGCGTGCTCCAATTCGCGGGTATCGATGCCCAATTCGCTGACGTTCGGGAAGGCATAGAATGCGCCCTTGGGCATGACGCAGGAGATTCCAGGAATGTCATTCAAACCGGCATGGATCACCTTTCTGCGGCGATCAAAGGCCTCGCACATGGCGTCCACAGGTTCCTGGGTACCCTCCATAGCAGCAATGGCCGCCACCTGGGTAACCGCATTGGCACAGGAAGCAATATTGATCTGCAAGCGTTCCGCGTGGGGAAAAAGGTGCTTGGGCCAAATGCCATAGCCCAGCCGCCAGCCGGTCATGGCCCAGGTCTTACTCCAGCCATCCAGAATGATCGAGCGTTCGACCATAGACGGGTACTGAAGAATGCTCACATGCTCTTCGTTGTCGTACAGAAGCCGTGAGTAGATCTCGTCGCACAGGATGGTCACATGGGGATGCTCTTCGAGGCCCCGGACCAGTGCATCAAATTCCCGCCGGGGAACCACGCCGCCGGTGGGGTTGGCGGGAGTGTTGATAATCAACAAGCGCGTGTTCGGATTGATCTTGGACAGCACATCGTCAGCGCTGAAACTGAACCCGTTCTCTTCGCGCAATTCGATGGGGACAGCCTTGGCCCCTGAATAGTTGATCACCGACTCGTAGATCGGAAAGCCCGGGTTGGGATAAAGGATCTCTGCCCCCGGCTCGCCGAACATCATGATCGCGTAGTACATGGTGGGCTTGCCACCGGGTGCGATCAGCACATTGGCCGGATCCACTTCCACGCCCCGATGGCGCAAAAAGTCCGCACAAACCGCCTCACGCAACTGGGGCAAACCAGCTGCGGGGGTGTACTTGTGAAAGCCATCTCTGAGGGCCTTTTCCCCGGCCTCTACAATGTGGGCTGGGGTGTCAAAATCCGGGGCACCGATGTGCAGGTGAATGATGCTCTTGCCCTGGGCTTCGAGGGCCTTGGCCTTGGCAAACACTTCAAAGGCGGTTTCGGTTCCCAAGAGGGAGCAACGCTGGGCAAGGGTCATGCGGGTAGATGGGGTCTTTCGGGTCTCGGGTTGGCTTCGGGGCCAGGATTGTCCACCTGACGCTGCTCCGGTCAAGCCCCCGAGCCCGCCCGCGGTCCTCAAATCTCACCCTGACCCCTCCAGACCCGGGTTTGGAACCGAGAATTCCACCTCCTATGGGTTAGGCTGGCAAAAAGTGGGCCCGGTCTGTGCCCCTGAGCCCCAGCCTCACTAGTTGAGTCCCCATGACCCGCCCACACCAAGCAATCCCCCCCCAGTACCCCCGGCCCAAATCCCGGATGCTGAGCCTCATCCTTCTCCTGCCCCTGCTCGGCCTGGAGGCCTGCGGCCCCAAGCCCGACCTCGTGGTCTATTGCGCCCTCGACCAGGTCTTCAGTGAAGAGTTGATTCGGGACTTTGAGACCGAGAGCGGCCTGGTGGTGGAAGCCCTCTTCGATCTGGAGCACCAGAAAACCGTGGGTCTCGTGGGCCAGCTGATCGCCGAGAACGCCCACCCGCGCTGCGATGTTTTCTGGAACAACGAGATCGTGCAGACCGTGCGCCTGGCCCGGCTAGAAATGCTCGCGCCCTATGACTCCCCCGCGGCTCAGGACATCCCAGCCACTTTCCGAGACAAGAACAACCTCTGGACTGGGTTTGCTGCCCGGGCCCGAATCCTGATCGTCAACACCGAGTTAGCAAACCCCTCGGACCTGCAAGACATGCAGGATATTTTTGATCCGGTCTGGAACGGTAAGGTCGGGGTGGCACGGCCCTTGACTGGCACGACCCTTACCCATGCGGCGGCCATGTACACGACTCTCGGCCAGGAACGCAGCGACGCTTTTTGGAAACGGATTGCCGCGCACCAACACGAGAGTCCCCCCCCAGTGCACGTGGTGCGTTCCAACGGCCAGTCCATGACCCTGGTGCGCGATGGCGAGTTAGCGGCGGCCTACACCGACACCGACGATTTCAATGTGGCGCGCCTTTCCGGGGCTCCCGTGGTGGCGGTTTATCCCAATCAAAAACCCGGGCCCAACGGGGAAGAACCTCTTGGCACCCTGCTGATTCCCAACACCATCGCGATCCTCAAGGGTGCGCCCCACCCGGACGCGGCCCGGCAGTTCGTGGATTGGGTGCTCTCCACCAAGACCGAAGAGCGCTTGGCCCACGCACGCTCCGCTCAAATCCCGGTGCGCCCCGGAGTTCCCCGCCCGGATCATGTTCGAAGTGACTTCAAGGTCATGCAAGTGGATTACAACCAAGTGGGCGCAGAGCTAGCCGAGCACACCCAACACCTCAAGGCCATTTACCTCGACCGTTGAAGACTCCTCGTTTCGATCCCCTCTTTGCCCTCGCGATCGCAGCCCTGGCTCTCTTGGGCTTGGCGCCCCTTGGGATCATGGGTTGGCGGCTGGTAGCAGCCCCCGAGTCCCTTCAGGTCCTGGAAGACCCGCGGGTCATGAGTCTCTTGGGCCGCACCCTGGCACTTGGCCTTTCCGTGGCGGCGATCGCTGGTTTAGTGGGCGCACCCTTTGGGTTCTTGGTGGCACGCACCAACCTGCCCCTGGGAAAACTACTGGGAGCCCTCGGTCTCTTGCCCTTCCTGATCCCGCCCCTTTTCCTGGCCACCACTTGGACCCAGGTTTGGGATCTACGCGGCGCCACCATGACCGCGCTCCTGATCGGTCTCTCGAACACTCCCATCGTGGCGCTCTTCACAGCCAAGGCAGCGGGGCGCATCGATGCACGCCGGGAAGAAGCAGCCCTTTTGGCCGGCGGACGCCCCGCGGTCTTTGCCATGACGTGGCCCCTGATCGCCCCGGCGGTGATGGCCGGTTGTGCTTTTGCCTTCTTGTTTGCGATCCATGACTTTGCCCTGCCGGATTACGTGTCCAGCGTGGGTCCCAAGTTCAACGTGTTCGCGGACGAGGTCTTTGCCGTGTGGGTCGTGGACCAAAATGCGCCCGAGGCGGTGGCCACAGGGATTCCCTTGGTGCTGCTCACCCTGGCTGCTCTGTTGCCTGCCCTGCTGCTCATGCGGCGGGGCTCCATGGCCACCATCGAGGGCAACTTTGAAGCCCCCAAGCCCATGGACTTGGGCGCCGCCCGCTGGCCTGCGTTTCTGTTTTGCGGAGCCTTTGTGGTGGCCGGAGCCGGCGTACCCCTCGGGCGCCTCTTCTGGGAAGCGGGGGGCGGACCCCGGGGCTGGAGCCTACCAGCATTGAAGGAAGCCTTTGCCCTCGCGATCGAGTTGGGCCGCTCCGACATCTTCCACTCGATCCTCTTCGCGGTAGCCGCCGCCAGCCTGGCTTTACCCCTGGCCCTTGCGCTGGGACACCGGGCCGAGCGCGGCGGTTTCATTGCTCGCTTCGGCCTACCGTTAACTGTGCTGCTACCCCTGGCCGTACCTGCGATTCTCTATGGCATCGGCACGATTCTGTTGTGGAACCGGTTCGAATGGATCTATGGGAGCGGCGCGCTGGTGGTGATGATGATCATCGGGCGTTTCCTGTGCTTCCCCACACTGGTTTGCCAGTCCGGAGTGGCCGCCCTCGACCCGCAACTAGAGGAGGCCGCCCAACTGGCGGGAGCTTCCCCCCTGCGGCGTCTCCTGCAGATTGTGGCACCTCCCCTTTGGCCCTCCCTGGCGGGCTCCTGGACCCTGATCTTCATCCTCGCCGTGCGCGAGCTCGATGCGGCAGTGATCGTTCCCGCAGCCAAGCAAACCGCCATGTACCGTGTTTTTAACGCGGTGCACTTTGGTCATTCGAACTATGTGGCCGCCCTTTCCTTACTCGTGATCTTTGTCGTGATTTTACCCGGCCTCTTGTGGGCCCTCTTTTCCAACCGCCGCATGGAGATCTTGCCGTGAGCGAAGACCAACTCAATCCTATGGCCCAAGAAGAGATCTTGGTTCCTAACGACTCTTTGGCCCTGCGCCTTTCCGGTGTCACTGTCAACGTGGGCGGCGAACCCCTCTTGGGTCCCTTGGACCTGTCCCTTAATGTGGGCGCCCACCTGCTCCTGGTGGGCCCCTCCGGCTCGGGCAAGACAAGCTTGCTGCGCGCCATTGCGGGTCTCGGCGAAGTCACCGGTGGCCTGATCGATGTCTTGGGACAGAAAGTTCACTCGGGACCCAACAGCCTGGTGGAACCCCAGCATCGGGGCGTTGGACTGCTCTTCCAGGGGGGTGCCCTTTGGCCCCACATGACCGTGCGCCAAACCATCGACTTCGTGCTCACCGCTTCCAAGGTGCCGCGCAAAGAACGCAAGCCCCGCCGGGAGAAACTGCTGGAGTTAGTGGAGCTCAAGGGCATGGACAAGCGTTCCGTGCCGACGCTCTCCGGCGGAGAGGCCCAGCGCCTGGCCCTGGCCCGCGCCTTGGCCACCGAACCCGGCTTGCTGCTCCTTGATGAGCCCCTCGGGCCCCTGGACCAGGAACTGCGTCAGGGACTTTTGAAGTCCCTGGATCGCCTGCGGCGGGAATTGCACCTGACCATCGTGCATGTAACCCACGACGAATCGGAAGCACGTTCCCTGGCCACCGCGGTTGCACGCTTGGACAAGGGGCAACTTGAAGTCACCGCCCTTGAGCCCCAGCGAGGTGATCATGGAGCAGTCGGGGAAGAAGTCACTGGAGAAATCAAGGCATGAAGAAACTCGCCGGCCTAGCTGTTTTAGCCACCGCAATCTGGTTCATGGTCGAACTCGTGCCGCCAGAATGGAACCCTGATGCGGTCTCCGCCGCCCCCGCCCAATGGACCAGTTCCAATCAGTGCAAGGCGTGCCACGAGGAGGCTTTCAGCGAGTGGGAGGACTCTTGGCACGCCAAGTCCTGGATCGACGAGGACGTAAGACTCCAAAGCGACAACTTCGAGAACAAGGTCTGCATCGATTGCCACGCCCCCCGAGGGGTCTTCGAAACCGGAGTGGGCAATCGCGTTCTGCCCCGTTCTTCCCGGCGCTCAGAAGGAGTGGATTGCCTAGCTTGTCACCTCTTGCCCGACGGAGGAGTCGCGGGCACCATCGACATGCCCTCGGCCCCCTGCAAGCCCAAAGCCACCATCGAATTGAGTCGCGTGGCTTTTTGTGCTGGTTGTCATGACCAGCACAAGACCGTGACCCAGTGGCGGGAAACCCCCATGGCGGACACGGGACCAGACTGCCTCGACTGCCACATGCCTTTCCGCGACGGGGATCCCAATCGCGGCAGACACCACGGAATGGCCGGCGGCCATGACATAACCCTGGTGCAGTCGGCGGTCACCTTGGAAGCGATTCGCGCTGAGGGTCAGATCGAGGTGACCGTAGAAAACATCATGGGCGCCCACTCATTCCCCACGGACGAGCGCTCCCGGGCGGCAGACATTTTCTGGAGGCCCCTGCCCACGGATCCCGAACAGCGGGATGGCTGGACCCACCTGCACCGCATCCGTGACCCTTACCGCACGGAGGTAGACATCATGAGCACCCTCTTGCACGCGCTTGCTAGCCAAGACAAAACCGGCGACTCTCCCCGGCGCACGATTGCTTTTACTCCCCCCTCGGGCCCCATTGAGGTCGCGCTCTTTTACAAGCTCGCTCCCTACTACCGAGGTTCTGACGGCTCGGTTTGGAAAACCGAAGATGTGACTGACCCCCTGATGGATTCCAGACTCGTGCACCGGGTTGAAGTTCCGTGAGCCAGTGGCTGCACTGGGGAAGCGTAGGCTGCCTTACGCTCCTTGCCGCTTGCGGCACCGAGGGGCCACCCGAGGTCCAAGCTCCTCCAACCCTCGCGCCCATCGTTCAGCAGAGGTTGGCGGATCTGGCGGCCGCTCCCACCGCAGCCCCTGCCCCTACGCCCGAAACTTTGGAGCTCACCGAAGGACTCTTGCAAACCCGGGTGCACGGGGGACAGTTCAAGGACATGGCCTTCGATGATCTCTCGGCCATGGGCAAGGACGCGATTCTGCCCCTGGCCCAGTGGGCCCGAGATACAAGCGTGGACGTTGCACTACGCCAGGCGGCGGTTGAGTTGCTGGGGGTGCTGGCCCAAGAACCCGACGGCGCAGGGGCCAGCGAACGCTTGCTGGGCCTCGCCACAGACGCCAGAGAGTCATGGCTCCGGGCCCACGCGGCTTGGCGCCTGGGCGGCTCCCACTCGGATCACGTGGTCCCACGCCTGGTGCTGCGCCTCAAGTACGAAGGAGACCCCGAGGCTTTCTTGTGGGTTGCGTCTAGCTTGGCACGAAATGGCTGCTTGGCCGGACTGAGCGGGCTCATCGATTTAGCCAGCCGCGGGGACGAACGGGGTGCACGGGCCCAGGGAGAGATCGCCTGGATCGAGAAAGAACTCGGAGACACCTCCGCAAAACTCCTTCGACGCTGGAACACATCTGAGGCAAGCGCCCTGCCCCTTGCCCCGCCTTCTGACGCCCAGCTCTTCGAGGTCTGGTCCCTGGTCAAGGACCTTTCCGGTGACACCTTTGCCCTGCGCCCAGTGGACGACGCGCGCTACATCCTGAGTCAGCTCGCTCCCTGGTGCGCCAGGGAAGTAGCCCTGGCCCTTTTGGACCAGGATGCCTATGTGCGCCTGCACGTGGCCCAAGTGCTCGAGCGCATGGGCGGGCGCGCGCGGGAAACTGAAGGGGACCTGATCCGAGTTCTCGCCGAACCGGGGGTGGCCCCGGCAGCGGCAGAGGCCCTTGGTTCCGTGGGCAGCCCAGCCTGTCTCGAGCCCCTGCTAGCGGCTACCCAAGAGTCCCAGCCCCACGAACTACGGGTGGCCGCCGTACGCGGCCTTGGGGACCTGGGTCTCACCGAAGCCCTGGCCCCCATTCAATCCATGTTCACCGAACTCGGCGCCCCGGGACCCACGCCACTCCACGATCTACGCATGGCCTGCGCCAAGGCCCTCGTTCAACTGAACGCCGGGGACGACGCCATCGCCTGGCTCCTAGGGCGCCTTCAGCAGGGGTCAAGTAGCAGCGATGCGGAACCCCTCGTGGAACAGTGGCTGATGGGCGGCGCAAGGGACAGCCGCCTAGGATTCCCTGCCGCCCTCAAGGAGTGGCAAGCCTTCGCTGACCCTCCGGGTTCCATTCCCGGTGCGGATCGAGCTCGTCGCCGGAGAGACAGTCGCGCGGAAAAACTGCTCGGGCGAATTGACGCCTTGCTGGGAACCTAATTCCCGCGGAACAGAATCCCGCAGGTGGTCAATAGCCAAAAGAGCCCATTCAGGGCAAAGGCTAAGTCTCCTCCCAGCAGCACCCGAGAAGGGCTGCCTCCCCCGCCGCGGGTTTGCACCAGCAAGAGGTAGCGGAAAATTCCAAAGACCACGAAGGGCACCGTGTAGATCAATCCCGACCCGAGGCGTTCCACTGTGCCCGGGGCCATGGTGTACATGGCGTAGGTCAACACCGAACAGGCCGCCAGAATTGCGGTTGTCTGGTTGAGAAAATCGATCGAGTACTCGCGCAGGTTGCGGCGGTGACTGCCGCTGTCGTCCCCGAGCAACTCCAGCTCAGCGTGGCGCTTGCAGAGGGCCAAAAACAGGGCCAGGAAGAAGGTGCAGATAATGAGCCATTCCGATATTGGACTGCCCACCGCGAACGCGCCCGCTACCACCCGCAACAGGAATCCGGCGGCGATGCAAAACACATCAACCAGCACGATGTGCTTCAAACGCAGGGAATACAGAAGGTTCAAGAGGGCATACCCCATGACCACCAACAGCACCGAACCCTCCGCGGTTCCCGCCTGGGAAGCCAGCCAACCGGATGTGACGATGCAAACCAATGAGAGCACCAGGGCCTTGGAAACCGGCAGGGCCCCTGAGGCGATCGGACGATTGCACTTTTCGGGGTGCTTGCGGTCGGACTCCGCATCGAGCACATCGTTCACGATGTAGATCGAGCTGGACGCGAGGCAAAAGGCCGCCACCGCAAGGGCTACCCGTAGCATCTCGGGCGTATGGGAAAGAGGGTTGCCCCCCATCTCTCCCAGGGTGAACAGCAACGCTGCCGCCACAAAGATATTCTTCACCCACTGATGTGGGCGCAGGGTGGCAATGAGGGGAGGGAGAGTCATGAACCGGGCGCTGGAGAAGCGCAGGTCTATCAGTCGAGGGTCAACGCACGCAAGTCTTCCCGGCGGGCATCGGGGCCAACGATGACAAATTCTTGTTCCTCATCAGCCCGGCCTTCTTCGCGTTCTTCGAACACGTCGATACCGCGCACGGCCCAATCGCCGAAGAGCACATTGGTCATCAGGCGATGGTTTCCCTCGGGATCATTGTCGTCTGACACCAGAATCTTTTTGCCCGAAGCGGGAAACTTGCGCAGGGGAAAATTGCGCGTGTCACGGGCCGCATAGGCGGACCAACTGCCGTCCACACGGGTCCTGTCGATGTACCAATCTCCCAGGGGAATCCCATCCATACTGGGGGTGAGATATTCCGATTCCACGGCGGGACAACTCAGAGTCTTCGTGGAAGTTTCCGTGTCTTCCCAAATACCCTCGGCCACGATCGCGGCGATGAAACCGACCCCGGGGTCCCGGGGCCAGCGATCCTTGATGCCGTGGTACTGCACAAGGCCTTCGCCGATCTTGCGCAGGTTCGCCTGACAAGCGGTGACCTGGGCGTTCTCGAAGGCGGCATTGACCCGCGGCAGCAAAGCAACCGCGAGGATCATGATGATCGCCATCACTGCGATCAGTTCGATCAGAGTGAAACCTGCACGGCGCAGGAGGGGCTGCGTTCGAGGTGAGTGGGACCTAATGTGGGATAGATGTGGGAGGGCTCGCATGATGAATGGCCGGGCCTGGGGGCTCGACGCTACCCAGGATACCCACCTGAAGCTGGCAGGTCACGACCCAAGCGGAAAGGAAGCCCCGGAGGCCGACCCTCCAAGGCCAATTTCAACCCCAAGGGCCCGCAGAATCAGGCCCCGGCGGTCCGGGCCGCGGCGGCCTTGAGCTCTTCGACCCGGTTGGTCTCCTCCCAGGAGACATCGTTGCGGCCAAAGTGCCCGTGGTAGGCGGTCTTGGCATAAATCGGAGCCCGCAGGCCCAGGGCATTGATGATGCCCGACGGGGTCAGGTCAAAGGTCTCATTGACGATGGCCGAAAGGGTTTCCTCATCGACACTGCCTGTGCCAAAGGTCTCGACCCGCACGGACAGGGGATGGGGCACGCCGATGGCGTAGGACAATTGCACTTCGCAGCGTCGGGCGAGGCCCGCGGCCACAATGTTCTTGGCCACCCAACGGGCGGCGTAGGCTGCGGAACGGTCCACCTTGGAGGGGTCCTTGCCACTGAAGGCTCCGCCCCCGTGACGGCCCATACCACCGTAGGTGTCCACGATGATCTTGCGTCCGGTCAAACCGCAATCCCCATGGGGGCCGCCGAGCACGAACTTTCCAGTGGGGTTGACATGGTAGATCGTCTCGTCGTCGAGCAACTCCGCGGGGATCGTGGTCTTGATCACCTTGGCGATGATCTCCCTTTTGATTTCGGCCAAAACCTCGGCTTCTTCGCTCTTGCCGTTGATCTCCGGATCGTGCTGGGTGCTGATCACCACCGTGTGCACGCGCACGGGCTTGTCGTTTTCGTATTCCACCGTCAGCTGACTCTTGGAATCGGGGCGCAACCAGGGCAAAGCCTTGGATTCGCGCAACTCTGCCATTTTCTCCACCAAGCGGTGGGAGTAGTGCACCGGGAAAGGCATCAGCACATCGGTCTCGTCGCAGGCATAACCGAACATCAAGCCCTGGTCGCCGGCTCCTTGTTCCGTGTGCAAGCCTTCGCCCTCACTGACACCCTGACTGATGTCAGGAGACTGCTTGTCCAAGGTCACCATCACGGCGCAGGTGTCCGCGTTGATACCAAAGGCGTCGCTGGTGTAGCCGATGCGCCGCAGGGTATCCCGGGCGATCTCTTGGTAGTTGACCACCGCGGTGGTGGTGATCTCGCCAGCCACCACGCAAAGCCCGGTGGTGACTAGGGTCTCGCAAGCCACGCGGCTTGCGGGATCTTGCTCCAAAAGAGCATCAAGAATGGCATCGGAAACCTGATCGGCCACCTTGTCAGGGTGACCCATAGAAACGGATTCAGAAGTAAAAAGGGTGCGTGCCATGGGGACTCCGTTGAGGGGGAGGAAAGAGGCGGTAGAAGATCGGCAGGAAGAGGGGCCCCTCTGGGAGCGCCCTTCAGGGGTTCATCGACCAAACAGGATACTCTGATGAATGAAAAGCGCCAAGGGTGAGGCCCTATGGATGCCCCCTCAATTCCTCGGCGGGGACTCAGGATGGAGAATCCGAAACGCATCCAGGGCCTCCAAGGTGCGCTGCGTAGCCCCCCGCTGGCCCCGCACGGCCCCCTGACCATGCTCCCCCATCGTCTTCGCCAGCTCCGGGTTCCCGATCAAATGGGCCACCGCATCCTGAAGATCCCCTTGGTTCCTGACCAACATACTCGCCCCCGCCTGTCCCAGCAGGGCAGCCTCTGGTTGGAAGTTTGAAACGCTGGGGCCATGCAAAACCGGCTTGGCCTGGGCGGCTGGCTCGAGAACATTCTGGCCCCCGTGCTCCACCAGCGTGCCCCCCACAAAGGCCAGGGTGCACAGCCCGTAGAGGGATTCCAACTCACCGATCGTGTCCACCAGCACAGGCTGGCTGGGATCGAGTTTTTGACCTGCCCGCAATTCTGTCAGCAACTGGGGAGAAAAACCCGCCTGGCCAAGGTCCTTCAGCACCTCTGGTACCCGGGGAGGGTGGCGCGGGACCAGGATGATCCGGGCCTCGGGAGCCGCGGCGGCAAAGGCCTCGGTCACCAGCAGCTCTTCCGTGGCATGGGTGCTCCCCGCCAAAAGGACCGGTACCTTGGGGTCGATGGCCAGCAGCTTGCGCAGCTCATCCACCGCCTCTTGGGCCCAGGGCTTTTCCATTTGCAATCCGTCAGATTTCACATTTCCCGTGACCAAGATCCTCGCTGGATCGACCCCGATGGCGCGGAAGCGCTGGGCGTAGAGTTCCGATTGGGCCGCAAACAAGGCGATCCGATCGAAGTGGGTCAAGGCAGGTCCGAAGCGCTGATAGTTCGCCAAACTCGCGGGCGTGATGCGTCCGGAGACAATTGCCGTGGGAATCCCGCGGCGCTCTGTGCAGTGCACAAAAAGGGGCCAAACCTCCAGCTCAAGTAAGAGCACAGACGTGGGCTGAATGCAGCGAATGAACCTCAACAGGGAGGGACGAAAGTCCAAAGGAAAACGCACCACGGTAAGGTCCGGGTAGAGCGCACGAGCCACCGTGAGTCCCGAGTCTGTGGAGGCGCTGACCACCACCTCGTGATCCTTTACCAAAGCCGCAACCAAGGACTGACTGGCCTTGACCTCTCCTACGGATACCCCGTGCACCAGGATGCGCCCGCCGGACGGGGGCGGACCCAAGCGCGGTCCAGCAATGGCCAAACGCCCCGCGACCATGGCACGAAATTCTCGAGAGAAAACCGAGCGAGTCAGCCACCAGGGTGAAACGAGCAACAGCAGGGACAACCAGGCCAAGTCATAGACCAAGCGCAACAGGGGCAAGAGCCACTGGATGCGGGAGTTCTTGCCCGTGGTTTGCTCAACCATCAGCCTGTCTTAAGCCCCGTGGCACTTCTTGAACTTCTTACCGCTGCCGCAGGGACAGGAGTCGTTACGCCCAGTGCCCGGAAAAGCTGCGGGAGGCGCAGCGGGAGCCTGCTTCACCGGCTGGCTGGGGGGCGGCGTAGGCTGGCCGCCCTGACCGGTTTTGGATTGTTGCGCTGCCGCTGCTTCCTGCTGAGCTCTGGCCGCCTTTTGCCGTTGCATCATGTCAAAGGCACCGGAAGCAGGAACCCGGTTACGCATGCTCTGCTGAGCCACTTGTGCCCGCGCGCGGCGCTGGAATTCTTGGACCTGCTGGGGGCTCAGGTTCTGGGCTCCACCGGGCATAGCCTGGTTCGCTTGCGCTTGACCGCTGCGTACCATCCCCTTGGGCTGGAGTGCAGCGCCTGCTGATTCCTGGCCGGTCTCCTCCGGTCGCTGCACCTGAATGCGCAACAGCAAACTAGCGACCTCATCCTCAATGGCGGGCAGGAGTTGTTCCTGGAACATCGTGGTGCCTTCGCGCTTGTAGGCGGTCTTGGGATCCTCCTGGCCATAGCCACGCAGGCCGATGCCTGCCTTCAAAGCATCGACTGCCTTGAGATGGTCTTTCCAACGGCCGTCGATGGCATTCAGGATCAAGTACTGCTCGACCCGTCGGGTGAGTTCTTCGCCGAAATCCTCTTCCCGGGCTTTGTGCTTGCCTTCAAGCATTGCCAAAATCGGAGCGGCATCGCCTTCGTCCGGTTCCGTGGCTATGGCGGCCACGGCCTCGTCCAGCTCAAGCCCAAAGGTCTTGAGGCACCACTCCTTAAAGCCTGCGGAGTCACCGGAGTGCACCTCTGAACCGCGCTTCAAAGTACCGCCCACCATGGTCATGGCCTTTTCGGTCAGCTCCACTTTCTCTAGCACATCCTGACGAACTCCATAGATCGTCTTGCGCTGCTGGTCCATCACCTCGTCGTACTCGAGAAGGGACTTGCGGATCTCGAAGTTGCGGTCCTCGACCTTGCGCTGGGCTTTTGCGATGGCGCGGGTCACCATGCCCGACTCGATGGGTTGCCCTTCGGTCATGCCCAGTTTCTCCATGGCGTTGACCACCCAATCCCGATAGAAGATCCTCATCAGGGGGTCTTCAAGGGACAGGAAGAAGCGACTCCGACCGGCGTTTCCCTGACGGCCAGAACGACCGCGCAGCTGATTGTCGATGCGCCGTGACTCGTGTCTTTCGGTGCCCAGCACATACAGGCCGCCAAGGCCCATCACGACCTCTTCATCCGCATCGCAGCGCACGCGCACCTGCTCGCGAATTTCGTCGATCTGCTTGAGCTGCTCATCGTCTCCAAGCACCAAGCCCTTTTCTTCAAGGGCCTGGGCCAGTCGGTATTCGAAGTTACCCCCCAGCTTGATGTCCGTACCACGACCCGCCATGTTCGTGGCCACCGTGACCGCGCCCTTTTCACCAGCGAGGGCAATGATCTGGGCCTCGCGCTCGTGGTTCTTGGCGTTCAAGACTTCATGCCTGACCTTGCGCTTGCGCAACAAAGCCGCGAGTTTCTCCGAATTGTCCACGGATGCGGTGCCCACCAAGACGGGCTGGCCCGCATCGTGCACCTCTTCGATTTCGTCGCAGATCGCGTTCCACTTCTCGCGCTCGGTGCGATAGACCATATCCTCGTCATCGGCGCGAGCGATAGGCAGGTGGGTGGGGATCGAAACCACATCGAGGCCGTAGATCTTGTGGAATTCCCCCGCCTCGGTGATCGCCGTACCGGTCATGCCCGACAACTTGTCGTACATGCGGAAGTAGTTCTGGAAGGTGATCGTCGCCAGGGTTTGGGTTTCCTGCTTGGGAATCAGGCCCTCTTTGACCTCAACCGCCTGGTGCAAGCCATCGGACCAGCGCCGGCCCTGCATCTTACGGCCGGTGAATTCGTCCACGATGATCACTTCGGTGGCCACCTTTCCCGTGCGCGGATCCTCGGCCTCTTCCAGCACGTACTCCTTGTCAAGGGTGTACAGGGTATGGGCGCGAATCGCGTTTTCCAGGTAGTGCGGCCAATCCTCAAAGCCAGGCTCATAGAAGGACTCGACCCCTAGAAGTTCCTGAGCTCGCACAATTCCCGCCTCGGTCATGGACGCGGAACGCTCCTTTTCCCTGACCTCGTAATGCTCTTCGACCTTGAGTTGAACGGCGACCTTATCAGCCTCCACATAACGCCCGATGTGTTCCTCGGCGGGACCCGAAATGATCAAGGGCGTACGCGCCTCATCGATCAAGATTGAGTCAACTTCGTCGACAATGGCAAAGTACAGGTCCCGCTGAACCTGCTGGTCCACCTGGGTCTTCATGTTGTCGCGAAGATAGTCAAAGCCGAACTCGTTGTTCGTGCCGTAGACGATGTCGCAAGCGTACATAGCCTGACGTTTAGAGGGATCCATATCCGCCTGGATCGAACCCACGCTGAGACCCATGTACTCATAAACCGGGCGCATCCAATCCGCGTCACGGCCGGCGAGGTAATCGTTGACCGTCACCAGGAAACAGGTACGTCCCGCAAGAGCGTTGAGGGCCATGGGCAGGGTGGCCACGATGGTCTTGCCTTCGCCGGTACTCATCTCGGCGATCTTGCCCTCGTGCAGCACGAAGCCGCCGACGATCTGAACATCGAAATGGCGCATGCCCAAGGTGCGCTTGGATGCCTCGCGCACCATGGCAAACACGTGGGGCAAGTGGTCGTCAAGCTCGGTCTCGCCTTCCGAAACCGACTTGCGACGGGTCTGCATCTCGGCCTGCATGCCTTCCCGGTCGAGGGCCTGGGCCCATTCCTCTAGGTCAGCGACCTGACCTACGATCGGCTCCAGAGTGCGCAAGAAGCGCTCGTTCTCGGATCCAAACAAGCGATTGAGGCCGCGCCCAAGCTTTTCTCCAACGGTGCCAAAACGGTCGGTGATGTTTTCCCAGTCCATACTAATTTGCTCGCTCCCTACCCTGCGCAGGGATCCCTGAGGGCCGATGCCCGGGATTCAGCGGGGACCATTGAACCCCCCGGAAGGCCCCCTGCCAAGGATTGCCCAGGGAGACTTTGTCGAGAGGGCGATTTTGGGGGACAAACCCCGGGTCTAGGCCCCTTTTCCACTGAAATCCGGGGCAGACGTCCCCCCCTTGGGCGGGAATTCCCCTCGGACAGGCCCTACAACCACCGCTCACCAGACCGGCCAGTCAGCCCTTACCCAACAGCTGATCGATCAGATCGAAAAGCATCTGCCTCGGGTAGGGTTTTTTCAGGAGCGCGTTGCAGCGCTGAAGCATCTGCAGTTCGATGTTCGTCGCCGTGGCCAGGAGCACCTTGAGATCCTTCGTGCGCGGGTCCGAGCGCAACTGCTCCAGCACCTGCCAACCATCGAGCTCTGGCATGGCGTAGTCCATGATCACAAGATCCGGCAAGGGGTCCTGCTCAAGCATCTCCAGCACACGCCGCCCATCATGGGCCAACTGCACGGTGAAACCCCGGGCAGTGAGCAGCGCCCCAAGACCCCGGGCCACCGCCCGCTCATCATCCACCAGCAGGATGTGCGCTCTCGCGCCCGGCGCCCGCTCGATGCGCGCGATCTCCTCGGTCAGTTGTCGCAAGTCATCGTGGGTCGGCAGCCCTTCTTCGAACCAGGCTGCTTCAATGCGCTCCTTCATACCGCGGTTGTGTTCCCGCAACTCACACCAAGCACCGTAGTCCGGCATGCTTGGATCCACGCGTAGATCGTCATGGGTATCCACGGAAAAGAAGAACTCGTCCTCCACCAAGTATTCCTGCATGACGAACTTCATGAATGGATAGCGCCAGTTTCCAAGCCGCAGGGTATAGCGCTCGCAAGACACTTGATCCTCGGCCTTGGGACGCTCGAAAGCCCCGGTGAGCTCTTGGATGGTTTGAGCCTTGGCCACCTGCTCCATGTTCACCGGGGACTTTTCAGGCGGACCAGACGGCCAGGCTTTCTCCTGATAGATCTCAATCGCACGGCGCACGTGGGAGGGGGTGAGGTTTTCGATCCGCATGATGGAAACTGATCCGCAGATCAGAGCTTTGTAGCCTCGCCACGCAGGTTTTGAGCCAAACGACCAGTGACCTCGGCGGATGTGGCAACCCCTTCCGCATCGAGGCATTCCGACAATTCCAGGGCCAAGCTCGCGAGTCGCGCCGGATTGGAGAAACTACTGGTGCCCACCTGCACTGCTGTGCAGCCCACAGCCAAGAACTGCAACACATCCTCCGCATTGGCGATCCCCCCACAGCCCACCACGGGAATGCTCACCGCCTGGGACACTTGCCAAGCACAGCGTAAAGCCACGGGCTTGATCCCAGTTCCAGAATAGCCGCCCACCACCGTGCCCAAATGCGGGGCGCCCCGGCGCCAATCGACTCCCATGCCGAGCAGAGTGTTGATCACAGTCAAGCCATCTGCCCCACCCGCCTCGGCGGCCATGGCAATGTCTTCGATGCGCGTCACGTTCGCCGACAGTTTGGCAAGGATCGGCTTGCTGGTCGCAGCACGCACACCCGCCATGACCCGTTCCGCCGTGGCGGGATCGGTGCTGTAGGGCAAGCGCCCCCCATCCACGTTCGGGCAGGAAAGATTGACCTCGATGGCTTGCACCTCGGGGTATTGATCGAGACGTGCGGCGGCCGTGGCGAACTCCTCTTCCGTGTGACCTCCGATGTTGGTGATCACCAGGGCATAGGTGCCGTGGGCTTGGGGCAGAGTGTGTTGGAGATAAGCCTCAAGGCCCCGGTTCTCCAAGCCAATCGAATTCAAAAAACCCGCCTCGGTTTCTTGGGTGCGCGGCATGGGATTGCCCGGGCGCGGGGTCAAGGTGACTGTCTTGCTGACCCAGCCACCGAGGGCTTCCGAAGGCACCAATTGGGCCATCTCAAGGCCATGCCCAAAGGTCCCCGAAGCCGACAGAATCGGGTTGCGCAGGTGGAGGCCGCACAGGTCTGTGGAAAGATCCGCCATGATTTCCTTCTATCCGGCCACTCTAGCCCGACCACCATGCGGTGTTTTGCTGGAAATGGCCAAAATTCTTAAAGAGGCTCGATGGGGCGCACCGGGCCCATCGGGTCAAACCCGGGGAACTTTGGCGGAGGGCGACTCGCCCTGTACCCCATTCTCCTTGCTCGGGTCTTCCCCATTGGGATCAGTGGACCCGGAAGCATCCTGTTCGGACTCCTGCTCCTCGTGCTTCTGGGGCCCAAAAATCAAGACCAGAGCCCCCATGGAAATGGCCGAATCGGCGATGTTGAAGGTGGGAAAGTGCCAGTCCCAATAGGCGAAGTACACGTCGATGAAATCCCTCACGGGACCAAAGGGCATGCCTGCGCGCCCAGCTAGGGGTTCGTAAGTCAGATTGTCCCAGAGGTTCCCCATGCACCCGGCGAACACCAGGATCAAGGCCAACACATGCCAGCCCTGCTTGGGCCCAGCCCGGATCACCAGCAACAGCAGTACTAGTGCCGCGATGCCTCGCCCCACCACCAACACCCAGGGAATCGAGTCGAGCTTGCCGAAGGCAGCCCCGTAATTCAGGTTGTGCATCAGGGCCACGCTGTCCCCCAGTACGGGGTGGCGCAAGTGACCATGGTGATCGCGGACCAGGGTGGGGGTCGCCTCGGGCTCAAAGGTGCTCTGGAACTGGGGCATACGCGCCTCCAGCCAGGGCATCACAGTGGCCTTGGAACCAATATCAGCGGCCACCAGCAGCAGCACCCAAAGCAGGCGCGTGAGCACGGTTCGAAACGGAACTTGGAGGCCCCAACTCATACGATCTCTCCCACTTCCAGCTGGGCCAACTCGGAGGTTCTGAGGGGTGTCTTTTGCATGGATCGTGGCGCCGGTGGGAGCCCGGGGGGGGCGAAGTATAGGAAAGGGTAGGGACCGCTTCCAAGCCGCGGTTTGGGGACGGAGGATCTCACCAGTCCGATTGTGCATGCAAGGCTCGGATTGGGCAGGCTCAAAGAGCTAGGCTGGGGGTTGTGTCTCCCCCATCTCCAGCAAAGCGCCCCGAGAAACCGGGCCCCCTGCCACCCGGACAGCTCACCGCCATTGAGGATCTGCTCGACACCCTGCGGGTCGAAGCGGGCTTGACCCGCAACACTTTGAGTGCTTACCGCCGGGATCTGGAGGGCTTTGCCCGCTGGGGTTTAGGTTGCAATCTCCAGCGCCCGGGGGACGCCGGCCCCGAGGATTTGATCGACTACCTAGGGCACCTACGCGCACGGGGATCCGCACCGGCCACGATCGCACGGGCCTTGGTTTCCCTCCGTTTGCTGTATCGCTTCCTGGTGGCAGAGGGAGAGCTCAAGAGTGACCCCACCACCCGTATCCCGAGCCCCAAACTCCGGCGGCACTTGCCAGGGGTGCTCGACCCCAAGGAAGTGGACGATCTGCTTGCCTCCTGTCCAGGGGATGATCCTTTGATGCAAAGAGATCGTGCCCTGCTAGAGTTGCTCTATGCTACGGGGGCACGCATCAGTGAAGCACTCACCCTGCGCAGCGAAGGCATCGAGCGTGAGTTCGAAGTGGTGCGCCTCACGGGCAAGGGCGGCAAGACGCGACTGGTTCCATTAGGCGGCAGAGCGCAAGAAGCCCTGAAGAACTACCTCAGCGTTGGGCGACGGCACTTGGCCGGGGAAACCGCCACGGGCCAAGGCTCAAGCGCTCCAGCTAAGGGCCCCATCCGTGTGCCCGAGGTTTTCCTCTCGCGCACCGGCCGCCCCCTAACCCGGGCCGCTGCCTGGCGCAGGGTGCGCCAAGCCGCCCTGCGCGCGGGCCTCAAGGGAGCTGTTTATCCCCACGCCCTGCGCCACTCCTTTGCCACCCACATGTTGGCGGGCGGCGCGGACCTACGCTCAGTGCAAGAGTTGCTCGGCCACGCCTCAATTCGCACAACCGAGATCTACACCCACGTGGATGCGGAGGGCGTGCACGCCCTGCACCGCCTCTACCACCCGCGAGCATGAGCTGCGCAATGCCTTGGGCTGAATTTCAGTCGAGGGATTTGACCTCGTGACGCACCCAAAGCCCCGCGCCATGGCGTTGGGCTCCGAAACCGAGGGCTCCACCCATGGGTCGCCCTGTCAGTTCCACAGACTCCAGGGAAACCCCGTTGACCACCACGAAGAGGCGCTCGTCCTTGACTTCGATTGCGAAACTGGTGGGATCAAAGAGCCGCACGGGCACATTTAGATTGCGGGCCAACTGATTGAAGGTTTCCTTTTCCGGGTCATACATGAAAATCGTGACCCCGTCGTTTTGAGTGATGGCCACGGAAAGGTAGCTCTCCCCGTCGAGACCGAAAAACACGTTCATTTGGCTCGTTCCCCGGGAGCCCGGGAAGAGCATCACATCCCCTTCGATACGATAACTCGTGAAGCCCACAGGCTGGGACTCAAAGCAAACCGCGTTGGCACCTTGGCGCGGGACCTGAAAGAAGCCATAGGACGTGCTCACCATCGCCGGTGAGCGCTCATCCCAGGGATACTCGAGTTCGCCCAGATAGGCTTCCAGTACAGAGGACCCCTGATCGCCAAAGCGTCCCCGTAAAAGAGCCAATGTCGCTTCCCGGGTGGACGCATCACCACCGACTTGAGCCAAGATTGCTGGCCCACCCTCTTGCAGGACCAACCACTCGATAGCCAAGTGACAAAGGGACCCTTGGGCTTCGCTGATCTCTGACTGCAGGCTGGGGAACCGGGGCAGCTCGCCGGGAGGAACCCCGCGCAGATTCGCGCGCTCGCGACAGAGGTTCGGTTCCTGATTCCCCTTACCGGAAAACCCGCCGGCAACCATCGTCTGCTGGGCGGACCAAAGGCTCAAACCCTCAAACAACCAGGGGGCCTGTTCCGCCAATTGCGGAAGCCGTGCACTCAAGCCCATGCGTACCATTTCTTCGCAAGCAAGACGCAGGCTGCTCGGGGGCAATCCAAACACCTCGTGCACCCGGTCGGACAAGACGGGAGCCACAGTCACCAGGGCGAAGCCGCTGGAAAGATCGCTATGGGAGGCTTCCTCCCCCGGTACCTCGCCGGTCAAGCCACGCACGGCCTGAACAAAGGCGCGCCGCCCGTTGTGCAACTCAAGGGTTAAGGGCGGATCGCAAACCACTAGGGGCAAACCCAAAGCCTCTTGGGCCCGGAGCCACGCGTCACTGGCCAGGGCGCTGACCTGTTGGGCCAGTCCCTCCTGATTGCGCTCGGAATGCCACTGGGTGATGACCGTCAGGCCGGGAATCTTGTGCACGTGATACCCAAGGACCGGGTCTTCGTCTTGCACAGGAATCAAGGTTGAGGGAGCCAGGCTAAGCAAGAGAGCCAGGCCAGGGAGGTGCAGAAGGGGGAGATGCAGCATGTCAGCGTCATACGCCAGGGGTTTGTCAACGGTTGGAACCGTCTTGGCAAGATCGGAGCCGGGACCCCAGGATCGTGAACAGATTAGCGATTAGGAGCGGCCCATGCCCCATCGGGAGATCAATCCCGGCCAGCCAAATGATCCACAATGCCCCGGGCCAGGCTGGCGGAAATGCCGTCTAGGGCAGCCAACTCCTCCACACTGGCGCCGCGCACTCCCTGCAGGGAGCCAAAAGTACGCAGCAGAAGTTTGCGCCGGGCCTCGCCGACTCCCGGAATGGCGTCTAAACCACTTTTAATGCGGCCGCGCTCCTTGCGGTGGTAGGTGATGGCAAAGCGATGGGCTTCATCCCGCACCCGTTCGAGCAGGTGCCGCGCCGGGGAGCCCTTGACTAACTCCAGGGGTGCGGCTGCCCCTGGCAAGAACAAGCGCTCTTCGCTGGCCTCCTTCATGCGGCCCTTCACATGACGCTCCGAGCGCGCCTTGGCTAGGGACACCACGCCGACCCTAAAGGCCCCCACCTCCGCCCGCGCTTCCAACGCTTTCTCCAACTGGCCGAGTCCCCCATCGATCACCACTAGGTCGGGCAGGTCATCCTCGCGCAGGCCGCGCTGCAAAGAACGCAAGACCGCCTCTCGCATGGATGCAAAATCATCCTGTCCGTCCACCCCGCGGATCTTGAAGCGCCGATAGCCCGCCCGATCCGGATGGCCCCGCCGAAAGCGCACCCGGCTGGCGACCACATGGGTGCCCTGCAGATTCGAGATATCAAAGCAATCGATCACCTCGGCTCCTTGCTCTAGGTCCAAAAGTCGCACCAAATCATCGAGGCCTTCCTGCTCTCGCTTGGCGGTGGCATCGTGGCGCTCCAAACTACTGCGTGCGTTTTCCCCGGCCATGTCCAAGGTGCGCTGTTTGTCCCCGGCCTTGGGGACCGTCAAGCGCACCTGACTGCCAAAAACTTCACTCAACAGTTCCGCCTCGGCCGGCTGCAAGGCGAGCACGATTTCTTTAGGCAATGCCCGCCGCTTGTCCCCGTACAAAGCGGTCAATACCTGGTGCATCATTTCGTCGTCGGGTAAAACCGAACGGAAGAGGTGGCTGCGACTCTCGGCCATACGGCCCTCCCGGAATGACAAGCGATGCACGGCGGTTTGGCCCGCAGTGCGAGCGAAAGCGATGAAGTCCCGGGGCACTTGATCCCGGGGGCGCACGCCCTGGCCCTCAATGGTGCGCCGCAGGGCTCCCATTCGATCCCGCCAGTGGGCTGCCCGTTCGTACTCCAACTGCTCGGAGGCACGCTGCATCCGTTGCTCCAGATCTCGCTCTAATTCCCCCGTGTCCCCGGACAAGATCCCGATGGCCTGGGTCACCAACTCGCCGTATTGCTGCTCGTCGATTTTGTTGACACAGGGCGCGCTGCACAATTCCAATTGATGCTTGATGCAGGGCCTCGATCGTCCGTTGAGTTCATAGTCAGGGCAATCCCGCAGGGGAACCAACCGATGGAGATCCGCCAGGGTCTGACGCACGGCTCGGGAGGAAGTGAAGGGCCCAAAGAAACGACTGCGCCCGGGGCCCTTGCGCTCATCGGGCTTGTGGGCGCGCACAAATTTCAAGCGTGGGTACCTCTCCCCAAGGTCGAGGCGCAGCATCAGGAACGATTTGTCATCCTTGAGGCGCAGATTATGGACCGGTTGATGCTGCTTGATCAGGGTGTCTTCCAGCAACAGGGCCTCGGTTTCCGTGCGGGTGACAATGGTCTCCACCCCCGCCGCATCAACCCCTAGGGAAGCGATGTTCGGCCGCCCATCTGCTCCAGGTCTCTGGTAGGTGGCCAGCCGTGCGCGCAGGTCTCGGGCCTTGCCCACATACAGCACGGTGCCCTCGGCGTCCCGGAACAGGTAGACCCCGGGCCGGGTGGGAACATCGCGTAGGGACCAGCGGGGAGAACTCATGCGGAATTGGGCTGGGACACACCATACCCAACAGGTGGGTTGATTCCCCGATCAGGGACCCACACTTGAGTCACTCCCGGACCAGAGAGCAAGCCCACGAAAGCAGACAGCCGGTATCGATTGACCAGGGAAATAAACCTATCCACCCTATGGCCCCATCAATCGCTTCAGGGCGCCACTCTCCTCCAAGTGCTCAAAGCACTTCTGTGCAATCAACTTGTGCTGACTTACGGAGGGGTGCAGATTGAAGCGCGAGACCACTAGGCTCGAGTGCTTGTAGACTCCCTCGCGAAATGGCTTGCCTGTTTCAGCCAGGAGCGCCTGGTCTAGGTAGGGCTGCATATCGAGCACACTGAAACCCAAATCCTCGCAGGCGGCCAGGATCTGCGAGGCATGGTTCGCCTCGTGCCCATGATCGCTGTAGGTAATGCTGGCCATGGCAAAGACCGGAATCTGGTTCCCCGCGCTGATCTCCTTCAAACGCTCCAGGGCGCCAACCAGTGGCTTCCAACCCTGAAGTTGGTCGTAACGACCCGGTAGGTCGAAGGTCGATCCCTGCCCTTCGGCCCGTTGGGTATTCGTGTGCACCAGACCGGGTTCCGAATCAGGTTGTTGCCCACGTAGCTTTTGCCAGAGAAACGAATGCCCCAGGTCGTAGGGGTCTTGGGCCAAATTGACATATACCGGCAGCCTCTCGTCGTTGCCACACACCCCAAGCAGAATCAGATCGGGTTCCAGAGACAAGCCCTTGGCCTCCAGGGTCGCCACCTCCATGACCGTGTTGTATCCCGGCACAGCGGTGTTGATCACCCGCCAATCATGCCGTGGATAGGCCGCCAGAAGCAGAAGCCTGAGCTGCTCCAGATAGCAGTCATCCTGACCAACCCCGTGGCCGAATTGGATCGAATCCCCTAAACCGAGAATCGTGATCGTGTTGACTTCTTTGGGGATCTGGGACGCTGATCGAAAGCCCAAATGGTTGGTCCGCAATTCGTGCCCCTTGAATTTCACGCCCTGCAGGTTCGGGTGCAATTCATAGACAACCTTGGGATCGGTCCCCATGCGGATCACATCCCCGAAACTGGCGGGAGTGAGTTCTTGCGAGGTCCCCTCCACCGGTCTGGTCCTTCCCGCGAGAACCGCTTCAAGATTGTGGGCATTGGCCTGATGTATCTGCCAACGACAGAAAATCTCGCCCCCCAGAATCATCAGCACGAAACCCACTAGCAGGGCCAGCAGGCGCTCCTTCCATCGGGGGGTCGGGGATTCCTCGGATGTTGCGCTCATCGAGGAACACGAACCCACCCGAAATTAAGGGTCTCAAGGGGAGGGTCGATCAACATTGGGTGCGGCTTGGTTTCCGTGGTGCCTGCGCAGCATAGGTACCAGATATCGCTCCCGTCAACCCTTACCAGCGTGCGGGCTCGTAATCCTTCAGGAACTGCCCCCAGCAATGCACTCCCGTGTTGAAGCCCACAAAGATCGGGTCGACAATACGCGCCGCCCCGTCGATGCAGTCCAGGGGTGGAGCAAAGCGCTGCTCCTGTTCCTTCTTGACCGCCGCTTCGAAGGGATCCTCGTCGGTGACCCAGCCCGTGTCCACACTGTTCATGTGGATGCCGCTCTGAAAGAAGTCCGCCGCCGAGGTGCGGGTCATCATGTTGAGACTGGCCTTGGCCATGTTGGTGTGGGGATGGCGCGTGGTTTTGAAGGTGCGGTAGAACTGCCCCTCCATGGCGGACACATTGACCACATGCTGATCCCGAGTCCCGGTCTTGGCCATCAGGTTCTTGAGTCGAGCGTTCAGCACAAAGGGCGCGATGGCATTGACCAGCTGGACTTCGATCAACTCCACCGTGGGCACTTCGCTCAGCTCCATGCGCCAAGAATTCTTAGAGCGCAAATCGAGCTGCTGCCCGTCCCCATCGAGCATGCCCTCGGGGAAGAGCCCACGCTCCTTGTTCTCATCGAGAATATCGAGCTGGCTCATGCCCGATGCCTGGGTCAGACCCACGAGCGCCGATGGCTTCTTGTTGGATTGGACAGACAAATCAGCGGGGTCCCCTGCGCCTGGGAGTTGAACGGTTTCCTCTGCCGGTTGGGCCCCTAGATCCGCCAGCAGCTGTTCATGGCCGCGCAAAAGGTTCCGGACGGCAGGTTCCAAGTCCCCAGGTGCCTCGCCTTCCATGAGGTGCGCGCTATAGGCCGGTGGCCGGCGCACGGTTTGACAAGCGTTGTGCAGCAAGAAATCCAAACGATCAAAGGACCCATTGATGTGCTTGGCAAAGGCTTCCACGCTGGGTGTATGGCGCAAGTCCAGGCCAAAGATGTGCAGACGGCCGCTCCAGTCCCCGTAGTCCTGCTCGGCGGCAAAGCGCCGGGCAGAGTCGCAGGGAAAGCGCGTGGTGGCGATCAACTCGACCCCCGCCCGCAGGAGCATCAACGAGGCCTCGTACCCGATCTTGACCCGCGATCCGGTGATCAGGGCCACGCGCCCGGAAAGGTCTGCAGTTTGGCTGCGCTTTTCCCAATTCAAGGTCGCGCAACTTGGGCAAAGCGCATCGTAGTGCGAGTGCAGTTCCCGGTAGGACTCCTTGCAGATATAACAGTTCGCCGGTTCCTCCAGCAAGTTCGCCGGATCCGGAGTCCCATCCTTTGGCTTCCAAGCTTGTTGTTCGAGGAGCTCTCGGTCGCGCTCGGAAACCTGCAATTCAGGGGGCGCAGTGGGGAAACGCAAGGAACGCTTAAGGGCGCGATTACTGGTGGCGTTCAGGGCCTGATCATCCTTGGCGCGAGCCTGCTGCTTGTCTTGCTTGCGGCGCTGGTTGCTAAAGGCCCGGCGCGCCAAGCGATCCGGTAGGGCAACCTTTCCCGCCGCAGCCCTCAGGCGCTTCACGAGCTCGGGATCCGCGTCATTCAGACGGTCCGCGTCCAGCAACAACCCCTCCAGATCCTGGGCCAGCTTCTCCAGGTTGGGCTGCGCCTCATCTTCGGGTTCCATCGCCCCATGATAATCGGCCTGGAAGGGGGAGCTGGGGGTCCATACAAACAGACACCCCATCCATGGACGGGGTGTCTGTGTTCAGACCACCTGGGGCCCGGATTTTCAGCAAGCAATCAGTGCTGGGGACCACGGTCCTTACGGATCATGATTTGGGGGTCGCGCGGGTCACGTCGGCTGGCCAAGAACTCAAACCGCTGGGCCAGGTCCTCTTGCACATCAAAGGTTGCCGCATTGGGATGGATCGCAATGGAGCCAATCGATTCGCCGTTGACTTCACCACGACGGCAAACCGTAGCCAGGATGCGGCCGGGGGTTGCTCCCTGGTTCTCACCCCAGTTCACGAAGAAGCGCACGCCGCTGGAATTTTGTCCACCGTGACCGGATTGGCCACCGTAGGACGGACGCGCATTTCCGGGCCGTTGGGAGTTGCCGAAGGCACCGCGCACGGAGCCGTTGCTCGACTGGTTGCCTCCCCCAGGCGAGCTGGCGCCGCGGGGCGGCTGGTTCGTTTTTCCTCCGCCCTTGCGGGACAAGAGTGCCGCGACCACTTGCATCGGATCTCGGCTTTCCAACAACCCTGCGGCCTGGGCCAAGTGAGCCTGGGAGGGCCCGCGGGCCAAAACCGCATCCAAGTCGGCCTCGAGAGCCTTTTGGGCCCGAGCTTCCAACTCGGCACGCACTTCCACGGGCTCGGGGGTGCGACACCAATGGAAGTCCACGCGGGCGGTGTCAAGAAGACGCATCACTCGGCGCTTGGAGTTGTGCGGCACCAAGAGAGCACTGACCCCCTCGTTGCCCGCGCGACCGGTACGGCCACTGCGGTGGGTGTAGATCTGAGCGTTGATCGGCGGGGTAGAGTGCACCACCATGGCCACATCAGGCACGTCCAAACCACGGGCGGCAACATCCGTTGCCACCAGAACCTTGGCCTCGCCGGAACGGAAAGCCGAAAGGGTGCGGTCACGCTGGCTTTGAACCAGCTCACCGCTCAATGGCAAAGCAGTGAAGCCGTCTTTGGCCAGGCGTTCCGCCAGGTCGAGAGCTTCCATGCGGCGCTCGACAAAGATCAAGATCCGCTCTCCTCCAGCCCGCAATAGCAGGTGGATCAGAGCGGGGTAGCGCCCGCCACGGGGCACCAAGTAGCCCTCGTGGGCAATGTTCTGGTTCGCTTCGCCCAGGGCAGTACCTTCGATGGAGAAGGGATTGGTCTGGTAACGTTCCGCGAGGCGTAGGGCTCCCGGAGGGAAGGTGGCTGAGACCATGTGGGTCCGGCGAGTGTCGGGTGTCGTGTCCAGGATGCCTTCGAGTTCTTCCCGGAAGCCCATGTCAAGCATCTGGTCCGCTTCGTCCAGCACAAGCTCGCGGATTCCGCTGAGATCGACAGACCCACTCTTGACGTGATCGAGTAGGCGGCCCGGAGTGCCGACCAGAACGCGAGGTCCACGGGCCAGCATTTGGCGGTCGCGGAACACCGGGGTGCCCCCGGTGACCGAGGCGACGTCTGCCCCACGGATCCCCGCAAAGAGCCACTTCAGTTCCTCGCAAACTTGCATGCCTAGCTCGCGGGTGGGCACGATGATCAGAGCGCTGGGGCCTCGGGACGTGCGCTCTTCCTGAATCGCATTCGCAATCACGAATCCCAAAGCCACGGTTTTTCCGGACCCGGTTTGGGAAGAGATCTGCAAGTCGCGGCCATCAATTTGAGCAGCTAAAACCGCTTCCTGAACCGTGGTCAAAGCATCGAAGCCACGGTCAAGTAGGGGCTTCCGCAGAGCCTCGGACACAGGATTGAGCCAGCTCTTGCTGGGATCAGTTGATTCCGGCGGAGCAGACGCCTTCTGGGCAAACTCAGGCTGAACCTTCACTTCCGGAATAAACACTTGGGGAGCAGACTTAGCAGCCTTGGCAGCCTTGGCATGAACTTTTGCTTCCGGAGCAGGCGCTTCCGGGGCGGACTCAACCTGAGCCTCCTTAGGCTCCGGCGCATCGTGCTGCTGGAAGAAACCGGCACGAGCTTGCGGCGCGGCCTTTTCCTCGGGCTTCTGCACCGTATCGCCAAGGATCCCAACCGAGGGATCGATGCCAAAGAGATCGTCCGGAGTCGATCCGGTGGGCAGAGTGCGCTCAGGAGTTCGGGATTGCTCGACTGGCGCAGCCTGGTGCTTTGTCCGGTTTCCTGCCTTGGGGCGGGTAGGAGCGGAGTGAAAGGCCTTGCTGAAGGATTTGCCAGGGGCGGGCGTAGGTACGAAGGCGTCGTCAGACGCAGAATATTCAAAGCTCATGGGGGTCCACACAGGGCCGTTGGGCCCAGTATCTAGTGACAAGCAGCCGAAGCTGCGAAAAAACAAATGGACCACCTAGGCCCAATAAACCAGTTCGCTCGGCCCCACTCACACTTTGAGAGGCTTGCGCGAACCGGGCACTTTATCCGCAGGAAGCCCTCACGTGGGGCTTAAAAATGGAAAAAATGCAAACCTACTTCAGCTTGGAAAGTTCCCTCAGCCTTGCAAATAGAGCCCTGGCCGGAACCCAAGTCGCCCCCACCGGTCAGTCTCCAACCTCTTGGGCTCGTCACTGGGCCCTTCGATAAGACAAATGGACTCCTTGTACCGCACCATTTCCCAGGGAAAACACTCCCCCTGCTGCCCTCAGACAAAGCCTCTACGTCGCCGTCCAATGCTCCCTTCATCGACGATCTCAATAAACGCTGCGGCCAACGAACCCGAGTTCCTATAAGCCGTAGAAGAGATGATGGAGTCCTTGATGCCCCTTGCGCGCAAGAACGGATCCTACACGCGAAGACGGCTCGATCGATTACGTCTGCGGAGCAAACGTGGCGGGCCTCGTCAAGGTTGCCAATGCCATGGTCGCCTACGGAATCAACTAGGAGGGCCACAGGAAGCGGCTCACAGGACCGTTCGCTGGCCCCTTCCTACCCATAGGGTTGCCAGTCTCCTGCTTGTTGTGCGTAAAATGGAAACATGAAAACACCCAAGCATCTTTGGATTGTCGGCATTTTGTACATGCTCTGGAGCACCATGGGCGTCATGGATTTCATCATGACCCACACCAACAACCAGACATGGCTGGAAGGCTTCCCTGAAGAGCAGATCGCTTTCTACCAAGGCTTTCCCATCTGGGTCGATGTGATCTGGTGCATTTCAATCAGCGGCGGTCTGATCGGCGCACTGCTGGTCCTCATGCGCAAGAGCTTGGCGGTTCCCGTGCTGCTGCTCGCCACTGTTACCTATGTTTTGGCCACGGCCCACAACTACGGCATAGCTGAGGGCTTTGAAATCGCCGGGGAAACGGGCACTCTGATCTTCACCGCTGCGATTTTCGTGGCCAGCCTTGGCATGTACTTCTACGCCAAGGCCATGAGAGCTGCTGGCGTGTTGCGCTAGGTCAGCAATCAGGCGAGGCCCTCAGTCCAGAAGCAAGCAAGCCGCCAAGTGTCCTTCGCCCTGGTCCGTGAGCTTGGGCACCAGCCCCGCGCACTCTTTCTTCGCTACTGGACAGCGCGTGCGGAATCCGCAGCCTGTGGGCTTGGCTAGGGGGCTCGGAATATCCCCTTCGAGCACCGTGCGCTTGGCACGCTTGCCGTCCGGATCGGGACGGGGCACGGCTGACAAGAGAGCCTGAGTGTAGGGGTGGCGCGGGGACTTGTAGACCTGCTCGGCCGTTCCGTATTCCACCAGGGACCCTAGGTACATCACGGCGATGCGGTCCGCCACATGATAGACGATGGACAAATCGTGGGCCACGAAGAGGTAGGTCAGGCCGAACTCTTGCTGTAGCTCCCCCATCAGGTTGATCACCTGGGCCTGAACCGACACATCCAAGGCGCTAACCGGTTCGTCAGCCACGATCAGAGCGGGCCGAGTAGCCAAGCTGCGAGCGATGCCGATGCGCTGGCGCTGACCACCGGAAAACTCATGGGGGTAGCGGGCGGCGTATTGGGGTTGCAGGCCCACGCGATCGAGCAACTGGGAGACCCTTTCATCGAGGGCTTCTCGATTCAGCTCGGGCTCGTGAATGCGCAAGGGTCCCTCGATAATCTGCTGCACAGTCATGCGCGGATTGAGGGAGGAGAAAGGGTCCTGGAAAACCATGGACACCTCGGAACGGTGGGGCAGCATCTCCTTGCGCCGCAGACCATTCAAATCCACCCGGCCCGACTGGGACTCGAACCAGATGTTGCCACCCAGTTGCACGTCCGGGGACATGGCACGGTGCAGATTGCAGATCGCGCGGCCCACGGTGGTTTTTCCGGAACCGGACTCCCCCACCAGACCCACGGTCTCGCCCCGATTGATCCGCATGGAAACCCCATCCACGGCCTTCACCAAACCCACTTGGTGGCGCAAGATTCCCCCGTAAATCGGGAAGTACACCGCAAGGTCTGCGATATCCAGCAGGGTTTTACTTTGGGTGCTGCTCATTGGGCGACCTCCTCGGTGCCGGCGGGACTGGGCTGGACCAAATGGCAACGCACCTCGCGGCCGTCGCCGAGGCTGACCAAGGGCGGCTCTTCGGTGCGGCAGCGGTCCTCTACCTGATCGCAACGACTGCAAAAGCGACAACCGGGGGGGAAATCCAGGATAGAAGGCACATTGCCCGGGATCGCGAACAGGGGCTGGCCCTTGGAATCCTCCTGGGGAATCGAACCCATCAACCCTTTGGTGTAAGGGTGCAATGGATCCTTGAAAAGGTCCTTGGTGCTAGCCACCTCTTGAATGCGGCCCCCATACATCACGATCACCCGGTCGCAGGATTCTGCCACCACCGCCAGGTCATGGGTGATCAGGATGGTCGAGCCCCCTTCCCTGGATTTCTGCAAGTCCGCCATCAAGTCCAGGATCTGGGCCTGAATCGTCACGTCGAGGGCCGTGGTCGGTTCGTCGGCAATCAACAGGCGCGGCTTGCAGATCAACGCCATGGCGATCATCACCCGCTGGCGCATGCCCCCTGAAAACTGGTGGGGATAGTCCTTGAGGCGTTTGCCCGGGTCGGGGATGCCCACTTGATCGAGCACCTCAATGGCCCGTTGACGGGCGTCGTTCGAGCTGAGGTTCTCGTGCAGCAGCACGGACTCCATCACCTGCTTGCCGATGTTCAGCACCGGATTGAGAGAGGTCATGGGCTCTTGGAAAATCATCCCAATGTCCCGACCGCGAACCTTGCGCATCTGGTCGAGGGGCAACTGCAGCAGGTCACGCCCATCAAAAAGCACCTGGCCCGAATCAATCCGGCCAGGGGGATCCGGGATCAAGCGCATGATCGAGAGGGCCGTCACGGACTTGCCCGAACCCGACTCCCCCACGATGCCAAGAAATTCTCCGGGCAGCACGTCGAAGCTCACTCCGGCGCAGGCCCAGGCTTGCTGGCCCTCCACGGTGAAATAGGTGTGCAGGTCCTTGACCTGAAGCAGAGGCTGACTCATCACTAACGCAACCTCGAGAATACTTTGGGGTCAAAGGCCTCGCGCACCGCTTCCCCGATAAAAACGACCATCAACAAGGTCCCAAACAGGGCACCCATGGGAAACAGCACCAAGTGCCAGGCAGAGATATTGGACAAACCCTGACCCATCAACTCGCCCCAGGAAGGAGTCGGCGGTGCCAAACCAAAGCCCAGATAGTCCAAGGACACCAGACTGGAAATGCCCCCCACGATGGCGAAGGGCGCAAAGGTCACGATCGGCGTCAGAGCGTTGGGCAGAATGTGCTTGAGCATGATCGAGCGCCGGGATTCCCCGATGGAAATTGCCGCTGCCACATAGTCCTTGGCTTTCTCTCGCAAGAACTCACCGCGCATGTAGAAGCTGATTCCGATCCAATAGAAGAGGGAAAGGATCCCCACCAGAACCCAAAGGCTGGGACTGATGATCGAGCTGATGATGATCACGGTGTAGAGGAAGGGCAAAGCTGCCCAGATCTCCACCATGCGCTGGCCGAACATGTCGACCCGGCCCCCGAAGAAGCCCAGGGTCGCGCCAATGGACATACCCATCAGGTAGGCAATGCCCACAACGGAAAGGGCAAAAGTGATCGAGATCCGAAACCCGTAGACCAAACGGGCCAGCACGTCCCGGCCGCGGTCATCCGTGCCGAGCCAGTGCGTGGAATCCGGTGCCGTGGGTGGACGCCCCTCGAAGCCCGGTTCCCTGAGCAAGTTCTCGATGGGGTGAAAGGGATAGGGTGGCATGAGGACCCAGTCCCCCTTGTCGGCGGCTTCGTACTGGGTTTCGGCCAGGCGGTAGTTGGCCTCGCCGCGCATCATGCGATCTGGTCGGCGGGGGTCAAAGACGCCCAGTTCCTCGGCGGAGTGATGGCTCGTCATGAACGGCATCAACTGCTCAAATGCTGGGAAGTACAGATCACCCCCATGGCTGACCACCAGGGCCTTGTTGTTGACCAACACCGGCAAGAGGAACGAAAGCAGGTAGAGCCCTACCAAAAGGCGGAAGCTGTACCAGCCGCGCTTGATTGTTTTGAACTTCTTCCAGCGGCGCTGGAAGACCGTCAAAGGTTTATCTTGGAGTGAGTCCGGTCTCATGTGAAATCAAAGGCCCAATCAGGAGAAACGAATGCGCGGGTCCACCAGCACATAAAGAATGTCGGAAAGAATATTGCCAACCAGGACCAGCAAGGTGTTGATCACCAAGATGCCCATCACCACCGCATAGTCTCGCTCAACGATGGAGGTGTAACCAAGGTAGCCGATGCCGTGGATGTTGAAGACCTTTTCGATCAGATAGCTGCCCGCCATAATCAAGCCGATTGCGTGACCCAGGCCGGTGCAGATCGGAATCAAGGAGTTCCGCAAGGCATGACCAAAGACCACAGACCGTTCACTCAGTCCCTTGGCAAAGGCGGTGCGCACATAGTCCTGCCCCAGGTTCTCCATCAAGGAGTTCTTCATCAGGATAGTCAAGGTGGCGAACGAGCCGACCATATAGGCCATCACCGGCAGAATCGTGTGGTGCAGTTGGTCCGTGATCTTGTGCCAGAAAGAGAAGTCCTCCCAGCCATCGGAGCGGAACCCTCCCAGGGGAACCCAGTCCAGAAAACTTCCCCCTCCCAGCATCACCAGCAAGACACCGCCCAGAGCCCACCCAGGGATCGAGTAGCCCGCAAAGACGATCATGCTCGAAGCAATGTCCAGCTTGGAACCGTGGCGAATCGCCTTGAGCACACCGAGGGGAACGCAGATCAGGTAAGCCAAGAAAAACCCGAGCAGTCCGAAGTAGATACTGACGGGGAACCGCGAGGTGATCACGTCGATCACAGGCTCATTGAGCTTATAGGAGGTGCCCAAGTCCAAGTGCGCAAGGTCCCAAAGCCAGTAGCCGTAGGCCACAAAGAACGGCTTGTCCAGATTGAAGTGTTCCTTGAGGGCGGCGAGTGACTCGGGCGGGATTTCGATGGAACTTTGGCCTCCCCCAGATCCACCCTCTGTGGCAGCGGCCTGCATGTTCAGGATCATCTGATCGATCGGGCCACCTGGCACGAACTGAGTGATCGAAAACACCAAGAAGGTGATCCCGATGAAGGTCGGGATCAACAGCAGGAATCGACGTGCGAAGTAAGCAGCCATGAGATATCAGGACGACAGGGTGAAGTGAGCGAGGGCGATCGGCTCAGCGCGCCTGCTGCCAGTAACGGTTTTCCCGGGAACCGGGATCCATGGTCAAGCTGGAATCAGCTCGCGCGGCCGTGAGCTGCGCGTCCTTGGCGGGATCCACCCACCAAATGTTGTGTAGGTCACTGTAGTCCGACGTGCGCGTGCTGCCCCAGGCGGGCATGGAGTACTTGTTCCAAAACAGCATGCGTTGGGAAGGGTTGTACCAGCCCAACACATAGGGCATTTGGTTGTAAATCAGCCCGTCGATCTCGAGCACCAGCTCGATGCGCTTGGCAACGTTGTATTCCTCGTCGTAGGCCTTGCAGAGTTCATCCACGCGCTTGTTCGAAAAGGAGGTCACGTTGTTGTTGTCCTCTATGTCAGCGAGATGGCCACCAAAGCTCGTTTCGGGGTTAGGGAACACAAGTGCCCCCCAAGCGGTACTGGTCAGATCATATTTCTTGGCGCGCATGGTCTGCCAGCGGGCGGCGGCGGTCTGGAACGAAAGGGTCAGTTCGATGCCCGCGTCCTTGCAGTTTTCCTGGTAGATCGTCAGGGACGACTCCGAGAACTTGCTTGAGTAGGTCAAGTCGAAGGACAGGCGACTGCCGTCTTTCTTGAGCCGATAGCCATCACCATCGCGCTCGGTGAAACCCAGCTCATCCAGGAGGTCCTCTGCCAAGTACTCGTCGTGCTCGAACAGTTTGTTGTCTGGATTCTGATAGGTCCCGCCCTGGTAGTAGCTCGTCAGGGGCGAATACTCGTTGTAGTACAGCTTGTCCACGAACGTCTTCCTGTCATAGAGCGCCTGGAGAACCTGACGCATGCGCAAATCATCCAAGGGCGCTCGCCGGGTGTTGATCGCGATGCCGCTGGTCCCCACGGGCTTGTCCGTATAGAACTTGCGCGGCACCAAGAGCCCGCGCTTAACCGCACCGACCTCGGGCACATCCTTGACCCACCATTGGGCCCGCGGCACCAAGTAGTAGTCCAGTTCGCCCTTCTTGATCATTTCAAAAGCCAAGGAAGCATCGCTGACCACCTCGTAGCGGTAGGTGCCGATATTGTACATACCGGTCCAAGCGGGATTGTCCTGGTCCCACCAGTCATCCCGGCGCTGAACCTCAAGAGACTCTCCGGTCTTGATCGTTGCGAGGGGCACCGAGTACGGACCGCTGTTCGCCGTGTAGGCATTTTGGAACTTGTCGAGGTACTCATTCCCGGGGATCGAAACCTCGGCAGCGGGGAACACCACCATTCCCGAGAAGTAAAGGAAGTTGCGCCAATTGGGCTTGTTGCAACTCACCTCTAGGATGTACTTGGTCTTGGCCACGGGCTCGTTCAACTTGCCAAAGCTCGCATTGCTCGAAGGATCGAGGGTCTTGGGATCCACGCGCAGTTTCCAGCTGGCCACCACATCCCCAGCGGTCACTTCAGAGCCATCGCTGAAACGCGCTGCCGGGTTGATGCGATAGGTGTAGGTGCTCTTGTCCTCGCTGATCTTCCAGTGGGTCGCCAGCCGCGGAATGTGCTCCAGGGTCGTGGGGTGCACGGTCAAGAGACTCTCGTAGCAAAAGTCGCTGACCATATAGTTGATCGAGGAATTCCAATCCTTGCCGTGCAGGCGCAAGGTTGCGGGCCAGTCCACCATGTGCTGGCGCATGGAGCCTCCGGGAATCGCCTCGTGGCTACCAATCGCAGGGAAGGTCAAGTTGGTCTCCCAGCCCTCGCCGGTAAATCCGGGCCCCCCATCCTGGGCGGTGACCCCTTTATCCCCGGCTTGGGGATCATAGGTGTAGGTGACCATCGGGATATCCGCCACAACCGGGGCCTTCTCCCCCTGGGTCGATGGATCGGTTGCATCCTCGGAACTGGCAGGTGCCGGATCAGGTTGCGTCCCGTTCGTTTCGCTGGCCGGCTCCTCCGATCCACAGGCCGCCAAGCTGAATAGGGCGAGGGAAAGGACGGACAGGCGGCAAATTGGGGGCAGGGGGGGAAGTTCCATGGGAGGTTCTCGGTCGCTGGGGCAACCTTGGGGAAAGCAGTATCCCTTTCCGAGCCCCAGGTCACAAGGGGTCAGCACGCTCGATCCCCATGACCCCATCCCTTTCCCCTAATTCTTCCCCGGGGCAGAATCCCAGCCCGATGATCAGCAACCTTTTTCGGTCTACCCCCCCGAACAACCCCAAGGCACCCCCCATGCGCTAACCTGCGCACACTGCGGGATTGGCGGAATTGGTAGACGCGCGAGGTTTAGGTCCTCGTGGGCATTGCCTGTGGGGGTTCAAGTCCCCCATCCCGCACCACCCTTGAATGCGTCTCGCCCGAGGGTGTGCAATCAAGTTCGGGGCAAAGAGAGTGAGCCCTGGGTAGCCTCTCTTCCCTCAGGTGGTGGGAAGGGGCCAACAGCCCGGTCAGCACCCCTTGGGCATCTGATCCGCATGCTGGGCTCAAAATCGCCAACGATCCCAGCGGGCCTTATCCGAAATCGTCACGATTGCGTCGGCACCTTCCCAGAACGTGTTCTTGGAGTCAAGCAGCGCCTTCAACTCGACCTCCAGCTCGGGGAATTCCGCGGAGTCAAAGTGCAGCTGAAAGCGAGTTGCGCCCACTCTGAGAAAAGTGGTGAAACGCATGAGCCCCCTCCCCTGGTCATGGCCCTGCTCGGCTCGCCAGGCCTTTGAATCATGCTCAGTGCCAACCTGCCACTCCTCGATTCCGCGGTTCATATCCCAACAGACCGATATGTGGCGATGGACACTCTCAGCAGCAGACAAGGCCTTGGTGGCGAGTTGCTCCAGTTGGGGACCCAATTCCCGCCACCCAGGTTCCTCCGATTCGATCGCATCGGTCAAGGCATCCCAACTACCAAATCCGCAGAACCTAGCGGCGCGCGATTGAATGGAGCGCTCGGCGCTAATCAGAGTACGTTCCTTGGCCAGCCCCCTGATGATTCCCTTGTATCGTGGCCCCACCTCCTTTTCGGTCAACCAGCCGCCGAAGAAGGCGGCCCGGTGGCTCGCAACAAATTCGGCTTCGTTGTGCGCGTTGACGAGCGGCCCATCCTCCCCGCTCAAATCGGATTCACGCCCTTCATCCAAGAAAAGAGGAGCAAGGGACGCACCCCCAGAGTTCTCGGCTACCGCAGCAGGTGTTTGCGAAGGGCCCAGGAGCGCGTCCGGAAGGTCGGAAGCAGCGCCGCCCATGCGCCAGACGACCCCGGCCGCGACAAGCAAGATCGGAATGCACAACAAGAAAACGCGGGTTGGTTGCATCAGCAAATCCTTGGCAGTTTCAGAAAGGAAGAACGGCGCACGTTGTGCATGAAAGATTTGACCCAGCACGAAGGAATGTTTGGTCGAATTCAACTGGATCAAATGGCCAAGGCTGATCAGCCGTTGCGTCGACCCTGAACACGACGTTGATGGGGCAGTCCAGGGTGCCGCAGGGGACCCGTACTTCCTGGTCAAAAGCACGCCAGTAGAGGTTCTCACCGTCTGGCATGGAACCGTCCGGAAGTCCTACATTGCAAACAGTCCCCCCCGCACTGACGTCGTAGTGCATGTCATACGCCGGCAGAGCATCCTCGAGGAAGATCTCAATCATGACGTGTGGAGTGCAGCCACTATATTCGGCGCACACGGTAATGTGGCTGTGGGGAATGGGCTGGGTCTGGATCGAGCAAAGACCACTCGCCGCCTCGACCGTCATTACGTAGGAAGCAGTCCCCACATTCCATGACGTACCAAAAACGGGATCGACTAGGTTGAACGTCACTTCGTCCACACTATCCGCAGTAGGGGCACCTGTGGAATCATCCACACATCCCGGACAGATCTGGGCTTGAGCTGTGCCAACGGTGAGGGCGAGAACGGCCAGGCTGCTGACTACGAACGGGGAGGCGGGGGGGGGAATCTGAAGCATGATGAATTCCAGGAGCACGGCCGATGATTCGAAGCGCATTCTCGCGGGGGCCGAAAAGCGAAAAGCGAAAAGCGAAAAG
>CALEMP010000043.1 GCA_937910685.1 uncultured bacterium
GGGTGCCGGAGGGTCGCTGAGGGCCGGTTTTCAACACCGAAAGGGGCCAGTACCCACCCGATCCACAGCCGTGGCCCACTCCTGCAGCCGGCGCCCGCGCGCAGCCCTATCGATCGAAGGCAGAAACTCATCTGCACCGCTCCCCATACCCGCAGCCTTGCTTGGATCATCGAGCAACCCCGCCCCCATGGCCGCCAGGGCCGCAGCCCCACGGGCGGTGCTCTCCAAATCCTGGGGCCGCCGCACGCGCACCCCTGCCAAGTCCGCTTGCAATTGCATCAAGAGGTCATTGGCCGCCGCACCCCCATCCACGAGCAACTCGTCAACGGGGAGCCCCGTATCCCGACGCAAGGCCTCGACTAGCTCGGTGCACTGGAACGCGATCCCCTCCAAGGCCGCCCGGGCAATGTGCCCACGCCCGGTCCCGCGGGTCAAACCCAAGAGTGCGCCGCGCGCCTCCGGATCCCAGTGGGGCGCTCCGAGCCCCGCAAAGGCCGGCACCAGGAATACGCCCCCCGTGTCGCCCACGGAGGCCGCCAAGGTCTCGGATTCCGCAGCATCCTTCAAGATCCCGAGTTCGTCACGCAACCACTGAATCGTCGCTCCGCCCATGAACACCGAACCTTCCAAGGCAAAGCACGTGCCCCCCTTGCGGTCGGCAGCCAGGGTGGTCAAGAGCCCATGGGTCGAATCCACCCGCCGCGCTCCCGTGTTGAGCAACAGGAAACAGCCCGTGCCATAGGTGTTTTTCAAACTCCCCTCGTCGAAGCAGCCCTGACCGAAAAGCGCCGCCTGCTGATCCCCGGCAATACCGGTCAAGGGGACCTCTCGGCCACCAGGTAAACGGGCTAAGCCAAAGTCCCCGGCAGATGGACGGATCTCAGCCAACTCATCCGAGGCAACCCCGAACAACTCGCCCATCTCGGAGCACCAACCACCCTCTTCGATGTTCATCAGCATGGTGCGTGATGCGTTGGTGGGATCGGTCAAGGCGCCCTCCGGTCCGATCAAGTGCAACGCGATCAGCGTGTCCACCGTGGCAAACAGAAGGTCGCCATCCGCGCGGGCCTTCGCCACTTGCGGTTGGTGCTTCAGCATCCACTCAGCCTTGGTCGCACTGAAATAAGGATCGAGCACGAGCCCTGTTTTCTTGTGCACGCGCGGCCCGAGGTTTTGGTCTCGCAATTCCTGGCAGCGTCCTGATGTCCGCCGGTCTTGCCAAACGATCCCCGGCACAAGAGCCTCGCCGCTCGATCGCCGCAGGGCAAAGATCGTCTCGCGCTGATTGGTCAAACCCAGGGCAGCGATGGGCCCCGAGTAAGAGGCCAAGACCTGAGCCACTGTGGAATCTACCGCATCCAGAATCTCGGACGCATGGTGCTCGACCTCCCCGGGCCGCGGGAAGTGCTGGGGGAATTCGGCCGTAATCCGGCGCACCACCCGCAGGTCAGAATCGAAGAGCAGGGTTGTGACCCCGGTGGTACCCGCGTCGATGGCCAAGATATAAGGTTGCTGCACTTCCTGATGCTGAAGGGCCAAGGGACTCAAGGCAAGCACGCGCCCGAAGAACTCTGCCCAAACAATGCAACAAGCCCCACCAAAGGCGGGGCTTGCTGATCTGTCCGGGGGGCTAACCCACCGGAAAAGGCTCTTTGCGACTTAGAGCATTCGCTGGGAAATGGTCAGCTGGTTGCTGCCATAGGTCACTTGGTGCAGGGCCCGGCTCAGGTTGGGAATCAGCGAAAAAGTATCGAAGTTCACCGGGGGGTTGCTGTTCACCAGGGCCTGCTGGATACCCATGTCCAAAACCGAGTTGGGCGCCACAGTCACCGGAGGCACTGCACCTCCGGGAAAGTGGAAAGAGGCCAACATGCTGTCCAGTTGACTGGAGAGGATCCCCACCTGCACCACACCGGACTGCAGGTAGGCCGAATCGATGACGATTTCGAAGTCTCCGCGGATCTCAAGGATCCACTGCCCCTGCAGGGCCGGGTTGCGGCCTAGGTAAAAGTTGGCTCCTTGGTCGCGGAAGTCGAGCACCGCGTTGAGCACCGCCTCTTGGGGGCCCGCAAGGAAAAAGTTCTGGTCAACGCGCAGGGGTGCCGGCGCCACGGGCCCACCGCCCATAACGGGCATTGTGCCCACGCTGTTGCCACCGCCCAGGGGCGCAAGGCCTCTGGCTGTGGGCAAGGTCAGTAGACCCACCGTGATGGCAGCACTGAGAAGAATTGGTTTGGCGAGAAGGTTAAGTTTCATGGGATTGCTCCCTCTAGTTTTTGGTTTTGCCGAACGCGTGGTTCAGGCTCAAGGTTTGAAGTTTCGGACTCTGATGAAGGGGATTGGATTGGGGACCAGGTGGCTCGCTGGGGGGTTCCTAGGCGGCCGGGTTGGAAAATAATTCGGGACAACGGCTGATCAGGTCATTGGCGAAGCTGGGTCGCTGTTGGAGGACTTTCTGAAGCAACGGGGCCTGGGACGCCATGTGGGCCATTTCGGCCACGTGTTGGGGTTGAGAATCGATCAGACCCTTGAAGTAGTCCAGGCAGCGATCGTGGTCACCCATCTCTAGGTAGGTCATGGCGATATTGAAGCGCACGACCCAAAACCGCTCATCTTGCTTGAAAAGTCCACTGATCAAGATCCAGCGGTACCAGCGCAGGGCTTCCCTGTGGTTGCCCTCGCCCTGGTGCAGGCGGCCGATCTGGATGGCCGCGTGGCCACGGTTCGCAGAAAGTAGTGCGGTATCAAACAATTGGGCCCAGCGCTCCCGGGCCAGCAACTTGCGGCCCTGTTCCGCATCGAGGTAGGCCCGGTAGAATTGGGCTTCCTCGTGGTCGGGAGCCACGCTGAGGGCTTGCTCGAGAAGCCGACGGGCTTTCTCCAGGGGCTCTTCAATGCGTTCGAGACGGCCATTGAGCATGGACCGGGCATTTTCCCAGTCCACTCCACCGCGCCCCACATCACCGCGCCTCACATCGGAACCCAGGTCTGCGATGGGCTCTTCGTCGGAGGAAAGCAGCACCCCATCAACGAATCCACGGCCCTGAACCCGGGTTTGCTCCACGGGCACGGCGGTTTCAAACACGCGCTCCACCACCCGGTCGGGATCGAGAGCGGCCAAGAGATAGGCCTTGCCAAGCTGATAGAAGATCGTGGCCAGACGGTTTTCCAGGTCGGTGCACAGGTTCGAGGCACCAGTCATCGCGGCCATGTGGGCCATCAGCCGATCGGGGTCGGTCATGTCCCGGTGCATCTTGGCGCAACGGGTGAGGTCATCGAAGAAAGCCGAAGCGTCGGAGTCCGACTCAAGCCGGAGCATCACGCCGGCTGCACGGCCCTCGTCCAACTCGCCATCGGCGAGACTAGACAGGTCCTGCTGCAGGGCTAATTGGGAATCGCTGAGGGGTTGCCCGTCGACTCCTGCTTCCCAATCCTCGAAACCCTCGGGGGGGCCTTGGGCACCAAACTCTTTAAAGGAACTCATGATTTATCCTCCGTGCTGCTTTCTTCTATGTGGTTCTGTTCTGTATTGCTGCTTTGAGTGGCCTTCTGATTGATGTCGCCAAACTCCACGTCACACCCATTGGGGGACAGGCGGGCTTCTTCGCTCGGTTCGCGGGCCGGGCGACAATCGTGGGGCAAGCCGTCAAATGTACGACGCATGGCCCGGTGGATTTTCCGCCGTGCGCGGAAGATGACCATCTTCAAATTCTCGAGGCGAATGCCAAGGTCGGCAGCCGCATCGCGATAGCTAGCCCCGTCCACCTCGACCAAGGTAAGAGCCCGTTGCTCGCGCTCGCCCAGCATCTGGTAGAAGGTCATGTAAAGCGTCAGGTAAGTGACGTAGACCTCGGCGCATTTCTCTCGGTCTTCTGCGTGGATAGCACCTTGAACAGGGGTCAGTTGGCCATCGGTGGGTTGATCGGAAAGATCCTCGAAGGGGATCTCTTGGCGGCCGCCGCGACCTTGGGACCGCAAATGCTTGAGAACCGTGTTACGCACGATCATCGCCGACCACACCCTGAAAGCATCGTCCCGGGTGGAATCGAAGCGGTGGGGATAGCGGTAGACGTTAAAGAAGACCTCTTGCAGCACATCAAGGGGGTCTGCTTGGCTGGAATAGCGCCGGAGTCGGGCTGCCACTTGGATCACCAGGTGGCTGGCGTTGAGCTCGTAGAGCAGGCCGAAGGGGCCCCGGGCACGCTCGCCCTTGAAGGCCTCCATCAGACGGGTGGAAACCGCATCGCGCACCTCGTCGAGGGTTCTTTCCTCATCACCCAAGATTTCGGCGATGCGTCGAACTTCTGCGCGGGCGACCTCGCGACCCAGATCCTTGATCCTCCCTAGCAGCCGCTCGCGGCCGTCGGAGCCAGTCAGGGGACTGACGAGAAGGGTGTCCTGGGATTGCATGACAGAAGAAGAGTTGAGCTGCAACTCTGGGATCTCTCAAGGGGAGTCGGAAATACCAGAGTTGTCGGAGGGGGGAATCCGACAGCCAGCCATCATCTTAGCTCCTAAATAGAAGTTGGTTTCCAGATTGCCACGTCCCGCCGAGGGGAAAACCAGCCGTGGGGTGCGCCCATGCACTAAACCATTGCTCCATAAGGACTTAGGAGATGGTTTTTATTTGGTCAAAAGGGCCTCAGAAGGGCAAGATTGGCCGCATGTCTCAAGCAGAGAACATCCTCGGAATGGCCCTCGACATTGGGTTCGATTTGGCCGGATTGGCGCCTTTTCGGACCCCAAGTAGATCCCAGCAGTACGGCGCCTGGATCGACCAGGGCCGGCACGCCTCCATGGGCTGGATGGAGACCAACCGCCCCCTGATCGAGGACCCGACGCGCTTCATGTCCGAGGGAAAGACCCTGCTGATGGTCGGGGTCTCCCATTCCAGGCCGCCCCTGGAGCTCCAGGGAGGAGGTCGGGTGGCGCGCTACGCCGCGGGCCGGGACTATCACAATTGGATGGGCAAGCGCCTCAAGCGACTGGCGAAGCAAATGGTGGCGGCAGGCCTGATCGAGGGGGCCCGCAGCGCGGTGGACGCGGTGCCTCTGATGGAGCGCAGCCACGCGGAGGAAGCAGGGCTGGGGTTTGCCTCCAAGGCCGCCAACTTGCTGCACCCGCGCTTCGGACCCTGGTTCTTCCTGGGGGAGCTGGTTCTGGAAATCGAGCTGGAACCCACGCCGGCTCAAATGCCCGCGGGTTCCTGCGGAACCTGCACCGCCTGTTTGGACGCCTGCCCCACTGGGGCGTTGGTGAGTCCGGGCGAGCTCGACGCGCGCCTCTGCCTGTCCTGGGCCACCATCGAACAACGGGGCAGCGTGCCCCATGAATTGCGCCGGGACTTAGGGGAGTGGGTGTTTGGTTGCGATATCTGCAGCGAGGTCTGCCCCTGGGGTACGGGCCTGCCCTCCACCGAAGAGCGCTTTCCCGTGAGGCCCGAAATCGCCGAGTCCAGCTTGGTGGATTGGCTTCGGCTCGATCCTGATCCCGAAGTGTTCAAGCAGCAGTTTTCGGGTATGGCAGTGCGGCGAGCGGGGCGCGAGGGTTTGTCCGCGAACTCTGCCCTGGTGTTGGGCAACCATCCCCAGGAAGAGGGGCGCGGGGCTCTGCAGTCCGCACTCGAACAGGATCCCAGTCCCAAGGTGAGAGAGTCCGCTGCTTGGGCATTGCTGCGGGGGCATGGGAAAGACCACGGGGTACAAGCCAGTGTGGCCCAGGCAGTCGCCCGAGAAAGCGATCCAGGCGCAAAAGCGGCCATGGAGCGATCCCTCGAGCTAGAGGGCTAGGGCTTCTCAAATCAAGCCATAGGCGCACTTATTTGCGCCTCATTTTGTTGCATATCAAAGAATGGCGATCGGGTCGGGCAAGGTTCCCGCTGGTGTGGGTCGACGAATCATCAGACCTCACTCCTTCACCCCTACCGCTTCATTCCATGAGCCCCAACAGTTTCTACGACGACCGAAAATTCTGCACAGCCTGCGACGACTATGTTGCCTACCTGGCCGGTATGGACCGCAGCTACTGCGTGCAATGCGGATCAAAAGTAAGGCTCTTCTCCGAGGAAGACTGGAATCGCTTCCAGAACGGCCTCGATAACCGGCCCCGGAATGGACGCAAGGTGAAGAACACCGGGAATGCCGCGGCGATCTTCGATGCCCAAGCCGAGGAGGCCATGGAACCTCACGTGGATACAGAGGGTGATCTCCCCGATGATCAGCGCGAATCCGCCTGAGCGTCAATTTGAACCAGCCCGGTGAGCATTCAGCCGGCACCGCGCGCCTTTCGTTTGGTCAGCGCGCGGAATTTTGCTCTTGTTGCTCAGCAACCCAGGCGAGCACCTTTGCGTCCTTCCCTAAGCGCGCCGCCCGGCCCAATCGCATGAGCCCACCGGCCACCGCAGCCCTGTCACCCGCCGCCTTCTGAGTCTTCACCAGGCGCGTCAAGAGTTCCAAATTCCAGGGGTCGATCAACAGCAGGCCTTCGATGGGCCGCAACAACGCACGCTGGCGTTCGAGTTCCTTGAAGGTCTGCTCCATCGAACGGGCCTGATCTTTCTGGCCCAGCTCCGCCAAAATGCGCGCTAGCAAAAAGGCGGGTTCGGGATCACGCGGGCGCAGGGATCGCGCGCGCTTCACGGCCACCTGGGCCTTCTGCAGCTCTTCCAAGTCGTACCAAATGGTCGCCCGCAATTGCCAAGCCTCGCCCAAGCTGGGATCGCTCTGCACGACCTTGGAAAGATCCTCCAATGCTTCTGCGCTGTGTCCCGCGCGCCAATGGGCAACCGCCCGCCCACGCCGGGCCTGAACATCCTCGGGCGCCGCATCCAACACCTGGTCATAGTGCGCAAGAGCCTCCGTAACACGCCCGACCTGGGCCAAGGAATGCCCTAGGTGCCGGGTGCGTCCCACCAGTTGGGGCGCAACCCGAACCAACCGCGTAAGCACCAAGGCACACTGCTCATGCCGCCGCATACGAAACTGCGCGTGCCCCAACAGGTGCAAACACGCGGGATAATCCGGCACACTTTGGAGCGCCGGCACGAGAGCCATGACCACCCCCGGAAAGTCCTCTTGACGCCAGGCTTGTAGGGCCAGTAGATAAGCCTCTTGCACAGCGGGGTTGATCCCTGCGGCCTCATTCCAATCCTCGTAGGCAGCAGCCTCTGCCTGGGGCAAGTTCTCCATCGAGAGTGTCAAGGCCATGCGGGATCGAGTCCCCACATCCAGGACCGGAACCTGCGGGCTTTGAGCAAGACCTAACTGCGTGAACAGTATCCCCACCAACAAGAACTTCTGCGCGCCCCTCATGAGCCCTGCTCCACGCGCACCAGTTGACGCCCATTGTCCTCGCCTGAAACCCGGCCCAAGACCTCGCTGGTGCCCCCGCCGGGCCAAAACACTTTTAAGAGCCAGCTGTTTGCGTCCTTGGGCATGGCGAAGTGAACTTCTGAGGGTTGCGATCCCTGAAAGCCGCCCGCGGTGCTGACCAACCTTGTGCTTCGTTGCTCGCCACAGATCAACTCCAAGCGTGCCCCCGGAGCATCCCGGTCCCCTTCACGGGCGATCAACTGCACCACCAATGCTCTGCCAACCCGCGGAGCCTCGTTCCGCAGCACGCGCACACCCCCATCCAAAGTCAAGACCACCAAGTCCTGATCCCCATCCCCATCTAAGTCCCCAGCCACGCCGGCCCGGGAAACGAAGCTCTGGCCGGAGATCAACGGCCGCGCACTAAATCCCGTGCCCTCGCCCACATAGAGATGGTCCTGCTGCCCATAGGTGGTGTCGCTGCCGGCTCCATCCGCCTGGGGATAGACGTGCCCATTGAGCACAAAGGCGTCGAGTTCCCCATCCAAGTCCCCATCAAAGAAACCCGTGCCCCAACCAAGGTAAGTCAAACTCGCACCCCCGATCCCGGCCCGACTCGACCGTTCGCGATAAGCTCCTTTCCTGCGCGCCGGTAAATAGAGCGCATTGGGCTCGCCCGAAAAATTCGTCACCAGCAAGGCCGGTCGCCCATCCCCATTCAAGTCCGCGCAAGCAATCCCCATCCCCGCTTGCTCGCGCCCATTTGCCCCATAGCCGAGCCCCCACTCAAAGGCCTGCTCAAGAAATCCGCCCTCTTCCTGAGCCACCCAAAGATGATTGGGGTGGGAGTCATTCGACACATAGAGATCCAGGCGCCCATCCTGATTGATGTCAAGGGTCACGACCCCCAAGCCAAAAGCCGCTGGCGCTGGGCCAAGACCTGCGCTTGCTGTGGGGCTTTTGGGCTGCGTCGTTTTCTCCCCCTGACCGGTTTCAGTCTCCGGCTCGGAGGTGCTTGGCGCGGAGGTGCTTGGCGCGCTCGCACCTAGGCCCGCAGGTTCAAAATGCCCATTCCCCAGTCCCCGGAAAAGCAAATCCTCCTGGGCCAAAAAGCCCTCTGGCCCCGCCATCACCATCTGCCCCTTCCACTGGGCGCCCGCCTCTCCCCGAGGTTTGTGCACCGCAAAATCAAACTCTAAGTACCGCACAAGGAACAAATCCTGTCGCCCATCCCCATCAAAATCCAAGAACGCCGCGCTCGTATGCCAACCCTCCTGGGGCAACCCCGCCTGCTTTGTCCGTTCCTCAAACCCCGCGCCCTGCAGGTTATGAAACAACCGCACCTGCCCCCACTGGGTCACGACTAAATCACTCCACCCATCCCCATCCACATCACCCACTGCACAGCCAGTGCCCCATCCGTCGCCTGCCATTTCCCAAGCCTTGCCCCCGCGAACAAATGCCCCATCTTCCGTCCCCAAGAACACTCGCGGCGGTAGCCCCTTCTCGCCCGCCAGCACCCTCTTCGCTGTGGAACCATCCACCACGACCAAATCCAAATGCCCATCTCGATTCAAGTCAACCAGCGCCAACCCGCCCCCATTCACTTCCAAAATCCAATCGCGACCCGCCGTCCCACAAGTCACCTCGACTCCCGGCAAAACCGCGTCCGTCACATCAACGAACCAATCGCCCATCCCCCCACCAGGGAGCAGCCCTCCAACAGCCAACATCAGCAGAAAACCCATAAGCCCCAGCCTACCGCCCTCAAGTTCCTCCCCCACCCCGAAACTTGGTAAGGCCCTCTTTCGTCCCAAGATTCCGCCAAGCTGCGTGGGTTGTATACAAAAGCATGAACCGCATCTCGCGGCCTCACGCCTTACGGTCGGACAAGAACGGAACCGCAGGGATCGAGTGGCTTGCAGACTCCAAGCCTCAGGACGCCCTACCACATGGGCATTCGCCCAAATGCCCGGCCCCTCTCACTGGAAGTCGAGCTGCAGGCCGTCCGTGAAATTACTCGTCGACCCAGGGTTCACGTCCCTATACCAGGTGGTGAAGTTCCATGTATCCCCGGGCAGAATCGCAACCGGGGGTGCGGTCGGCAGAGAGTTCATATTCACTACGATCGAGAAGCTCCCTGTAGGGCCGGAGTTCTGTACTTGACTCACGAAACGGCCGATGGGTGAGCCTAGGCAGAGATTCCCTTGAGAACCCCCGGGGCCCACGATGAGTCCCTGGTTCGCACTGACTAGAAAATAGCCAAACTTCCCAGGGGGCAATTGGCTCGCCATGAGGGTCAAGTTTTGATCCGCCACAGTAAGGCTGCCTATGGCTGAGATGCTGCCCGGTTGGCCACTGGAGTTTTGGACGGCGGGGGAGCAGTAGTTGGTTCCGAGGGGACCGGGGGCGACAAAGTTATCGGTGAGCACACTGGTGTTGCCCGCCCAATCAGTGAAGACGCACTCCACGGCCCAGAGCCCGGTGGTTCCGCCGAGGACCGGGTCCACGGAGAATCGGTACTGCTGGCCTCCTTGGGCCAACACTTCGATGGCTGAGGAGGCGGGAGTCACATTGACGATGACCTGCGCGCCGGTTGAAACGGCCAACAAGCTCCAGGGTCCGCTCGATAGCAGGATGCGTTCGGTGGTTGCTCCGGCCACGAGAGTGATCGTGTCGGTGAATGAACCCAAGAGATGGAATTCCTGGGTGCTGGCCGTACCGTTTTGCAGCAGCAGGGTTTGACCCGCACCAAGGGTCACTTGAGGCACCGAGAATCCGGACGGCTGCAGGCTGACCAAAGGGCCAGGACCATTCAGCGGCGCCGCAAGTCCACGAGCGCTTACGTAGTTGACTCCATCGTCGATCACTTGATCCTTGACCTTCACATGAAACACCGCGGGCCAACCGGGGAAGGATGCGTTGGGCAAATCCGTAGCCACCAACACCGGAGGCAAAGTATCTGCGGAACCGGTGTTCAGGTAAACCTTGCTGCGCCACTGAGCCGAGTTCGACTCGCCCTGGGCGGTGATCAAATCATAGTCCCCATCGTTGTCTAGGTCCGCCACGGTGGCGTCCAAGGTCGAATCGGAAACCGCTTGGATCTGGCTAGCAGCGTTGCTCCAACTCAGGAAGCCGTTGTTGCGCCAAAGGTACTCGCGACTGCCAAGGGATCCGATCAGAGCGTCATAATCAGAGTCGTTGTCATAGTCGATCAACACAACCTCGTTGTCATCGCCGGAACCAGACAAGCTGCCTCCCAGAGACCAAGTGGGAGGATTCCCAAGGGGGTTGGTGTTTTCAATGTGACCTTCGTTGAAGCCCGAGAGGCTTACGAAGAACATGTCGATGTCCGTGTCCCCGTCCAAGTCCCCAACTTCCGCTTCGTAGACAGTGGAAGAGTTCCCGGGAAGTGTATTGGAGACATTGGTGAACACACCCGTGCCATCGTTCAGCATCAGGTAATGGTTCCCGCCGGTGTTCGAGGAGCGATTGGGCCCAAAGAAATCCAAGTCAAAGTCCCCGTCCAGGTCCACAAGCTGAACATCCATCTGGGCTTTCTTGAGGGGCGCATTGAGGCTGGCCGCGTCTTCCGTGAAGAACCCGTTGCCATCATTGCGGAACATGCGCGGTCGTCCGCCGCCGCCCCCGAGGTAACTGCTGCCGGAATCACTGATGATCAGGTCTAGGTCTCCGTCGTCGTCCAAATCACCAAAGGCCGCGCCCCCGCCGTTGTAGACCTCGGTCAAACCACGGGTCGCGCTCTGCATGTCGAAGAAACCGGGTTGACTCGCTCCACGGTTGATGAACAGGTAAGGCACCTGAGTATTGAAGGCATTGACGTACAAGAGGTCCGGCCAACCATCGCCATTCACGTCCCCGCTGATCACGTTCTTGCCATTGGCAAGGCGCGTACCGAGACGCGCAACGCTCTCATCGGTGAAGGTCAGGTTCCCGGTGGGAACGAACTGATTGATCAGCAGGCGACATTGACGCTGGGCTCCGGCGGAGGTAAATCCGTCTCCCTCGGCGAACATGAGGTCTAAGTCCCCATCCAAATCCACGTCTTCCGCAGTCACGCCTTCGGTCCAGCGATGGGGCCCGGGGAGCAGATTATTCTGGTGCACAAACTGCTGGGTCAAGGCGGGGGCTATGACGCAGACGGAGAGGGCGGAACGGGACAGGACGGTGAGAATCAGTCGCATGGGTGATGAGAGTCCTTAATGGAGCAACCCACGATAGGGTTGAAGTCAAAATAGGCAGCCGCAGTGCGCAGTACAGGAAGAAACGTGAAACGGGCAACAACCGGACGCCCCCCAATGGAACGCCGCCCCCTCTAGCCGCAGCGGAACTGGGGGTTGCCGAATAAAGGTTAACCCAAGGATGAAAATCCCGGGGGGCCTTCCCATATTCTCTGGGAGCCTGCCCCCTATTCTGAGACGAGAAAGCTCGCCCTCAGAAAAAGCCCGAACAATTGAGCACACTTAAGTCCCGTTCTGAGGCTCCACAAGGCAGGTACAACCGGCCTCGGGGCACCCCTCAGTCCCCATCACCATGCCCACCCTCGACCATTTCACTCTGCGCCAGCGATTGGACCGCGCCCGCTTGCTGCTGGTTTTTTCGCCGAACTCCCTGACCCTGGGCCTGGCCGCCCTGGAAAAAGCCCTGCCCCATGTGGACCTGGTCCAGGTGCGCCCTAAACGCCTGGGTCAAGAAACCTCCGCCTCGGCCCTCGCGCGGGATTGGACGCGAGCGGTACTGGAGCTCACAGCAAGCGCAGGAGAAAATGCCCCTCTAGTGATGGTCAACGATCATGTGGACGTGGCCGCCCTATTGCAGGACGAGGGTTGCGCCGGAGTTCACTTGGGCCAGGACGATTGTCCCGCACGAGATGCCCGAGAGTTTCTTGGCGCCGAGCCCTTGATCGGTCTTTCAACCCACACAACCGAACAGGTCGCTGCCGCTTGGGATGAACCCGTGGACTACTTGGGCTTTGGTCCGATCTTCTCAACGTCCACCAAAGACACCGGGCCCGCCCTGGGCCCGGACCGGGCTTGGATTGCAGCCGCCGCAACCACGCGCCCCATGTTCCCCATCGGGGGCATCGATGTGACCTGCGCGGCTACTCTGTCCCAGATAGGAAGGGCAGCAGTGGCTTCGGCGATCATGGAAGCTGAAGACCCGGGTGCTGCGGCGAAAGCCATCAGAGCCCTACTTGATCCGTGCTAGTCAATCCTCGCGCCGGACACCAAACAACAACATGGTGTCCCCATAGCTATAGAAGCGATACTCGGCCTCGATCGCTTCGGCGTACAGGCGCAACATACGCTGGGTTCCGATGAACGAGGCCACCAGCATCAGCAGGCTGGTGCGCGGCAGGTGGAAATTCGTCAAGAGAGCATCCGCCACCCTTGGCCCATGGGGCGGGCGCAAGAAAATGCGCGTCTCCCCAGCCCCCGGCGCCACTAAACCACCAGGCTGAGCACAGGTCTCAAGGACCCGTGCAGCGGTGGTGCCCACGCAAATCACGCGACCACCACGCTGGCGGGTTTCGGAAACCAAATCCGCCGTTCGCTGGGGCAATGAGTAGGTCTCCGCGTGCATCTTGTGCTCCTCCGGGTCCTCCACCTGCACCGGCTGAAAGGTGCCCAGGCCCACGTGCAAGGTCACCTCCGCTCGCCGCACCCCACGGGATTCCAGACGCGCCAACAACTCTGGGGTGAAATGCAAGCCCGCGGTGGGCGCCGCCACCGAACCGGTCTGCGCAGCGTAGACCGTCTGATAGCGAAGGGCGTCCTGCTTGAGGCGCGGGTCATCCGGCTCGCGCTCGATGTAGGGCGGCAGGGGAACTTGACCAAAGGTCTCGAGCAACGCTTCATCCGACCGGGCCTCGGCCTCGGCCCCCTCCATGGCCGCGATCCAGGTGGAAAGCGGTTCCCCATCGGCTCCGATCTCACGCTCGAGAAGCCGCACCCCAAGCCCTTCCCCCACGACCAAAAGATCGCCCGGCCGCTGTTTCTTTCCCGGTCGGACCAGCACGCGCCAAGCGCCCGAAGGTTCGCCAACCGTCTCAAGGAACAGCAACTCCACCCGACCTCCGCTGGAACGGCGAGCCATTAACCGTGCGTGTCGAACACGACTGTTATTGACCACCAAGAGATCCCCGTCTTCCAACGAGTCGCCTAAATCCCGCACATGGCCATGCTGGGTTTCATCCGACATGACCCGGTGCACCAAGAGGCGCGCTGAATCTCTCGGTTCCACCGCAGTCTGGGCGATCCGATCCGGTGGTAAAAAGAAGTCGTAGTCGGAGGTATTCACGGGCCGCAGAGAATAGTGTCCCATTCATAGGAATGCTCGCCCTAACAGAACCCTTCCCTACAGATACTGCCCCCGAATGCCGTTGAAAGGCTCAGGGCCGTTTGGCCCCCCAACTCACACTCACGCCCGGGGGGGCCGTGGGAGTGAATTGAGGCCTTCTGTAAAGAGGTAAGGGTCGTCGGCATCATTGCCGGCGACCCTTTTTACTCGTCCACACCCGAAGCGGCCCCTCGCCAGCTCGAGGACAGCAATCTGGGTCACCCGATCCCGATCGTCTTCAGCCGACGCGCCACCGTCTGCTTGTCCCAATTCATCAGGCGCGAAACCGCCGCGGCATTCACCCGGCCGGTCTGGGTGCGGCACTCCGCAGCAGCTGCCCTCAGCGCCAGATCACTGCGCTTATCAATCGGCAATTTGCCCTCCCGGAGAATGCCCAGGGGCTCAAGCAAATCCATGGTCTCTTCCAGATCCAAATCAATCCCATTGGCCTGGATCACCAAGGTTGCCATGGCTTCGCTAAGTTGGCGGATCCCCCCCTTCCAGGGCAAACGCCAGAGGCAAGCAAGAGCGTCTTTGCTGAGGTGCGGCGGATCGCAGGCCTCCTCTTGACCATGCATCTTGAGTAAGCCAGGAATCCAAGCAAAGACCTCCGCGGGGCGCTCCCTCAAGCCAGCCACGTCCACCCGGCAGTGCAAGACCGCGTCAAGCAGGTCCGAATTCCACTTCCAACGGGTCGGATCACTGTTGGTGGATAAGATCAGTTTGCGACCCTCTCCGTCACGAATCATCTCCAGCAGGAGGGCCTGTCCGGACCTGGACAGAAACTCTGGCTCGGTCAAAAAGATCGGCTCGGCACTGTCCTCGGTACGCCCAAAATTGCGTCCGTCCATGCGCCGTGCTACTCCCAGCCCGCGTAGGTAAAAACCCCAACGGGAAAGGGTCGCCTTGCCACAGCCAGCGGGGCCCACCAACAAAATCGGCCCCTTACTGGTGGACGCCTTCACGACCCGCTCAAGCGTATTGGCGAAACTGGGTATATGGACGGGCAGATACAAGGGCCGGTGAAAGCGTTCCCGATGCAAGCGGCCAAAGCAAACGGCCTCAAGAGCACGAGCCGTAGCGGGGCCATGCTCGGTCACCAGGGACAACAACCCCTCGTCAAGCTCGTTCGGGCGCATTGCCTCTAGGCAGAAGAATCCCATCAGAAGATTTCCACGCTTGAGGGGCAGGGCGAGGCCTTCATAGGAGTCCTTGTGAATCGAAAGTTCGGGGTCCGCGCCTTCAAAAGTACAAATCCCTCCCAAGCGTTGCGCACGCGCGAGGATCCGCGCCTGCCCTTGCCACTCGCCCTTGAGGGCTAAGGCCTTTCCATCGCTGGCCACGAGCTTGGGCTCCTGGTTTTCTAGAACGTATCCAAACCATCGACGCCGGCCCAGACGCCGGTCGGTGGCCTTCATCAACTCGTGGAATGGCGCGTGCAGATCCGCATCGGACAAGGTGGTTTCAGTTGATTCCTTCGGCAAAGGCAAGTCCCTGTCCATGGGCTTTTCGGACGAGGGCAAGAACATGCGTTCGGCCCAAGGACCTGCGAGGCGTTCCAGACGACGGACGCAAACGCCGGGCGCATGGGGCCATTCCAGGTGCAACCAGCCGCAGAGTTCAAGGTTTTCAGCTACGATCGGTACGACGCTGATGGAACGGGTATCGGGATGCAGAGCCGCAGAGGGTTTAAAGTCCTGCCGATGATCAAAGGCAACCACGCCCTCTTCCATCGCTTCCTGGGCCGGGTCGCCGCCGCGACGCCAAGCGCTGCGGCGTGCTGTTCCCCAAGCTGCAAGATCGGTCTGTACAGCGGGGTCCACGTCGGCAAATTCCAAGTACGACTGACCATCATGCAGGGAATGCACGCTGAGCACCAGGGCACCCAATTCGCCCCTGTCCCTCAGAAGCTCGGGGCTTGAACGCATCAAGAATCCGGCTTCCCGAGGTGGTCCTCCAAGGTCAGTGGCCAAATCCCCCTTGCGCTCCCGAAGGGCCACCAGGAACATCGGCACCGGCCAAGGGTCGGACTGCATGGGCTTGGCGTCCCCGTTCGGTTGCCCGAGCACGGCCCGGGACCAGGCAGTCAGGCGAGCCACCCCAGGGATACCCCCAGCGTTTCGAAGGTGCTGCAGGCAAGCCAACGGCTGTCCTCTTTCCAACTCGTACGCGGCCAGTTCCAGGCGCGCTTGATTCGTGAACGGCCCCCTGTGAATGAGCAAGCTTTCCAAAATCTCCCGACCACGATCGTGATGATCTAGAGCAAACTCCAGCCGAGCTCGCCAGATAGCCGCGCGGTCCTTGTGCATCCCCATGTTGCAGGATTCCTCCACCAGTCGATTGCCCAATTCCAAATAGGTCTCCCCCAGTCCAGGTTGATGGATCGAGACCTTGGGGTCCACGGCCCACTGTGCCCAACCCTCATGCCAACTGAGGGCGGGGACTCCCACGAACAGCACTGCGTCTTCGTGTTGCAAGCCACCAACCAAGTGGCGCATGAGGTCTTCCGCCGCCTGCAACCTACGCCCCTCAAGGTGATCTTCCAGCACGCGCCCCATATCCCGCGGAGGTGCCGGAATGTCCAAGAGGCGCACCGTCAAGGAACGCACCGTGCGTATTGCGCTCAAGATTTCTTGCGCTCTGGCAAAGGCGCTTTCATCCGGCTCGCCGAATGAAGCCAACAAGTTCTCCCGGTGGTGGCTCACTCCGAACTCTCCGCAACCGGCAAGTTAGGGTCGCCCAGTTCTCCCAGGGCACGAGCCACATCGCGCAGAATAATCTGGGTTTCAAAACGATTGAGGGGAATGTCCGCCACCAGATCCTCAAAGGCCTCGCCATCGAGCAAAGCTCGGTGCACCACCTCACGCTCTAGGGGCTCCAAGCGGTTGATTAACTCCACCGCTCGCCAACAAACTTCCGGCTTCATGCCCAAGTCCTTCCAGGCCGCACACCAAGAGCCGATGGGCTTGCGGCTCTCCCCCGAAATGTCCTCCACGACCTGGCCGATGATCTCGAGCAGAAACTCCTCGGAATCGGAGTACCTGTCCAGCCCGGCGGACTCGGCGATCGCCACGCAGACCTCGTCGTGCACGACCTCGGAGTCCAGCAGCAGGGTGTACTCGTCCATATACGAGCGCACCAAACGGTGCAGATGCAGGGGGTCGCCGCTCTGCAGGCGGCGCAGAACCTGGCGCGGGGTGCCCCGCAGGGAAAGCCAACCGGGGACGGACTCCTCGGCTTGGGCGAGATTGGTTGACGATTTTTGGGGCTCGTTACGATCAGGCCTAGGGGTCATTGAGGAGGGGGCTTTCGATGGGAAGCGACACGGGCGAGGCGTCTCGAAGCACCTCTAGACTAGGACTCCCTATTGGGCTACGGGGCCCGAGGGCAAGGGTCACCCTGTGGATCTTTGCAACATCCTGCCCCTCTAGGCCCATGTCCGGCTCACCCATGGGGTCAAACCTCGGATTCCTAGGACTTCCCCCTAGAAGCAGAACGCCGACCTCTTCAAGCCCCAGCCTCGACCTTGCGGACCCAAATGCTTATCTTCTGCCCTCGGAGAACTCCACTTGACGAATATTCTAGAAGGTAAGACTGGTTTGGTTTTGGGCGTCGCTAACAAGCGCTCCCTCGCTTGGGGCTGCGCCCGCTCGCTCTCGAACGCAGGCATGCGCGTCGCACTGACCTACGCCAGTGAGCGTTTGGAAAAAAACGTGCGCGACTTGGCTGAGCAACTTCCCGGCTCGATTTGCGTGCCGTGCGATGTGACCAAGCCGGAGGAAATCGACTCGGCTTTCGAAACCATCGGCAATGAACTGGGTGGCCTCGATGCGCTTGTCCACGCGATCGCCTATGCGAAACGCGAAGAGTTGCAGGGGAACTTTTTTGAAACCACCAAGGAGGGCTACATGCTGGCCCACGAGGTTTCGGCGTACTCCCTAACCGCCGTGGCACGCCGCGCCCTGCCCCTGATGAAAGACAAGGAAGGGTCCATCGTGACCCTGTCCTATCTTGGGTCGGAGCGGGTGATACCCAACTACAACGTGATGGGCATCGCCAAGGCCGCCCTCGAAGCCAGCGTGCGTTACCTTGCTGCTGACCTCGGCCCCCGGGGCATTCGGGTCAACGCCATCAGTGCGGGCCCGATCAAGACTCTTTCCGCCGCAGGAGTGGGCAACTTTTCAGAGCTTTTGGCAAGCATCGAAGGCAAGGCTCCCCTCCGGCGCAATGTGACCTCCGAGGAAGTGGGCGACACCTGCCAATTCCTCTGTGGCCCCCAATCACGAGGCATCACCGGAACGGTGATCTTCGTGGATGCGGGCTTCCACATCATGGGCTAGTCCATGGGCCCCGCGCCCGAGGCCAGCCATCGCCAAGCAGAACAGATGAGCAGCAAAGAGATAAGCACCAGGTCGGAAAAGGCAAGGCGCATCGTCCGTGTGATTGGCGCTTCCCTGTTACTGTCGTTGCTGTTCCTGGAACTAGGCACGCGCATCATCCCCGTGCCAGGCTTGACACAGGAAGACCTCAACCCAAGCCAGGCCGAGGCGGATAGCCATCTGCGCACGATTGGGCACCCCTACTTGGCCTATGTGGCCCGTCCTGACTGGAGTCGCGAAGCCGACGGCAAGGATGGTCAGAAGTCCCACGACGCCAATGGCTTCCGGAATCCTGCGCCAGCCAAGGAAAAGGCAGCGGGGGTGTTTCGCATCGCGTGCCTTGGGGGATCTAGCACCTATGGCAGCACTCCCACCAGCGACGCCGCCACTTGGCCCGCCCAGTTGGAGACGATCCTCAATCAGAAGGAGGGGCCCAAGGTCGAAGTCCTCAATGGGGGCCTGATGGGCTGGAGCACATTTGAGAGCCTGATCAACTACTCCCTTCGAGTGGCGGATTACCAACCGGATCTGGTGATCGTCTACCACGCGATCAACGACATGCGATGCGCGCTCTACCTTCGCGGCGGGGACCCGCAAGCAGACAACACCCATTGGCGCCTCGGCTGGCCACGGTTGGTGCGCACACCCGGTGAGTCGTTGCTCGAACTCAGCCAGTCCTATCTGATCTGGCGCAAGTACATGTCAGACTATGGCATCGGCCAAAAGTCTCTCGGCTTCTACGGCATCAAGAACTATCGCGCCGATGACAAGGACCCGTTCTGGCGCGAGACGCCACCGCCCCAGGGCTTTCAAAATGTCCAACGGAATCTGATTTCCCTGCAGGCTGTGGTCAAAGCACACGGAGCACAGATCATGTTCGGAACCCAGGGCTGCAAACGCACGGACATCCAAGCCCAGTCCAAACATCAGCAGTGGGCGGGACTCGATGAGATCGAGGCCATCACTCGGCAGGTGGCGGAAAAACGGGGAGCCCACCTATGCGAATCCCGGCTGGCCCTAGAGAGTCAAGCAGAAGAACGCGGAACGGAGGTCATCTTCACCCGCGAAGTGCACCTAACCGACGAGGGTGCGAGGGTTCTTGCCAGTGCTTTTGCCGAGCGGATCTGGGAACTCAACCTGATCCGCAACTAGACACGGAACGGGAATCTCTAGCGCCCACGGGGCAAGACAATCGGGCGACCTGAATCGGGAAAGGCCCCGAACCAAAGCCGCGAGCCATAAACCGGGGTGAGTATCTCGGGGCGTAGAACCTCTTCGGGGGAGCCTTCAGCCGCAACCTGTCCCTCCGCCAGCAACAACACCCGCGAGGCATATTGACTGGTCAGGTTTAGGTCATGGGTCACCACTAAAACCGCCGTTCCAGACTGGGCTTGGCGCTGAATCAGATCCAACACCGCCACCTGGTGTTCCGGGTCCAATGCATTGGTGGGTTCATCCAACAAAAGAGTCGGCGCCTTTTGGGCGAGGGCGCGGGCGAGCAACACCCGTTGGCGCTGGCCGCTGGAAAGCTGCCCCATCATGCGATCTTGAAACTGGGATGCATCGGCTTGCTCAAGGGCCTCCTGCACGGCGGCTTCATCCTCTGCGCCGGGGGAACCCCATGTGGGCACATGGGCATACCGGCCGCCCATCACAAAGCGCAACACGTGCACACCGCTGACCCCATCGAGACTCTGGGGAACCACCGCCATGCGCCGGGCCAGTTCCCTAGGTGCCAGGAGCTCAGCAGCCTGGCCCGCAAGCTGAACAGAACCGCTGTTGGGCTTGAGCCCACCCGAAAGCAAATGCAGCAGGGTCGTTTTGCCCGACCCATTGGCCCCCAACACGAACAGCATCTCACCACCATTCAAGTCCAGACTGACCCCACCGAGCACCGGGGTCGTTGGCTCGTAGGCGAAGGTCAAGTCCCGGGCGTGGACCCGAGGCGCGCCGCTGGATCCCTGATCTACCACGACCGCTCCCTGGTTTGAGTCAGCAAAATGAACAGGAAGAAAGGTCCTCCCAAGAGCGCTGTCAAGGCTCCCGGAGGCAAGACCGCGCGCCCCATCAACCCTAACTGCAAGAGGTCCAGAGTCGGCAACAACAGGGCACCCAATAAGGCCGAAGCCGGCAGCAGCCTTGCGTGACCCGACCCCACCAGGCTGCGCGTGATATGAGGCACCACCAAGCCGATGAAACCAATGGCTCCCACCGCCGAGACAGCACAAGCGGTGGCTCCGCTGGCGACGGCGACCACCATCCAGCGCATGGACCGTGTGGACACACCAAGACGCCGAGCATCCGTGTCTCCTCCAGCGAACAAATCCAGGGCAAAAGCTGCCCTGGGAATCACGAGCAGAGCCGGGATCAAGCCCACTAAAATCATTCCCACGTGGTACGGTTCGCGGTCCCGCAGGGTGCCAAAGTTCCAGGCCAACATGGCTTGGGCCACAGCCCAGTCGTCCAACACCAACGCCTGGATCGCCACAAAGATCCCCCCTAGGGTCGCGTTCACCGCAACCCCTACCAAGATCAGAGTCGCCGCATCCGATCGGCCTGGTCCCCGGGCAATGCTCAACACCAACGCCACCGTGGCCACGGCGCCCAGGAATGAACAAAACGAAAGGGCGTAGGGCGTCCAGCTGCGCGTGCCCTCCAGGAGCAACTCGGGTCCGTATCCGCCCACGAGTAAGATCGCCAAGGTGGCGCCCAAGGTCGCTCCAGCAGAAACACCTAGCACCCCCGGCGCCGCTAACGGATTGCGAAACAGTCCCTGCAGGTAAACCCCCGAGATCGCCAAGGCCGCTCCCGCAAGGCTTGCGCAAAGGGCTCGCCAAAGTCGTAACTCATGGATCGCTTGGTCTGCACCGGGCAAGGGGTCTCCCCAGCCCAGCACGCCCCCCACTGCCTGCAGTGCCTCGGCCCAGGTGCTCCTCCCGGTACTGCCGATGGCCACCTGCCCCAAAGTCAGGAGCACAAGCGCCGACAGACCAAGGAGCCAAATGGGTAGAAGGGATCGCGGACGGGTGGACATGGGTCAGCAGGGTAGAGCCCCGGGGCGAAGGTGTCGAGTCGGCCCCCCCGGACTCGGGTCCTTTTCCTTGGCCCAGGGGAGCCCACGCTGCCCAGGGGGGCTCCCCATGGGCTACCCTCCCCCGATCGCCCTCCCTGGGCAAAACCAAGTACCACACCTTCCAGCCATGCTTCACACCCTGCTGCCCGCGTTCTTACTCAGCCTCGCGACCATCGTTCCCTCGACGGAAATCATGACGACACTCGAAGATCCTAAAATCCCGGCTGACACCGAGATCGTCACCCTTCCCTCTGGACTCCAGTATTCCGTGCTCAAGGCCGGAGGCCAGGACGCTTCCCCTGCATTGGGCGACAAGGTCCTGGTGCACTACACTGGCTGGACCGTTGACGGTGGCGTCTTTGACTCCTCCCGCGAGCGCGGCACCGCATCGGAATTCGCCGTGGGAAGGGTGATCGCCGGCTGGAAC
>CALEMP010000044.1 GCA_937910685.1 uncultured bacterium
GTGCCGACGAGGCGCGGACTGACAGTAAGGCCAAGGACCAGGAGCGCATCGATCAAGCGCGTGCCGACAAGAAGGCCAAGGACCAAGAGCGCATCGATCAGGCGCGCGCCGACAAGAAGGCCAAGGACCAGGGGCGTGCCGATGAGGCGCGGACTGACAGTAAGGCCAAGGACCAAGCACGCATCGATCAGGCGCGTGCTGACAAGAAGGCCAAAGACCAAGGGCGCAAGGATGCCCAGAAGCCCACACCCTCACCGGAAACCGAGATCCAGGGGGCCATCAAGTCGCTCCGGGCTGCGATCCAAGTGGGGCGCGTATCGGCTGACGGGGCCAAGAATGTCCTCGCGCTTCTCACCAACAAGGGCGTGCCCACCAACGTTGAGGACCTACGTCTGTTGCATCAGTCGGCCACCACTCGGGTCACAGCCCTCGCTAAAGCTGGGAAACTCACTCCGGGTGAGGCGCGCGAATTACACAAGGCCCTCACGCGCCGCATGCAGCAGGCGGCGGCGAAGCATGCTCCGGCCGGGCAGAACCCTGCTGCCAAGCCACCAGCTCGGCGCAAGGCAGGAGGGGACAGCCCCGCTCGGAAGGCTAAGCCCGCCGATGGCAAGAAGGCCGAGGGCAGGGTCAAGGATGCGCCCCGTCCCGAGCCCGTGGTCAAGCCCGCCGATGGCAACACCCGTCGCAAGGCGAGGGCCAAGAAGCCGGCTTCGCGCCCCTCGGACAAGGGCGGTCGCGACGGAAGCCGAAGCTAGGGTCAGTTTTGGGAAGGCCCGCGGTACTCTGCGGAGTTTGCCTCGGATTCAAAAACACGCACCAGGGTGAGGGGTGCACCCAGCTCCTTCTCACGGGCGGCAAGTCGCTCCCAAATCGCTACCGCCAAGGTTTCGGCGGAGACCACGATTTTTCCTAGCCAGGAAACCTCGTTCAGGAACTGGTGGTCGAGCTGCTCAAAGATCTCTTCCTGCATGATCCCCATCAGGTCCACCAGGTTCGCCACCATGCCGGTTTCGGGGTTCACCGGTCCCGTCAGGCTGGCCTCCACCACATAGTTGTGTCCGTGGATACGATTGCAGGGGCCAAAAATCTCCAGGTTGCGCTCGGGACTCAGGCTGGGATTGTCCATGCGGTGAGCCGCGGAAAATTCAATGCGGTGGGTGATGGTCAGGATGGGGTGATCCATGGGCAGAGGGTACCTCGGATTCCCCCTCTGTTGGAGATGGGTATATCTAGAAAATTTAGCCTTCGGTCAAGTCTCCTGAAACCGCTATATCAGTAGCCCCAATGAGGAGGGTAGATATGAGACGAACCTACAACGAAGCCACCGCGACCCGCTTGATTCCATTGCTTTCCAGTATTGCTGCTGAGTACATCGACCGGGCCCGTTCTATCCGCCGCCTTGACCGTCGTGTGGAGGCGCTCCAAGCTTCCGACGGGGACCAGGCCGGTATTCTTGAAGCCACCGCGCAACTTGCACTAGAGCGCCGTGAGCAACGCCATTGCTGCGAAGAGGTTGAGCGCCTCGGTTGTAAGCTCGAAGGTGGGCGTAAGGCCTTGGTCCTGATCCCTGCATCAGGTGGCAAGGACGCTCCGCCTTGGTACTGGCAGGCCGGCGACCTGGTTTTGCAGCAAATCGAGCAGGCGGTTCCCGCAGCTTAGTCCCATAAATTGAACACCACACTCCTCCCGCGAGGGAAGAGACAGCCGGGCCGCTCTCCGAAACAGAGAGCGGCCCGGCGTATTTTTGTGTGCAGTCTCCCGCGTGGGTGTCGGGGAATGAGGAGCCTTTACTCAGGCCGTGTTTTGATGTCCGGCGCGCACTCATCCGCTTGCGCCGCGTTCCAAATGATCTCTGCCACCGATTCCGGTGAGTCCATCGTGCTGCGGTCTATGTCTAGGTCGACGCCATCAAATATCGTTGTGTCTGTGCTGTCGGGGTAGACCGTTGTGACGCGGATGGACTCCTCGCGCAGCTCTTCACGCAGAGCATCTGAAAAACCACGCAGGGCGTACTTGGTCGCGCAGTAAACAGAGCTGCCGGGGTAACCCCGAAGTCCTGAGGTAGAACTGATGTTGATGACGTGTCCGTTGCCAGCTTCCCGCAGGGCGGGGAGGGCTTCTTGTGTCGCGTACATTGCGCCAAGGATGTTGACCTCAAAAAACTTCTGGATCATGCCCGGGTCGCAATCTTCGAATGGTCTGACGTCGAATATCCCGGCGTTGTTGATCAGCAAGTCCATCTCGCCCCCGAAGAAATCCGTAGCGCGATATACCGCGGACTCGATGGACCCGTGGTCTCGCATGTTGAACTGGGCGGCGATCGCCTCGCCTCCGGCTGCCTCGATTTCCCCGACCACCTGATCGAGTTCATCCGAGGTTCGGGAAGCAACGCAGATTTTGACGCCTTTGGTGGCAAAGCGTAGGGCGATTGCGCGGCCGATGCCGCGGCCGCCTCCGGTGATCAGGATTCGATTGGTGGCCATGTGAATAGGGGGGTCAACTTCAAGGGAGGGTCCCAGTAGTCTTCGGTGCCTGAGCATAGATTCCCTAAGGGGTCTTTTCAGGTGCGAGCTTCGGAATGAGTTCCCAGTCGCTATCATCCCTCCATGGCCTGGGGACCACTTGCTACTCAATTCTGCTTAGAGCTCGCCTTCGGCGTGCTGCTCTTCCTGTCATTGATGCCGCGGGCGCCCCTGGGGCAGTTTTTCTTCCGCATGATGGGGACTACGGCACTGGTGCCCTTGCTGGCTGCAGGGCTGCTCCCAGCGGCCTTCGGAGGCGCCTCTTGGACAGGTCTCGCCACCATAGCCAGCCTAGCCGCCGCCCTGGCGTTCCCGCTTTTCTCGGGTCCGGTGAGCACAGGCCGCAGGCAGGGGGGCCTGATTTGGGCTCTTTTGGGGACGGCCATCGCCCTCTCAGAGATCGTACGGACCAATGCCAGCGGGCTGGAAGGGCCCTTTCAGCTGATCCTTGGCACCGCCTCTGCCCTGGCGACCGGAGCTGTGGCCGGGGGCGTGGGAGTCGCCATGGTCGTGGGGCATTGGTATTTGACCGTGCCCCAGTTGCCCGTCGACTTGCTCAAGCGCCTGAATCAGGCCACCCTGATCAGCATGCTGATTTCGCTGGTGCTGGTGGTGGTTCTGATTGTTCAGCACCAGGGAGCCCTTGCCAGTGCGGACACCCCCCTGTTGTCTCCCTTCGGTCTCTTCCATCTGGGCTCTCGGGTGGCGGTGGGCCTTGCCCTGCCCCTGGCCTTTGGTTGGATGACCCGTGGATCTTTGGCCTATGGAAACACCCGTTCCGCAACAGGCATTTTGTACGCTTCCACTGTGCTGGTCTTGATCGGCGCGGCGGCATCCCTTTCCCTTCAGGACTCCTACCACATTCCCCTTTGAGCTTCGACCCGAAACCACTGCGCTGGATTGAACTCGATCTGCCCCATCCCGAAGGCGGGGGGCGCTTGGTCACATTGCGCACCGATGGTCCGTTCGCATTGCGCGATTGGTACTACGTACCTGAGTCCGAGGTGAAACTTCAGTTGCACCTAGATCACCGTACGCCCGAAGGGGGGTTGACCGGATGCTTGCACTGCGGGCATGAAGAGCTTTACACCCGCAAGAAGTTCAACAAGACCCTTGGCTTTACGATCGTCGGCGTCGCTGCTCTGTTGGTCCTTGTGTTTAAGAACTATTGGAGTCTAGTCGTGGCCGGACTGTTGGACTTCGCGCTCTATCGCATCGCCAAGGATGAAGTTGTGTGTTACTCCTGTTCAGCCGTTCACAGGGGTTTTGGGGGCTCTCCGCGCCATCCCGCGTTTGACCGCACGATTGAGGAGCGCCTCAAGTTTGGCGAGAAAGCCGTCATGGGTGAGCCCATGCGCGAGGGCGGAACGGCCGGTGCTCCTGACCCGGAACACTAGGTGTAGATGTTACAAAAGCGCGGGGCGCGGTGAGTGATCACCGCGCCCCGCGCTTGTTGGTAGATGCTTTGATACCTTAGAAGTACCAGCGTGCGCCGATGCTGAGGGTGTCCCCATCCGCAGGCTTGTTGTAAATTACCCCCAGACCGAGACTCTCTGTGAGGCGGTAAAGGGCAGATGCCTCGTAGACCAAGTCGGCATTCGGGACATCGGCCTTGGATAGGCTCGCGCCTAATTCCCAGACGTCCCAAGCGAAGTAGCGCACGCCGCCGCTGAAGACTGTGTCGTGACCGGCACGGTTGATGTACGGGTCGTCCGCTTGCAGGGCAAATCCCGCCACCGAGACCCGGAAGAACCCGTTTAGGTTAGGTGTGATGTACTGGTGGATGCCAATTCCTGCAAACCAGTTGTCCACTTGGCCGTTTTGGACACTCAGCCCGGTGACGGATGCGCTGGTGGAGCGCCCGCCTCCGGCGAAGATGTGCATGTAGGGTGTAAGTTCGAGAGATCCCACGACCCCCATCATGTTCACTTCCACGTCCCTGCCATCGTAGAAGCCGTCGAGGATTGTGGTCGAGTAGCCCAACTCCATGTAGGTGTAGGGGATGCGGGAATCGGGCTGGCCGCCACGGGCGAGCGTCTCTTGGATCAGGCTCTCCACGGGCGCAATGGGCTGGGGCGGGGTTTCGTTGGCGGCTGCCAAGGTGCCGATTGAAAGGGCAATGAGGGTCGTGAGCATGGTGATCAGGGTTGCGTTTGGGTTGCGTTTGGGTTGCCGCGATGCGGAGTGGTCGTCGGGCGAGTCCCGTAGAGTCAGTATCGGCTCAGGTGGAGAGGGTCCGGACCGTCAATCGCAGGATGCTGTCCTCAGACCTAGATCGGGATTATTAGTTGCCAGAAGTGATCCTTGAGGTCCTCGTGCGCCTATATATTCAGGTGAAATCGAGATTCCTCGGGCAAGTCGTTGACGGGGAGCCCTCCGGCGGCGAGAATCCGCCCTCCGCGGGTTTCCGCGGCGATTCATTCGGCCGGGTAGCTCAGTTGGTAGAGCACTTGATTGAAAATCAAGGGGTCACCAGTTCAAGTCTGGTCCCGGCCACCAATCCATCGTCCGAAAACCTAGGACCCGCTCTCACGTCACTCCTGAGCCGCAACCCTGCGAATCGGCAGTCCATTGAGCCACGTATCTGATGAGCACTGCACCTAAGCGGATCGGGCGCCGCGACCCCTCCCGGATCGAATTGGACTGGCAAGACGGGACTCGCACGACGTACAGCACCACCCAGCTGCGTCGACTCTGCCCCTGCGCCCGTTGCATCCACGAGCTCACAGGCAAGCCCCTCTTGGACCCCGCTTCGGTTTCTGAGGACATCACCCACAGTGGAACCCACCTGGTCGGGACCTATGCCTTGTCTCTTACCTTTTCGGATGGCCACAATACGGGGATATTCACCTGGCCCATGCTGCGCCAGAATGACCCGGCTGCTGCAGATAGCTGAGGGGGCGTAATGGAGCCCCTAGCCATTGGTTCGCGCCTGGTCTTGCCCGCTCAAGAAATCGAGCTCAAATCCATGCGTGCCTCCGGGCCCGGGGGCCAGCGTGTCAACAAGGTCGAGACCGCCGTTGAACTGCGCTTTGATATCGAGGCCTCCCAGAGCCTCGGTAAGGCGCGCCAGGAGCTTCTGCGTAAGAACCTGGGCTCGCGGCTCGTGGGGGGCAGGGTGCTCGTGGTCCGCGCCCAGGCAAGCCGGGATCGAATAAGGAACTTGGAAGAGGCCCGGGAGCGCCTGGCTGCCCTGATTGGGGGGGCCCTCAAGCCCCGCAAGGCTCGCAAGGCCACCCGGCCCACCCGGGGCTCCAAGGAGCGGCGACTGAAAGCCAAGCACAAGGCCGGCGAGCGGAAGCGCAACCGACGTCGGCCCCATGGGGACGACTGAGGGCCCTCCTCCCCTGGTCGCGGACGGCAATTGTCGAGGCACTCCCCCGCCCCCCCCTCAAAAACCGGCACTCCAGGGCCCTAGAACCCTTATTTCCCCGAATTGGGGGGAGCGCGGGTCAGAAAGGGGGCAAAGCCGTCAGGATTTGCTCGGATGGGCTGGTGGGAGCAAACACTAACAATAGGGTAGAGGGAATTTAGCCCGTTTTGGGCGTAAGAGCCATGGCCTGGGCCCCGTGCCGAACATTTTGGCCCCTCGAGAGTGCTCCTGGGGCCCAGCCAAGGCGGTTTGATCCACGGCACGGCCACCTCGGGCACTTATGCGGCTTCCTTTATAACTGCGGCCACGTGGCGTTTGGGGCCGCCGTGCGCCTCTCGCGCTACCTGCCACACACTTTATTCCTCATCTCCTGGGGGGCCTTAAGTCGAGTCTACAGGGGGACTTACGGAACTTAGCCTGATTCTCTCTCCAGTTTGTGGGTCATGCAATCCGCCACCCCGCCGAAGGTATCCCCGGAAACAAAAATGCGCCGATTTACCCATCTGGGTACTTGGCTTGAGGGCGCCCACTCGGCATCCTCTGCGCGAATAGACCCCCATCCCTGAACTCTCTGTCTGTCTCTCACGAGAACACAAACCAACGAACTATCATGAAGACCATCATCTTCTGCGCAACAGCGCTAACCATGACCGGTGCCACCATGGCCGCCGGCAGTGACTGGACCACGCTTGACCGCGAAGTCGAGGCACTTTCCTCTAGTCTTTCTCCCCAAGGGGGCGGTGTCGCTATCGGCGGTTACCTTGACCTTGGCTACACCAACAACTCCGACACGGACACCTCCGATTTCGGTGGCAACAACCTGCGCCTTGGCTTCTCAGCTGAGAACTCGGGCTTTGGCATCACCGTTAACACCCAGGCGTTTAATGTCCTTGATGCCTACGTCACCACCGATGTTGGCGGAATGAACGGCACCGCCGGCCGCTTTAAGTCCC
>CALEMP010000045.1 GCA_937910685.1 uncultured bacterium
GTCCCAAGTAGACCCCCAAGTTGAGCTGCTCTTGGTCACTTCCCTCTATGGAACAGCGCTGTATCGAAGCTTGAGCGCCCTCACCTCTGATTGCGGCACATGGGCGCCCCTTTGCACTCAATTTGAATTCTAGATCGGTGTAGTGCTGGAAACCACCGCTCCATTGGAACAATGCCAAGCGCGACGAACTGGACTCGCCGCGTTTCTCTTTAAATACAATTTGTACGGGTTTGTTGCCCGTGCCGTAAATTCGCAGATGGCCGACCAAATCAAGCGCATGATTGTCGGACAACTTTCGATCATCCACCGTAATTTTGGTACCACGCTCAACCCATAACTCCGCGTCACGTTCCAGCCTTACCCCTTGACTGATCTTATAGCTGCCCCTTTGTGCGACGAAGCGATATCCTGAACCCAATGTAGTCGGGATGTTCTTTTCCAGCTCGACCCAAGCTGGTGACTGGCCCTCCAGCAATTCCACAATTGGGTTTATGGCCCCATTCCGAACGGCTTGCACTATGTCTGCCGTTGATTTCTGGAAGCTCTCCCAAAAAGAACTATCTAGATCCAAGCTGATTTCTCGAATGTAGCCTCTGACTGCATCTAGGACGTCGGCGTCAATCCCCTTTTCGCTTCCGGGAGCAACCCGCAGAAACCAATCCGCCCAATTAAGGGCGCTTCGCATTCTTTTCAGATTCGCCAACGCCGGAGGCAATTCGTCTGTATCAAGATCAGGGTCGCACTCTAGATTGATGTACTCCTGCAGGACGTCATACGCAGGGGGACGATCAGATCTTCCAAGGCTCCTCAATTGACTGCGAGCATCACTCCAGTTCTTCTGCTGAAAGGCGAGAGACCACCAAGGCGAGGAGGTAGTTACGTCGGGTTCCTGTACATGCCCATTGCCCCCGGTGAAACCAGGTAGGCAGAGAACAAACGAGAACAAACAGAGAAGCGCAGCAGGAATCTTCATTCCCAAATCCTAGCACACCTAACCCCAGCAGAGGCTTTAGCGTTCTTGCGAATACTTCAGAGCAAAGCGGGAGCTAGTTGGAGGGAATCCGACCTAAAGAATGAGCCCCCTTGCATGCGGTCATTAACCTTGCTTTGCTATGGAAATGCCCAGCACACCTCGCAAGCTAGGGATTTGGCAGCGCGCCATTGAAATGAGCCGCGCCACTCCGGAATCCCGCAACCGCTACGTTGATTCCTTGCGGGCTGTAGCAATCCTGTGCGTGATCTTCGGGCATTAGAACTCAGTAACCTGCAGGTAGAACACAACCGATGCCCCTAGCCCTCTCCTTCATGGCATCCCCAAATTCCGCCTGACCTTCCTTTTTGTTATTGATGTACTTGACCGAACGCGCCTTTGATTTCCACCAATTGCCAGTGAGGTCAAAGGACCTCTCGTGATCAAGCACTACTGGAGCTTTCTCAAAATTGCAGTTAAAGGCGCGTAGCTCATGTCCTGCATCAGCATATATCGCAGCATCCTTATTGTTCTTGAATATGCAATTCCAGACAGCCAAACGATGCCTCTCCCGCAATGATGCTCCGTAATGGTTGTCCACAAATGTGCAGTTCGACAAGTACGACCACCTGCCGCCATTCGTCCGTATCAACGCACCATGAGACGTGCACGATTCGAACATCATATTATCACACCAAACATCTCCACTAAAGTTATCGAGTCCTATGGAACAGTCTGCGATGAGCACATTGTGTACGAAGAGGATCCCCTTACTCGCCTCTACACCAACTTCGGCATTCTTGATTACGACATCGTTTAGTATGCCCCCACTGGTAATGAACTTGATGCCACCCCACCTCCTTCTGCCACTCAATTCCACGGGATCAGATGATGATCCAAACACACGTAACCTACCCTTCACTATAAGACTCGTATTGGCTTTGGCCGTAATCTTGGCTCCCTTTTCGACCCAAAGCTCCGCACCAAGTGGCACGGTTACCGTGTCGAGCATTCGGTGAACCCCTTTGCTAATCACCACATTGGGAACGGGTTCATTTTGACCTGTACGGGAAAAAGCGTCCTGAGTCACATTCTTTCCAGCCTCAATCGTGACCCACTTCGGAATGGTGCTGGGGGTATCCCCAAGTAGCTTGTTCCGGAGTAATTCAACGCTATGGTTAAGCGAGGCCAGATGGTCTATGACACATCGCAAGGCGTCGCCTTGCGCGGCATGCGTATAGGCCGCACTAAGGAGCCAACGTTCCCATCTCGCAGCCAGCGCCAACGTAAAGATCCCTCCACTCGTTGGAACGCCACTTGGGAAATCAGTACGTCCTCCGACCCTAACCTGTTCCTCAAGTGCATCGAGTAGTAGGGCAAGTTTAGGGGCATCCTGCTTTGCGGCCAGTCTTTCTACCAGCTCCCAATTTTTCTCCTCGATTGCCTCCCACCACGCCTTATCGGCGTTCACTTCTGACCCGAGCTTCTCTTCCTCCTGATCTTTGTATGCGAACTCGCAGAGTCGTCCTTCATCACTGAAAAGTGAATAAGGATGATTCAAAGGGAGCGGCCCAACAGCCCCCATAAGCAAGAGCGAGGCACACGTATAGGTTGCAGCGGAGATCTTCATTCCGAAACCCTACCAACATCCAACACCAGCGGATGATTTAACTTGTTGGGACTCCTTCAGAGCTAAGGGGGAGCAGTTGGAGGGAGTCCATGCAGTTCTTGTTCCTAGCACCCCCATCAACAAAAATATCCCCTTACATGAGGGCGCTAGTTCTCAACCGTTCCTTGTCAGTTGCTACCTGCTCGGACGCTAAAGCAACCCCGTGGCAAATCTTGGTGCCTGTCCCCAACGAGGCTCCTGTAAGTTCATTCCGCACAGGGGCTTGCGCCAACTCAGATTGGAAGGTGCATCGGATTTCTAATCCGATTGGTCTTCTTCAGGCAGTAGACCACGCGGGGAAAGTCTTGCGTCGCGCAGCATTGCTGAGGATGGAGTTCATGAAGGCCGGGCACGCAAGAACTAGAATCGCTTGCGGATTGCCCTAAAGACGATTGTCCCATAAACGTAAGCGGGAACCAAAGCAATGAGAAGCACCAGGCCAGATCCGAGGGCCATGAGCATCGTATCCCCCCTATCCCAAGGGCTGCACACCTCAAAATTGCCAGGCCTCGTTTTTTGCTGGAGGAGGGCATACTCCCAAGGTTCGATGAAACCGTGCCAGATAATGGCACTGACAATCAGATAAGCAGCAGGCTTGGCGGAGGAACCCGCCTTGACTTGTATATCCGCTACCTTGTGTTCATTAAACAAGGCAATGAAGAGCAAAATAACGGCTCCGAGTACTGTTGCCCATGGACGATCGTAGTGATTGGAAACACCGCCCAACCCGAGCACCCAATGAGGCAGGGCAACGCCAATCACAATAGGCCAAAGGATTGCAAAATCAATCAGGCCACCAAGATTTGCAGGGGAGCGCGTTCGCACCTGATTCCCCGCTGCCTTTCCGTGATCTCTCATCCCATGCCAAGTCTTGATTTGAGAAGAGATGATGATTAGCACCGCGAGCGGAATGAGCAGAGTGAACCAAAACGATGAGTCATAGAAGATGCGTTCCGTTAGTGGCTCTGGGATGTCCACTCCGCTGCTCGGAGCATCACGCCACATGGCGTTCTCCGACCTCCTCTTAGAGACATGCGACAGGTGGCGGAAGTTCAAACCCCAAGCAGCGCACAAGTGAAGAAACCCAATACCCCAAGAGACGAAAAAGTTGCCTATGGGCCTTTTGTAGTCCTTCATTGTCGAGGTGGCTTCAGGTGGACGCCGGGTATTGCTGGCGCACGATTGACGCAGTGAAGAAATGGCTACCCGCAAGGCGTGTGCCTGCATGGGGCGCGACCGGGCACCAAAGCACGGTGAGTGTTCCGAGGTGCCCGCGCCGGGATGTGTCTCCCATGTAGAAGGGAGCCGGATTGCAAACCGGACACTATTTTTCGCAAATCCCTCAAAGTGAACCCCTCGCACCTAGAGCTTAACCACCACATCCGGTGTACCGCAGCTCTCCGTCCCCGCGACCTTTAGCGGGAGAAAATCAACTGGTAGGGTCCGACTTCCTGGCCATCTCCATCGGTCAGAACGCAATTCACGGTGGCGGGCTTGTCCTTCACCCACGCGCGCCCCACATCCTGGAGGGTGATTTCTGATTGGCCTTCGCCTGGCTCTCCTTCCCAGGTGATGTAGGTCCAAACCCCCGAGTTGATTCCTAGCTTGACCTTGGTGGGTTGGAATCTACGGGGAAAGATCACGCGTACGGACCAGGGCTTGTAGCTCGGGCTATCAAAATGAGAGTCGCTGAAACGCACCTTCCATACTCCGTTGCGACCCCAACCTCCGCCCTCGGTTCGACGCCAATCTTGGCGGGTGAGTACAACCCGTTCCGCGCCCGCGCCGCCCATGCGAATGGGCGGAGGACCATGGGGCGGAAAGCTGGGGGTCCAACTGTCTCCCGGGACCTCGCCAGCATTCACGTCCTGGTACCAATCCGAGTAGACGCCCCCAAGCTGCTCGACCACCTCTGGAAACTTTGCACTGAGGTCCTCTTGCTCGAAAGGGTCTTGTTCCAAGTCATATAGCTCGGGCTGCCAAGGCGGTGCCTCTTCGCGCACATCGGCCCGGGGATGATTCACAAGTTTCCACTTCCCCGAGCGCACAAACATGTTCTGACCCTTAATGGGCCCATCTCCGCGGTTCCACTGAACCACCAGGGGATCGCGCGCACTCAAGTCGTCCTGCCCCTCAAGCAAAGGCAACAACGACCGCCCGTCCAGGGCAACGCCCTCCGGCACGGGCACCTGACAGGCATCTAGGATCGTAGGGAAGATGTCAAGGTGTGCCCCAAAGTCACCCCTGGAGCTAGTTGAGGGGAGTCCAAGCAGTCCTTGGAACTGTTTCCACACCCCCATTAATTATAATACCTCCCGACATCTATGTAACAACACTGTACAAGTGCTATGCTAGGTTCCATACAACCAAAGCCATATAGAGGCACCCATGCAAAACAAGAGTTTTTTCAGCGTTCTGTTCGACCTGTCGTTCACTGAGTTCATTACGACTCGTATCGTCAAGTTTCTTTTCATTGTTTCGATCATCTTGTCGGCTATCGGAGCTCTGCTCCTTGTGGGTGCGGGCTTAAAAGAGGGTTTCGTGGCGGGTGTGGCCAGTGTTCTAGGCGCGAGCGTCCTTTTCGTGTTCTACGTCCTATTGTCTCGCATATATTTGGAGATCCTCGTCGCCGTGTTCCGCATCGCCGAGAACACGGCCATCATGGCCGCCAACAACAAGGACTAGCGGATAACTTCGCGTTACGGGGGGACTCCTACTTAGCCTTCTTTTGCTTCCTGGTACGCACGTAGGCCCCCGCGTGATGATCCTCTTCGTCGGGGCCGCACACCTGATGGGAGATCTAGGCCTGGGCGCCCTACCTAACTCTCCTGAGTGGTGGTGGCAAAAGGCCATCTGGCTGCTTGTTTGTACGCTTGGACTCCTTCCAGCCATCGCTTTGTTTGGTCGATTTGAGAGACCCAAGGCCCAGCTGCCCGGGCTCGCGCCCCTGCCAGCTTGGCGGCTGGTCATCGGTTCGATCCTGGTTTGCTTTGGCTTGGCACTTGTAGCCCTCAGCGGGATAGCCGGCGATGGTCCCCTTGGGCTTCGAACCCTTGCCCTGCTACCCCCATTTCTAGGTGCTGCACTCACTCGCCGCTGGGGCACCGAAAGAGCACCCGCCTGAACCGCGACCTTTAGCGGGAGAAAATCAACTGGTAGGGTCCGACTTCCTGGCCATCCCCATTGGTCAACACGCAATTCACGGTGGCGGGCTTGTCCTTCACCCATGCGCGCCCCACATCCTGGAGGGTGATTTCTGATTGGCCTTCGCCTGGCTCTCCTTCCCAGGTGATGTAGGTCCAAACCCCCGAGTTGATTCCTAGCTTGACCTTGGTGGGTTGGAATCTACGGGGAAAGATCACGCGTACGGACCAGGGCTTGTAGCTCGGGCTATCAAAATGAGAGTCGCTGAAACGCACCTTCCATACTCCGTTGCGACCCCAACCTCCGCCCTCGGTTCGACGCCAATCTTGGCGGGTGAGTACAACCCGTTCCGCGCCCGCGCCGCCCATGCGAATGGGCGGAGGACCATGGGGCGGAAAGCTGGGGGTCCAACTGTCTCCCGGGACCTCGCCAGCATTCACGTCCTGGTACCAATCCGAGTAGACGCCCCCAAGCTGCTCGACCACCTCTGGAAACTTTGCACTGAGGTCCTCTTGCTCGAAAGGGTCTTGTTCCAAGTCATATAGCTCGGGCTGCCAAGGCGGTGCCTCTTCGCGCACATCGGCCCGGGGATGATTCACAAGTTTCCACTTCCCCGAGCGCACAAACATGTTCTGACCCTTAATGGGCCCATCTCCGCGGTTCCACTGAACCACCAGGGGATCGCGCGCACTCAAGTCGTCCTGCCCCTCAAGCAAAGGCAACAACGACCGCCCGTCCAGGGCAACGCCCTCCGGCACGGGCACCTGACAGGCATCTAGGATCGTAGGGAAGATGTCAAGGTGTGCCCCAAAGTCACCTTCCCGCAAACCCACGCCAAGTTTCCCAGGCCAACGCACATACAGCGGGCTGCGCACGCCGCCCTCATACACGTTTCCCTTCGCCCCGCGCATGCCTCCCACGAACCGCCGGCCCTGGGGACCGTTGTCGCAGAGGAAGATCAGCAAGGTGTCACGCTCCAAGTCGCGTTCTTCCAAGAACCCAAGCAAGCGCCCCATGTTCTCATCGATGTTCTCGATCATCGCGTACAACCGCGCGAGTTTGTCCTGATCAATGTTCGCCGGCGCACGCCCCGGACCTCCCGCGAACACCTCTGCCCCAAGATCGCGGCCCTTGTATTTCTGGTAGAGCGCATCGGGCACATCATGCAAGGGCGTGTGCGGCGCGTTGGTTGCGATGTAACAAAAGAACCGCTCCTGCGCTTCGTCCTGAGCGCCCATCCAATCCATAGCCTGATCGAAATAGACATCCGTGCAATACCCCTCGAACTGGCGTTCCTCACCCTGGTCCATCAACACCGGATTTGTGTACTTGCCCTCGCCCCCGAGCGGATCAGCAGGCTGCCCAATGCCGCCACCCCCATGCACGAGGGAACGATCAAAGCCCTGATCCAAGGGCCGCATGGGCGCACAGTCCCCCAAGTGCCACTTACCAAAAACACCCGTGCGCCAGCCGGCATCGCCCAGGACCTCGGCGATTGTGACCTCTTCAGGCTCCAGCATCGCGCGGCCCACATAGGTGTCAAACGCCCGGGTCCGTTGGGGATGACGGCCAGTTATCAGCGCCGCACGGGTGGGCGTGCAAACCGGGTGCACATAAAAGTCCGCCAAACGCGCGCTCTCCCCCGCAAGCCGATCCAACATGGGCGTTTCCAAAACCGGATTCCCGTTCCCGGAGAAATCCCCCCAGCCCTGGTCGTCCGTCATGACCAAGATCACATTCGGCGCCTTTGGGCCGGGCTGCTCTAGGCTTTGCTCGGTTGCTCCGCAAGCTGCCAGTCCCAACACCAATCCCACATGGAATAATTCCTTCATGGGACCAGTCTATCCATCTGGTGGTCGTGAGTGCTTGTAAACAAACCGGGGCCGCCTCCAGCAGAAGCGGCCCCGGTCTTAGGCTCAGTTTGATGCGGCTAGAATTAGCGGCCGGCGCCCTTTGTTTTGGGCGTTTTCGGTTGAGCGGGTTTGGAGCCCCGGGGACTCAGGGTGATGTCGGGGAACAGAGGGGTCTCTACTTCTACGACAACATCGACAGGATTGGTTTGGCGTACACTCCCGGTGTACGTGAGGCGCGAACCGCATCATGACTCGGGGAAGCGTGCCTCCTTGATCTCTCTGCCACGTTTGGCATCCGAGATGATGATCTTGGGTCCTTTTCCAGCGGGCTGGAAATCGTAGTATTCCTCGCCGGCCGCGCCAAAGAACTTGAAGTTCGCTTTTACGGTGACATCTTCATCTTTTTGGGAGAAGGAAAAATCGCCATTCACGTTGGCTCCCCATTCAGGGACAGTCTCTTCTCCTGCGTACACCTGAAGCGTAGGCATCTTTCCGCCGCGCATGGAAACCGAAGCAGAACCCTTCTCTACCCGGCCGCTGACGAACTTGTAGGTTCCCACGGGAACCGCAACGCCTTTCTTGAATGGCGCCACGCAGAACGAGATGTCGCCGCTCTGAAAAACCGCAGAAGTCAGGATGCCCTTGGCTTCGTAATCGACCACCGCATTCAAGATACCGGTCTCACCGCTGAAGGGAGCCACGGTCACCTGGGATCCGTCCTCGGTCACATCGAAGTGATATAGATCCTTGCCCACCAAAATCACCTTGGAAAGCAAAGAGGCGCTCTTGGAATTTCCAACCGCGACGGCGTCCACACCCCAGTCGGAATACTTGCCGTTCCCATCCTGGTCGAACACGTGCAGGATTGTTCCAGCAACCATGCCCCTCATGCTTGAACCTGTCGTCCATTCAAACTTTCCAGCGGCGGTGTTCTTGACCCTCACGGAATAACGAACGGATTCCCCTGTTTCGTCCTTCGCGCCCAAGGTGATGAACCCCGAGCCGCGCACGGTGGCGTTGGGCCGGCCGTCGCCATTGGAGTCAACCATGAGCTTGTTGACCCCGTCGATCTTGGTATCAAACACCAAGCCGCCAGGAAGCTCGATGGACTTGCCCGCATCGTGCCAACGCTCGGCCGGCAGGACAAAGCCCCACTTCTTATGCGCGCTGTGCTTGAGCTGATAGGTCGTCGATTCGGCCTTCCAAGATTCGTCCCCGTCACCTGACGAAGAGAGTCCTGGCGCGGAACCGCCGATTGCCAAGCCCAAAAAGAGCAGGGTCAGAGTTGAGAGAGTTGTGCGTTGCATCATCATCGTCGGGATTGGTTGCCCTGATCGTCCTAGGCCAAAAACGGAGGACTACCTACCGGCGATTGTAGCAAAGTGGCTTCAAAGCGTTCGATACCCAAGGAAAGTGGGCTGTTTCGGGCCCCAAGAACGGCATCCGGAACACATATGGGCCATTCACGTCCCCCTCTTGCAGAATGGGCAGAGCACCGCTTCTTCATCAAAATCCCGCTGCAGAAGGGACCAGGAAAGCGGTCCGGGCCGGTAGAGTTGGCGCGCCCCTCATACCAAGTCTTCCATGCTGCACAAGATTTTCCTCTGCCTCCCCTTTGTCATCCCTACGGCCGCTGCGGGTGATCGCCCCAACATTGTGTTTGTGTATGCGGACGACCACGCGGAACGCGCGGTGGGCGCATATGGGTCTCCGCTGACCAAGACTCCCCACATCGACGCCCTTGCGGCGGAAGGAGTGCGTTTCCGCAATAGCTTTGTGGCCAATTCGATCTGTGGCCCGGCAAGGGCTACGGTCCTGACCGGCTTGCACTCTCATGCGAATGGCAAGAAGCACAATGGGGGAGGATTCAAAGATGAGCTCCCCACCTGGGCCAAGCTGTTGCAATCAAGCGGTTACCAGACTGCCATGATCGGCAAGTGGCACATCGGACCCAAGCCTTCTGGGTTCGACCATTGGGCCATTGCCAAGGGCGGGTACTACGGGCCCACCATGGTGACCGCCGAGGGCAAGACCAAGACCGCCGGCTACACCACCGAGGTCATCACGCAAGCATCATTGGACTGGATCAAGTCCAGCCTAGAAGCCGACGAGCCCTTTGCCATCTGGATCAACCACGCCGCCTCCCATCGCACTTGGATGCCCGGCCCTCAGTACCACGATCGGTATGCGGAACAAGTGTTGCCCGAGCCCTCAACCCTGTTCGATGACTACGCCGGCCGCTCGCCAGGGGCTGCCGCTTCGCAAATGCGAATTGCGAGGGATCTGTTTGGGGCCTATGACCTCAAGCTTCCCCCTGAAGATGGAGAGGTTCTTGGAAAGCGCGGGAATGATCTTTTGAACTCCATGACTGAAGCTCAGCGCAGCGCCTGGGAAGCGGCCTATGGTCCTCGCAATGCAGCCTTTGCAAAGGCGGGCCTGGAAGGGGACGCACTCGTGCGCTGGAAGTACCAGCGCTACATCCGCGACTATCTGCGCTGCGTGGATGCCCTCGACGATTCCCTGGGTCAGGTCCGTAGCTTTCTCAAGGACAACGGTCTCGCGGACAACACCATCGTGATCTATTCCTCCGACCAGGGTTTCTTCCTAGGAGAGCATGGCTGGTACGACAAGCGCTGGATGTATGAGCCAAGCATGCGGACGCCCCTGATCATTCACGACCCCCGGGCCAAATCCCAAGGCATCGTGGTGGATCAACTGGTCCAGAACATCGACATGGCCCCAACCATCCTCGAATACGCGGGGCTCGAAGTCCCTAGCTCCATGCACGGCGCTTCCCTTGCCTCCCTCGCGGAGGAGAAGCAGGGCCCCAACTGGCGCACCTCGGTTTACTATCACTACCAGCAGCGAGATAGTGGTCGTACTTCGCACACGGTGGCGCCTCACTATGGTGTGCGCACCAAGCAGCACAAGCTGATTCATGTGTACGACTTTGATGCCTGGGAGCTCTATGACCTGGAAGGCGACCCCGATGAGATGCACAACCTATTCGGCACCGAAGGGGCAGGTGAGATCACGGCAACCTTGGTCCAGGAGCTGCAACGGCTGCGAGAGAAGTTCCAAGACGGCACGGGCAAAGCCATCTGACCCACCGGGAGTGCGGCCTTGATGCATTGGGCAACCTAACCGGTACACGTCCGAGCGGGGTCTGCATGACCTCCAGGGCCCCCCTCCGTTGCGGTACTGGGCATGGCTGAGACGCCTGCGAGGGCATTCGCATGTCAGCACCCCCGCTCTGCCCAATGACGGTTTATCCTAGCCCCATGATCAAGACCAGCCCCACGCCCTTTGGATTCGCCCTTGCCGCTACCCTCGCTTCCTGCGGGTCCATGGCAACCAATTCGCCCCAAGCGCCCGCCGCCTCCACCACGGTCGCCCAATCGGAGCCCGTACAAGTCACCACCGTACCAACGGACACAATCACCTTGGGATCTCCCGAGGAATTGTTGACGGACAACAACCCCTTCACCCGCCAGTCCTACCCCTCACCGGTCTTGTACGACCTAGACGGAGACGGCCAATCGGAGCTCATCGTGGGCGACCTTCCAGGTCGTATGCGTTATTGCGAGAAGGGCCAAACGGATCTCGCCTGGTCCAAGATGAAGCCCATGAAAGCCGATGGTAAGCCCCTGCGTCTGAACAACTGGTGATGCATCGGCACCAGTTCACAGTTTGTGGACTTCACCGCCGACGGCCAGACCGACATGATCGCTGCCACCTTTGAGGGCACCGTGTTCCTCGTTGCCGGCAGCAAGGAGGGCTGGTCTCAACCCGAGCACATCACCGACTCTCAAGGCCGCAACGTGGTCATCTCTCTCTACTATGACATGGAAGAGAACGAATACAACAATGCCGACCGCAGCCCCGAAGGCAGCGAAGATCCCGGCGGCCATTGTGTCTCGGCCTTTCTTTGGGACTGGGACAACGACGGGGACATGGACCTCTTGCTGGGCGCCAAGGACGGCGAACTTTATCGCCAGATGAATGAGGGCAAGCCCGGCGCCCCTTCCTTCACCGGCATCAATCACCCGATCAACGCTGGTGGATCTCCATTCAAGATGAAAGGCGGCCTGACTGCAGCGCGCATGGTCGACTGGAACGGGGACGGCCTGGACGACATGGTTTGCGGCGGCTTCGAGGGAGGCGTCAACCTCTACTTGAACACGGGCAAGCTCAACCAGCCCCAATTCTCCGCCGCCCAAGTCCTGATTCCAAAGGACACCACCGGCTCCAATCCCAACAAGGGCCTCTATGTGGATGTGACCGACTATGACGGGGATGGGGACCTGGATCTGATCGTGGGCGGCTACAAGTACACCAAGGCTCCCGAGGTCGAGCTGACCGAGGCCCAAGAGGAAGAGCTCAAAGCCCTCTACGCCAAGAAAGACGAGCTCGACGAACGCCAATCCGACCTGATTGACAAAGCCATGGAAGCCAGCGCCGACCTTTCCGACGAGGAAAGGAAGTCAGCCGTGCAAGCCGCGCTGCGCAGCGACGAAATAACCGCATTCCGAACCGCGGGTACCAAGCTGATGGAACAAATCAACACCATCAAGCCCCCCTCTAAACGCGACTCTGGCATCTGGCTCTATCGGCGCAACTAGGTCCCCTTTACGAGGACAGCAAGACCTAACCCAATCAGCGACGGGGAACCCTCGTCAGGTTGGGCCGACTAATCCTATTGCAGACGCCCGCTCCTTCCGAGGGTCGGGCGTCTGCTCTTCCATCAAGGCTCCCACTCCAAACGCTCCTTGCCCCGGCATTGCTTGATCCGATACTCAACCGCCTGCGCCTCCGATCGATCCAAGAACGGCCCAAGCCGCCGAGCCATTCGCCAAGGCCTGCCCCGCCTCGTGCGCCGCGCGCCCCCCGCTACATCCCCATTGTGCTGCCCCAATCGCCGCTCAAGGTCCACCGTGACCCCGACGTACGTCTCCCCCGTCTCTTCCGAAACAAGCACGTAGGCCCACCACTCTTGGAATTCATCGGTCACGGTGAGCAGTATAGGTGGCTCACCGATGAATCGCTCACCCGATGGACCCGGCAATCTATCTGCCTGGACCCTCTAGGGTCCAAGATCCGGCACCCCTCCCCTTTCCTATCACACTTTGAATACAGGGCCGACGGCCGATGACATTCTGATGAAGATCCACCCACTCACACTCGCCCCTCTCCTCTTTGCAATGGCCTCCTGCCAAGCTCCGAGCCAGGCTGCGCCGCCCCCCGCCACAATTCTCTTTGTTGGAAACAGTTTCACCTTCTGGAACGGCGGGCTTTGGAAACACATGCAGGGTTTGTCGGCGGCGCACGGAGAAGGAACAGGCGCGGAGACCTCCCGCGTTGTTCGCGGCGGCGCATCGCTCAAGGTCCTTTGGAAACGCACAAAGGCTAGGGACACCATTGCCGATGGGAAATTCGATGTGATCGTTCTGCAAGAGGATCTTCCCGAAACAACGGTCGTGGATTTCCACACCTACGCCGCCAAGTTCCATGCACTTGCCCACGAGGCTGGCTCGCGCCTCATCTTCTTCATGGCCTGGGACTACGAACGCCTCGATTGGATGTCCATGGAGGAGATCGCAGCCGAACACCGGAAGATGGCCGAGACCCTCGGAGCCGAAGTTGCCCCCTGCGGCTTGGCCTGGCAACGCGCAAAGGCCGAACGCCCGCAGATCGACATGTACGACCAGGACCGAGAGCACCCGAGTGCCCACGGCACTTACCTCACCCTGCTCGTGATCTACTCGACCATCTATGGAGAAAGTGCGGTCGACTTGGACCTAGCACTCCCCGACGAGTTCCAAATCACACCCGAAAATGATGCATGGCTGCGGCGTGTCGCTTGGGAAACGGTTCAGGCATGGTGATTTCTCACCAATGCTAGATAGGCAAAAGACCGATGCCTCAACCATAGTTCTTCAAAGCCTATGTCTCCCGAGCTCGTGTGAGCTCAAACCGCTGAGTTGTCTCGCGTGATGAACACAGGAATCAATCCTCTAAAACTTTATCGAGGGTACGTCGGTATTGCCTGTGGATGAACCAGGCGATTCCCAAGTAAACCCCAAGGAGTCCGAAGGCGTACCGTGAGAAGCCGCTCCAGGATTTGATGGTCTCCTCGAAGTAGTAGAAGAGGAGGACCATTAGCACCATCCCTATCGCAGCACCGATGGTCAAGAATGCTACGGGAAAGCCCTGCATCCGTTTCTTCATGTCTTGCGGAAAGAGGATTTCCCGCCACCCTCTGTCCTGATCCGATTTGAAAGTCATGCCTGCCCGGATGGTACCGTGCAGAGGGGAAGTGCTTAGAACCTAGTTTTCAAAGCCTATGTCTCTCGAGCTCGTGTGAACTCAAACCTGGTTTCAGAGGTGCTGTGAGGGTTTGCCTTGGGGCTGGCTCGAGGGGCTCGGAGGGGCTGTGACCGACAAGGAACGGGTGAGGGCGTAGTGGATGGCTTGATGGGGATGGACCAAGGCTCCAGGAGTCCCTATAGCTGGGTTTAGCCAGGTCAGAAGGACTCCCTTCAACGCGATGTTCTAGGTCAATGCCAGCGGGGGCTTGGCTCCTCGTCCGTCCCGGGCCTGGAACTAGCCTCTAAGTGTCGGTTTGTCCGGGGATATCTTCCCATTGAGTCCCTTTCGCGCTAAAAACATTTATGAATACACCTCGCGCTCTCCTCGGCTTCTCCGTCTGCATTTGCTCTTTAGTGTTGGTTTGTGGAACTAGCCTCGATGCGGTCGCCCAAAATGCGCCAGGCAATTTAGAGCAGGACGTCGGAGATCTGGTCTTGTTTGATGCGCCGGAAGGTGTGACCGAAGTAGAGTTTGCAGCTCTGGTCTCCGCAGCAAATAAATTGGACCCTAAGTCAAAGCAGGTGTTGTTGGCCGCAGGGTCTGATGCGTTTCCAGCGCTCATTAATGCTCTCCTTTCGTTTGACTACTCCACCAAGCGTGGCTCTCGGAGCGGCCGCAGTTGTTATGACTTCATCCTGCGCCTATTGAATAAAGTCGAACAGCCAAAATGGAAGATTAGCGATGACCCATCCCAGAACAAGACTCTCATTGAGACATGGTACCAGCGATGTGAGCTTTGTTACGGCCATGAAGAGGAGTGGTGGAAACTGCTAGGTGTTGAGCCCGGACCGTGGCTCGAAACTTTTCTGTCTATCGGTCTCCCCTCTGATTTAATCCTCGATCTTTCGAGCTTCAATGAGATGCTGATCGCCGCTCGTGCCCGCTTTGAAATCGCGCGTAGCTCCTCAGAGGAGGAGCTCGTTCAAATTCGCAAAGAGATGGAGGCTAGCCTGATGACTGAACTGGCTGATAGCCTTCCAAGCGAATGGCCAAACCAGGCCGCGATATCTCCGGCATTGATAGCAGAGCAGTTACGTGGAGGTGAAGTCGAGATCCCGTGGCCGATCGGGCTCTATGAGTCGTTTTCTGAGACTCTCCGATCAACAGAGCGTGATGCAGAAAAAAACCAAAGAACAATTCGGGTCGAGGGACATCCAGAAGACATAGAGGTTTCAGTTAAGTCATTCGGCGAGAGTCAATATGCCGTGGTTCCGCTGGTGCGAACATGGGTAGAGGCGAGAGATATCTGTGAAGAAAATGGCGGACATTTAGCCTGTATCGGAAGCCAAGAAGAGATGGATGTGGTCCTGTCTTTGATGCCTGCCGTTGGTTACAAGGGGGCTACTCGTTTGGAGTTGTCAGAGGTTGACCGGCTGTTTTTTGTAGGAGCCAGTGACGGGCACAAGGAGGGGAATTGGCAATGGTTAGATGGCCGCGCAGTCTCTCCTGAGTTTTGGTTGCATCCATCCGAAGGGGTTGGGGGTAAGTACCAATCGATGGACATCGCTCAACCGAGTAACAATGATGGGATTGAGCATTGTGCTGCCATCACCCAATACGTGGGGGATCCCGCTCTCGATGAAAAGATAGAACCGCGTTGGGGCTTGATGGATTGGTACAACGGTTTCCCAGGGAGGTTTATCTGTGAATGGGGGCCAGAGCCGGTGTTGGGCCCTTGGGGGGGGGAGACGTTGGTTCAGCTGGAGCCATACCTCCGGACCTATTTTAGAGGGAAGGCGCTGCTCGAGGATGAGCTTCAGAGTGCGCGCGTTGATGAAGAGAAGAACTTGCGCCCGACTAGAAAGAAAGCGCTCACTGCTATCCGTTCTTGCTCGAAGGAGATGCTTGAAGCGTTACAGACGCAGTTAGGTGGCAGGAACGCAAGCTTGACTTCACGTCAACTGGCAGCTGTTCAGGTCCTTTACTGGTTCTTGTCGGATGAGGGCAACACCGACTGTCTCGCAGGGGTCGGCCTGACGCAGGACGCCTCCGGTGATTACCTGTTCAACCGACGCTATAAGGTGTTTACGGCCCCGCAAACTCATTCAGAGGCCGAACGTTTGTGTGAATTACTCGGGGGTCGGCTGGCTACTTTTCATTCTTCGCCCTTTGCGACGGATCTCATGGTCGGGAGGGAATGCCCTGCTGCTGATGTGCTGAAGAGCGACATTGAATGCCGATTCTTCCTTGAGCTTTTGAGAGAGGCCGGTGTGAGCTCTGCTTGGTTGGGCTACAGGAAGTCTCAAGGATATAAAGCTCCGATGCACCCGCACCGTACCAAGTGGATAGATGTTGCGGACTCTACTCATCTCGGGTCTAAATGGGTCTTGGAGGAGCTATTGCCTCCATCGTCACGGTTAGGGAGTTCGTGGACGAATCACACGACCGCTTCTGTCCTGACAGATGTTTCCCTAGAGGATGGCGTTGCTACGTTTCATGCTAAGCCAGGCCAGGTGCAATTCCCGTTACCTTTTGAGTCCGTCCCCCCCTATGCGGTTAAGGCGCGCATTGAAGATCAAATTGATCTCTCGAAATGGGCTAGTGAGGGCAACGGGCTCGGTTTTTCGCTCATTGAGGTTAATGGCAGAATGCAAGCTAACTGGAAAGGCGATCCCTTTGTAGGCGGCGAGAAGGTCTCCTTCTATGTGTCTCCGCTGACTTTAGGCCCCATAAGCATGCGCTTGCCGTATATATGCGTTTGGGATTCTTAGGCCAGAACTCGATCTAATAGTCCGCCAACCATTCGGCCGAATCACCATTACCATTGCCGACTCCGTCCCTAGTCCGGACGCGAATAACGCAAGGATGATGGGAAATGGAGCGATCACCGAATTGGGGTGAGTTCGTAGCCTGCCTAACCGTAGATTTTCAGAGCCTATGTCCCCCGAGCTCGTGTGAGCTCAAACCGCTGGTTTCAGGAGTGCGGATGAGGGTTGGCTTCGAAGGTAAGGTCTGATTTGCCTAGGGTTTGCCTTGGGGCTGGTGTGAGGGCTCGGAGGGAGGCTTATCGCTCGGAGACCTCACCCGAGAGCAATTCAGAGGATGGGTCGTGTTTGAAGGGATAGAGG
>CALEMP010000046.1 GCA_937910685.1 uncultured bacterium
ATGGTTCGGTCATCTACGAGGCCGTGCGTCCCAAAGGGGGACGAATCGGGGCCTCGATCAACAGGACGGATACCAGAGGCGCCGGTTGCATCCCGTCCCCGGCATGGAGCAAACGAGTTCACCTTCGGGGGCCTCCGAAATCGTCAAAAAAGGCCACCCGGTGTCCCAGGGGGATAAAACTCCTGGGATTTGTTCCCTTGACGAATCGAGGGGGGTACAAACACAATGAGTGATCTACACTCCCCCGCTTCTAACCATGCAAGGCACAAAGAATATCCTCGTCGGCACCGCGGCAATCGGCTTGGCCGTCATTTTCAGCCTGGCCGATGCGACCCCCACGGCCAGTAGCCAGGGGAACATTCGGGCATTTGAGGTGGCCGGTTCCCAACCGGGCGAATGGGTGGACTACTTACAATCAGGCCAGGCCTGCGCAGTTTGCCATGGCAACTACGACCAGGATCTGGAGCCCTATGCCACTTGGCAAGCCAGCATGATGGCCCAGAGCAGCCGCGATCCGATTTTCTTTGCCGCCCTCGCGATCGCCGAACAAGACTTGGAGGGTTCTGGATTCCTTTGCATGCGTTGCCACATGCCCGGCGCCCACATGGAAGGTCGCACGATCCCCAGCGATGGCTCGGGGCTCGACCCATTCACCAATGACTTTGATGGGGTCAATTGTCACTTCTGCCACCGCATGGTGGACCCGGTCTTGTCCCCGGACAACCCCTCTGAGGACGCCGGTATTTTGGCGGGACTCAGCCGGCCCTTGAACGTGGAACCACACTCCGGCATGTTCGTTCTCGACCCCCAAGATCGGCGACGTGGACCCTTTGATCTGGGCCCCACATTTCCCTTCCACGAATTCCGTGAGTCTCCCTTCCACCGGGAATCGATGCTCTGTGGCACTTGCCACGACGTATCGAACCCAGCCATGGTCAAGCGCGACTCGGGCATCGGCTATCGACTTTCCAATCTGAACATGGCCCACCCGACCATGGACAAGGAAGACATGTTCCCACTGGAGAGAACCTTTGGTGAGTGGACCAAGAGCGTCTATGCGGTGGCTCCCATCGACACGGGCGGACGCTTTGGTGGCAACCAACCCGAAGTGCAATCCTGTCAGGATTGCCACATGCCCACCACCGACGCCACCGCTTGTGCGCCCGGTTTGGGAGGGGTCTTCCGCCCGGACATGCCCCGCCACTTCTTCAACGGGGCCAATTCCTGGGTCCTCAAGGCCGTGCGGTCCATCTACCCGGACTATGAGACTGGACTGAGCGACAGCTTGGTGCTTGACGCGTCTCAGCGGACTCTTGAGATGATGCAGAGCGCTGCCCAAATGGAAACCTTCGAGCGTGATGGTTCACTTGTGGTGCGAGTGATCAACTTGACCGGGCACCGTCTGCCCACGGGCTACGGAGAAGGCCGGCGTATGTGGGTCCAAGTGCAGTTCTTCGATGTGGGAGACCAATTGGTCAGTGAGCACGGAGCCTATGACCCGGTTGCTGCGGACCTCGATACCGCAAGCACCAAGGTCTACGAGATCCACCACGGACTCGATGCCTACATGGCCAACCAAACCGGCAAGCCCGCGGGACCGGGCTTCCACTTTGCCCTGAACAACACGGTACTGTTGGACAACCGCATCCCCGCCCGGGGCTTCACCAACGCGGCCTACGAGGCGATTGATGCGGACGTTGTGGCCTACAGCTACGAGGACCAACAGCACTGGGACGAAACCACGTTCCGCTTGCCCACCGGCGCCGTGCGTGCCGAGGTCTCCCTCTTCCACCAAACCACCACCCGGGAATACATCGAATTCCTGCGAGACGAGAACCAGACCAACACCACGGGCCAGGACGCCTACGACCTGTGGGAGTTGTTCGGCAAGAGTGCCCCGGTGGAAATGGCAAGCAGTTCCCTGGACTTCAATGTGGGCGCATGCGCCACTCCCATCCCCTATGGATTGGGCAGCCTCAATTCACTGGACCAGCGGGCGACTCTCCATGCCCTCAACGCCCCAAACCTTCCGGTTTTGAATCTGCAACTGACCGGGGCCATCCCGGGCCAAATGGCCCTCCTTTGGGAAGGCACCGGCACCGCCAGCGTGCCCCACTTGGGCGGCGTTCTGCTGATCAGTGGGCCCTACACACGCCGAGGCACCGCCCTGACGGATCCCCAAGGCAAGGCATCCTTCAGCCTGCCCGTGGACGCCACCATGGTGGGCACCTCGCGCAGCCTGCAGGTGATCTACCGGGACCCGGCCAGTGCCGCGGGTGCTAGCTTGAGTCAGGGCCTGTACGTCACCTTCTGCAACTAGAGGTCACGCCACCAAGTTGGGCCTTAGGGTCGAGGCCGCTGGCTATCGGAGTCTGCCCCCATTAGATTGGCGGGGAGAGACTCCTATGAAATTAATGATTCGCCTAGCCATCCCGCTGCTTGTCCTGATCGCCGCAAGTGCCATCGCCCTCAATGCCTTCCTGCCCTCAGCCACCAAGGCCGCTGTGCAGTACGGCAGCCAAGCCGCCCTGGGAGTCGAGGCCACCATCGAAGAGGTCCCCCTCTCCCTGTCCTCAACCACCGCTCGGGTAGGCCTCAGCGGCCTAGAGATCCCGAACCCAGCAGGGTTTGGTCTGGAGCCCTTCCTTCGAGTGGGGCACGCCAGTGTTGCCATGGATACTTTTTCGGTGCTGAAGGATGTGATCCAAATCCAGGAGATTCGGCTCGAAGGAACCAAGCTACACCTGGTGCAAAAAGGCGCAAAATCAAACCTGCACTGGTTTCTAAAGCGCCTCTCGCCCACGGGTGAACCAAGTGAAACCACCCAGGCCCCCGAAGAATCCAGCGAGGTTTTGCTGGCAGTGAATCAGGTGGTGATCAGCGGCTTGACCGCGGCCTTGAGCATTGAAGATCTGCCCTATGGGGTGGGTTCCTGGGAGGTCACCTTGCCCCCAATCGCTCTGGACTTGAGCAAAGCGGAGCCCGGCGATAGCGCAAGCCTCGTGCAGGAGATCTTGCGACAAATAGTGGCCGCAAGTCTCGACTCCCTGAAATCTGAGTTGCCCCCGGAGGTATGGCAGGTGGTCAGCCCAGACAGCCTGCAGGGTTTATTGAATGAAGCCCTGGAGGGCGCGCTTCAGTGGAACTCGGAGGCCCTCATGGATGGGCTCACGGGAGAGGCCGCCCAAAAAGTATTAGGGGAAGCTCTAGAGAACCTCCCGAAGAGCGGCAGCCTGAAGGACCTGTTTAAGAATTAGCGCGGGGGCTCCTCTTCGCCGCCCCCGTATCCCATGGCCTCGAGCCGTGCGCGGGTTTCCTCAATCTGTGATCTATTGAAGCTGGAAGGAAAGGGGTCCGCCAGGCGATAGTACCCGATCAGCTCATTTCGCATGTCCCCAAGGACCTTGGCCATGGCTGGATCCAGCAACAGATTGACCTGCTCTCCGGGATCCGCTTCCATGTCGAACAATTGTTCCAGCTCTAGATATGGCGCGCGGATGTACTTCCAACGCCCTTTGCGCACACTGTGGGGCTTGAGGGAGTTGGCCCAGCGCCCCTTCTTGCGGGCAGCATCTTCAAGCCCCATCCACGGCTGAGTGGCCTCGGAAAAGACCGCGCCCCGCTGGAGCTGCTCTCCAAAGAGGAGCGGCCCCAAGTCCACGCCCTGTACTTCAGGACCGGCCTCGATCCCCAGAAGCCCGAGAACAGTGGGGTACACATCCACGTTAGAGACCACCGTCGAAATCTTCTGGCCTCGGCTTTGCTGAGCCTTGGGATGGGTCGCGGGCAGCCGAATCATCAGGGGCACGCGGGTGGTGGTGTCATGCACCCAGAGGCCATGATTCCAGCGGTCCGCATGCTCGGTGAAAGTCTCCCCGTGATCAGCGGTCAGAACCACAATGGTCTGGTCCCATAGGCCGGCCTCTTGCAGCCCCACAAACAGTCGCTCAAGTGCCCCATCGAGGGCTTCGACTTCGGCCGCGTAGAGCGCGGCAAGTTGGGTATCAAGGGCCGCCGGTTGAGAATGGTGCTCGGTGACCAAGGCCTTGGAAAGCCCCCCGCGGACCGTGCCAGCCAGCCCCGGTGTTCGAACCCCGGAGCCCAAGACCAGGGCTTGCCCGGCCTTCACCGCGCGCTCCACTGTCAGTGGGTCTCCCACCGTGTTGCCGATCCGAGAAGCCCAGGCCTTGCGCATGGCAGGGGGCGGGTCGTAGGGCGCATGGGCATCAAAGTAGTGAGTGAAGAGAAACAGGGGTTCGCTCGCATCATGCTCGCGCACATGGGTGAGAGCAACGCCGGTCACTCGATCCGCGAGTCGCTGATTTTGGTCTGCCCCTTCGGCCCCCACCAACAAGTCAAAGCTCTCGTCAAAGACCTCGAAGCCCTGGTCAAAACCAAAGCGGCTTTCCAATGCAAACGACCCAAGAACGGCTCGGGTGCGATAGCCAAAGGCGCCCAAGGTCTCTGCCAGGGTTTGATTCTCGGGAGCTAGATCAAAGCCGTTGCGCACCACTCCGTGACGATGGGGCCAGGTGCCTGTCATTAAGGATGAGTGGGCACTCAAGGTCGTGACTGCGGAGGTCTGTGCCTGCAGAAACAGGGCGCCTTCGCTGGCCAGTTGATCGATGGCAGGGGTGCGGGCCGGACCTTCTGGACCAGAAATACAAGAGAGATGATCCGCACGGGTGGTGTCCAAGGAGATCAACACCACGTGCCAAGGTTGGGCCGCCGGGGAACAACTGTTGGGTCCAAGCGCGAGAAGGGCCGCGAGGGTGAGTCGACCCCACGAAGAGCGCATGAAGATGCTTGGTTGGATGGAGTGTTGCCTCATGAGTGGGATCCTACGGAAGGTCGTCCGTTGGGTTTGCATTGAGCTCGATTGCCGGCCCTGTGTCTCATTGCTCCCGCTGCGCCTCAACAGTCAGAAGCGTACCTTCTTCCCAACTAAAGCGATTCAGCGGTGCCCCCGCCTGATCCATCTGGACCCAGGAACCATGTCGTTGCCCCTCCACCCAAGTTTCAGCCTGCTCGATTTTGCCCGCAGCAGAAAACACCCGCCAGGGCCCGTGGCGAATTCCCATGCGCCAGGACTCTTCCCCGGCCAGGGAACCGTCCTCGCGCCAATTCTGCCAAAGCCCATCACGCAGACCATCGGCCCATGTTCCCTGCCGTTTGAGCTGGCCACCCTCGAACCAGAAACTCTCGATCCCATCCAAGGCATCGCCGCTCCAATGGGCTTGCCGGGACGGACCTCCCCCATCGTGGGCCGACTCCACAATCTCACCACCGCACCCCGAAAGGGCCAGCAGACACACACAACTCAAGAGAATCAAACTGGTCCGAAACATGTCCAGCCCTGAGCCTCGTCTCAAAAGGGGCCCCGGTCAAGGCTCAGGACGAGGATCTGTGGATTACAATGGATCCGGCCAACATAAAACCACCCCTAGGGCTAGCATAGAGGCCTCTCCCCTACCCGCTTCTCGATAAATTAGAGACATGAAATCAACCCTTTCATTCCTGTCCAAGGCCGCCCTCGTTGGCGCCCTCTTGACGGTGTCCGCCCAGGCTCAAAACCTGACCACTACTCTGCTGGCCCAAGGCTTCAACCGCCCGGTACACCTAACCGCGCCCCCAGGCGACACAGCCCGCGTGTTCGTGTGTGAACAACACACCGGACGGGTAGAGATCGTCGAGTTGGCCACCGGCAATATCCTCACCACGCCCTTCATCACCATGACGGTTTCCACGGGCAACGAGCAAGGACTTCTGTCCATGGCGTTCCACCCGGACTATGCCAGCAACGGTCTCTTCTACATTGCCCGCACGGCCACCACCGGCAACACGCGGGTCACCGAGCACCAGGTCAGCGCTAACCCGAACGTGGGGAACTCCGCCGTCTTGCGCCAAATCGTCGCTTGGAACCAGCCCTTTTCCAACCACAACGGAGGCCAGATCGCCTTCGGCCCCGATGGCTACCTGTATGTGGGCCTCGGCGATGGCGGCTCCGGCAACGACCCTGGCAACCGAGCGCAAAATGGTTCGGATCTGTTGGGCAAGATGCTGCGCCTTGATGTGGACATCGCCTCACCCTTCATTCCCCCCAGCAACCCCTTCGTGGGCAACACCTCGGTGCGGGACGAGATCTGGTCCATTGGCCTGCGCAACCCTTGGCGCTTCAGCTTCGACCGGGCAACCGGCGATCTTTGGATCGGCGATGTGGGCCAAAACGCTTGGGAAGAGATCAACTTCCAGGCGGGCAGTAGCGCCGGTGGCGAAAACTACGGTTGGCGCTGCATGGAAGGCAATCACTGCACGGGCCTGTCTGGCTGCACTTGCAACGCCGGGTCCTTGACCGATCCAGTTCACGAGTTCAACCACTCGGGTAACTGCTCCATCACCGGCGGCGTGGTCTACCGCGGCTCGGCTATTCCGGCCCTCCAGGGCACCTACTTCTGCGCCGACTACTGCTCCAACCGCATCTGGTCCATGGAACACAACGGCACGAGCGTGACCAATGTGGTCCAACGCCAAGCCGAGTTGAACCCTCCGGGCAGCGCAAGCATCTCCCAGATCACTTCCTTTGGCGAGGACGCTGCGGGCGAGGTGTACATTTTGGAACAGGGTGGCCAAATCTGGCGCATCACCCAGGACTGCGGCACGGCCGCCTATTGCGTGGGCGCTGGCAACACGGCCAACCCCAGCGGTTGCACTCTCACCTCAAGTGGGTCCACCAACATGAGCGATAACAGCTTCAGCTTGGTGGTCAGCGGAGCGGTGCCCAACCAGTTTGGCATTTTCTTCTACGGCCCGAACCAAACCCAAATTGCCGGCGGCAACGGATTCATCTGCGTTTCAGGCGGCTTGTTCCGCTTGACGCCTCCGGCTGCCACCGATGTGTTTGGAAGCGTTTTCCGCACGGTGGACTTCACCGCTCCCCCCATGGGCGCAGGGCTTGGGGCTGTGGTTCCTGGCTCTACCTACAACTTCCAATTCTGGTACCGGGATCCCGCCGCTGGAGCGGCAGGTGGGGCAACCTACAACTTCTCCTCCGGCATGTCCGCAGTGTTCTGCCCCTAGGGCAAAGCACCTGTCACACGACGCGAGCCGCCAGTCCCTTCCGGGGGACTGGCGGCTCGCGTCATTCATGGGCCCTTACCTTAAGAATCCGTGCCCTTTGACCCGGGGTTTCCCTGCCCCATAGGCTTAGAATGATCTGCGATCATGGACTTGCCGATTCTCCAGGACCAATACCAACGACCCATGCGCGCCCTGCGCATTTCCGTCACGGACCAGTGCAACCTGCGCTGTGGGTATTGCATGCCCGAGGAGAGCTACACCTGGTTGCCCCGTTCGCGCATTCTGCGCTATGGTCAAATCACCGAGCTCGTACGGGCCGCCACGGACTTGGGGGTCACCAAAGTACGACTGACCGGAGGCGAGCCCCTACTGCGAAAGGAACTCTGGCGCCTGGTCGAACAGCTCGCGGCAATCGACGCAATCCAAGACCTCGCCATGACCACCAACGGCGTTCTGCTGAAGGAGCACAGCGCGGACATTTTCTCCGCGGGTCTGCAACGGCTCACGGTAAGCCTTGACACTCTTCGTCCTGAGCGCTTCAAGGAGCTCACACGTCGCGGGGATCTCAGCCGGGTCCTGGCCGGACTTCAGGTGGCCCAGGAGTTATGCCCCACGCCAATCAAAATCAACTGCGTGGCGATGAAAGGCGTCAATGATGACGAGCTCGAAAGCATGCTCGACTGGGCTCTGACGGAAGGGTTCGAGCTGCGCTTCATCGAATACATGGACGTGGCCGGAGCCACGGGCTGGAGCAATGCCCAGGTGCTTCCCCGTGCAGAGATCCTGCATCGGATCGAAAAGACGTTTGGCGCACCCACTTCGGCCCCCAAAGAGGGAGCCGCTCCAGCAGACCGCTTTCACATTGATGGACGGGGCAGTTTCGGGGTGATCGCCTCCACCAGCTCCCCCTTCTGTGGCACCTGCGACCGGGTACGCCTCACGGCGGATGGCACCCTGTACACATGCCTCTACAGCGAAGAGGGAACGGACCTTGGCACCGCGATCCGCGCGGGGCATACCCGTGAACAGCTAGCGCAGCAATTGGCTGCCATCTGGACCCAACGCAAGGACCGGGGCGCCGAAGAGCGCCTTGCCCTGGCGGATGAACGTGGCATCTTGGCCACCGCCAGCCACCTGCGCACCCGGCCCGGGTGGGAAATGCACACCAAGGGCGGCTAGGCCTCGCGCCAGGGCGGGCAAGAAACTCCACCTCGACAACAAGGCCGCTATACTGGCCAGCGTCCCATGACGATCCTCAAGCTCCCCAGGCAGGTCCGCCTGCTATTTTGCCTGTGGCTCACCGCCGCGACGCTCCTTGTACCGGCAGCTCCGGCCCAAGAGCCAGCCGCCCCTCCAGCGCCGAAGGTGAGCATGGCCCAACGGGTGAATGAAGCCATCGACCGGGGGATGGACTACCTGCTCAAACAACAGGACTTGGATGGCTCCTGGCGCTTTAGCGCGAGTTCGTACCCCAACGGCCAAACCGCCCTTTGCCTCTACACCTTGCTCAAGTGTGGCCTGCCAAAGAATCATCCATCCGTCACCCGGGCCCTGCTCTACCTTGGGGACCACGACGACCCGAGGACCTACACCCTGGGCTGCTACTTGATGGCCCTCGGAGCCCATGACCCCGAGCGTCATCGGGATTTAATGGAGGAACTGGCGGCCCAACTGACGGAAGCTCAATCACAGGGTTTTTCCTATCCCGGTGGACACGAGGACATGTCGCTTACCCAGTATGCCGCCCTGGGTTTGCGAGCCGCCGCCAAGGCTGGCATTGAAGTTCATCCAAAAGTCTGGCGCCGCCTGTTGGACTTCACCCTCAAGCACCAAGAAGACGCTTACAGGGGTCCGGCGGGATTCTCCTACCGCATTGGCAGCAACGCAACAGGTTCCATGACCACAGCAGGTATCGCTTGCTTGGCCTTAGCCCGCGAACAGCTCACGGTCCACGGGCAATTCCGCCCAAAGGACGCTCGCGAAGTAGACGCGGCCATCGAAAAGGCCAGCACCTGGATTGCAGAGCACGCCGATTTCGAACACAACCCGACCCCCGCCGTCGAGACCACCTACCATCTTAAACATCACCGTCACTACTGGCTCTACGGTTTGGAACGGGCCGGAAGCCTCTTGGAAACAGAGACCTTCGGGGAGGTCGAGTGGTACAAAGAACTCGTGCGCTCGGTCATAGACCAGCAGGGCAAAGGAGGGGCTTTTGGTTCACCCTTTGGCGAGAAGCAACCCAACACCTGCTTCACCCTGCTCGCTTTGCGGCGCGCCACGGCTGCAAGCACGGGTAAGCGCACTCGCCGAGGGGACACCTATAAGACTGAGGCCAAGGACGCTGCCATTCGCATACGCGCCGCGGGCGACACCCCCATCAGCATTTGGATCGAGGGCTATGGCCCTAAGACCCTCGAAACGTACGAGTGGCCCGAGGACAAGGGCAAAGGGCCGCGGGTCGCGCGGGTCGAGTACTATTCCGGTGACGAGCTAATTGGCACGGTGCAGGGTGATACTCAGCGTCCGGCCACTGGCCTCAAGCTCGCCATGCAACACCGTTTCAATGGGCCGGGCAAATACCCCATCCGCGCCAAAGTTTGGCTGGTGCACCCCGGAGAAACCGTGGCGGACAAGACCCCGGTGGAATCCCCTCCCATGGAAGTCACCATCGACGAGGTGCTCACACCGTGGATGATCGAGTACGCAACGGATGGGGGTCGCAATCTATTGCAGCACGTCCCCAAGGAAGTATTGAGCAGTTCGGACCTCAACGGCAGTTGGTCAAAGAACCACGCGGTGGACGGACTGATGGGCACGGGCTGGCTTTGCAAGGGGGACGACACCGAGCCGTGGCTCCGCATCGTTCTAGAGAAACCTCTGAGCGCCTCCGAATTGGCCCTCTGCCCTGCAACTCAAGGCCTCATGGAAAAACGCACCATCGCCAGCGCCACCAAGATTTCAGTCTCGATCAACAAACGACGGGCCGTGGAGTTTGACCTCAATCCGGATCCGGGCCGCAAAACCATTCTCGACCTGGGTAAAAAGCACCGCATCCGACAACTTGAGATTCGCATTCTCGCATTCACCGGTGAAGGAGCGCATGCCACGTCTCCGGGGTTCGGGGAAGTGGAGCTTCGGCTAGTCAAGTAGGGCTCTTCGCCGCCCGCTGCACAATCTGTTCAGGCACCCCAATGGGAAGGACCTGCACCTGCCCGCAGGCCGCGCGCCCCGCTTCCGTTTCGAAGCCAACCTTGGGAGCCGCCAGGGTCAGGGTGTGCTGGGCCTGAATCACCGCCCCGCTGCCCAGGTCCGCGTCCATGCCAGAGGGCAAGTCCACAGCCCAGCAGGGCCAAGAGAACCCCTGCGCTATGTTGCCCGCGCACTCAAGCCAAGCGGCCACGTCCCCCCGCAAAACCCCCTCAAACCCAGTGCCCAAAACGGCATCTACAAGTAGGCCCTTTGGACCAACCGCGGTCAGGACACGCACCAAGCCCTCCGGTTCTGGGCAATCTTCAATGTGCATCTGGAGGGCCTCGCAAGCCCTGCGCTGGACCGCTGCGTCGGGACTAAGCTGATGACAGGGGCGAAGGGCAATCATGAGGGGCTCGACACCACGCACCAGCAACTGTCGTCCGAGGGCATAGCCATCGCCCCCGTTGTTGCCCGCCCCCACCAGAATCACCGGCCTGCGCTGCTCGGATGCCAGCGTGGGTAAAAGGGCCAAGGCTCCAAGCAAACCCGCGTTCTCCATCAATACCAAACCCGGTAGACCCAACTCGCTTTCGACGATCGAGTCCACCAAGCGAATTTGTGCTCGGGTTAAAAGGGGCAGGCTCAAGGTTCAGGTTGCGCAGGGCGCGACGGGTAAGGGGTCAAAAGCATCCGCGGAAGACTTTTCCCAATCGCACCGCAAGGATTCGGGGACCGGATCAAACAGGAGGCTCCCGCGCTCGACCCTGCCGTGTAGATCCGCAAGGGATCCCACCTCGCCCGAGGGCGTGCGTCGCAGAATGTGACTGGGGGTCAACTGACTGGGAGACCTCAGGGCAGCGGCTCCAAGCAGCTCCATCAGACCCTCCACCGTGTACCGCTGGAAGCTGGCTACCCGGCGAGCTTTATCCTCAACGTCCAAGCCAGCCACCAAACTGGGGTTTTGGGTCGCAACTCCCACTGGGCAATCATTGGAGTTGCAGCGCCTAGCCTGGATGCAACCCAAGGCCAACATCATGGACCGAGCCGAGCAAACTAAGTCCGCCCCAAGAGCCAGGCGCGTAACCACATCGAAGGCTGAGACCACCTTGCCCGAGGCGATCAGCCGAATCGAGCCCCGGAGATCAAAGCCCTCTAAAATATTGTGGGTCAAAACAATCGCCTCGCGCAGTGGCATACCCACCGAGTTGCTGAACTCGAGAGGAGCCGCCCCGGTGCCCCCTTCGCCGCCATCGATGCTGATAAAATCGGGTATGTGGCCGGTTTCGCGCATGGCCTTGGCGATGCCCATCAACTCGACCGGACGACCCACACAGAGCTTGATGCCAACCGGCTTGCCGCCAGCCAGCTCACGCAGCTCGGCGATCCAGTTGCACAGCTCTCGGGGCGTTCCAAAAGTGCTGTGCCCCGGAGGGGAAAGCACATCCTTACCCACGGGAACACCGCGCGCTTCAGCAATCTCAGGAGTCACTTTACTGCCGGGTAAAATGCCCCCATGACCAGGCTTAGCCCCCTGGGACAGCTTGATCTCGATCATCTTGACCTGGGGATCGGCAGCCCCCTTGACGAATGCTTGCGGGTCAAAGTTACCCTCCCCATCGCGACACCCGAAGTAGCCGGTGCCGATCTGCCAAACCAAGTCCCCCCCGTGTTTTCGGTGGTAGGAGGAAATTGCCCCTTCGCCAGTGTTGTGATAGAAGTCGCCCTCTTTGGCACCCTTGTTGAGGGCTTCCACAGCGTTACTTGAGAGGCTTCCAAAACTCATGGCCGAGACATTGAGCAACGCCGCGTCATAGGGCTGTGTGCATTCAGGGCCTCCAATCAACACACGTGGAGCATCAGCTATACCCAGGTGAATGGCCTGAATCGAATGGGCCAACCACTCATAGCCATCCGCATAGACGTCCTGCTGGGTACCGAAGGGCACCGTGTCCAGCTGTCCCTTAGCCCGCTGGTACACCAAACTCCGTTGTTCCCGGGAAAAGGGCACGCCGTCCGTGTTGGACTCCACAAAGTACTGATTGATCTCGGGGCGAATCGCCTCAAAGAGATAGCGCATGCGACCGATCAGTGGAAAGTTCCGCAAGACCGCTCGTTTTGTCTGCATGGCGTCCGCGGTGGCCATCAAGGCCAAGATCACCACGAACCCAAAGGGAACCCAGAAGATGGGGAATGCAAGAGCCGTGACGGCGCAAAGGGCCAACAGGGCAAACAGAATGCTAAAGATCAGAGTTCGCATGGCGGAGTAACTGGACTGGAAAGGCGTGGCTTAAGCCAGCTCTAAGACGATCTGCAAGCGGATGAAATCCACATCCTTGATGCGCACGCTGATGGCATACCCCTCGGTGAAGGACAGGCTGCGCTTCCCCGCCATGACCGTCAAGGTCGAACCCTTGAGTTGGATGCGTCCACCTAAGCTGCGAGCGGGCATGAAGCCTCCCACGTTGAACTCCGTCAGGTGAATTTCTAACCCCCCACGGGAAACGCGCACGACCTTGGCGTCGAGCTTCTTATCCACGTGGGGCTCCATGAATTGGCAGACCTTCAGGTCCTTGATCCCGGTCTCCGCCATTTCGGCCATTTCCGACTGGGCGGATGCATGGCCCGCCGTCACTTTCAAATCTGCAACCATTTCGTCGGCCTTGAGTTCATCCCGGACCTCATCGGATCCGGCCTGGACCGCGTGCAGCCAGCGGTGCACGATCAAGTCGGGGTAACGCCGGATGGGCGAGGTGAAGTGCAGGTAGGACTTGCGCGCCAGGCCGAAGTGCTTAGCTATGTCCTCATGATCCTTGACCTCGTACACCGCACGCTCCACCAGACCCATGATGCGTCCGATCAGGGCCTCTGCGTTGGGTCGCCGGCGGGCCTGACGAATCAAACGGCCCACGTCCCGACCGGTCAAATGCTCCTTCTCGGGCACGCGAATCCCGTGGTCCAGCAGCATCTTGGCAACCGCTTCGATTTCCTCGGGGTCCTTTTCTGGGTGAACCCGATAGATGGTGGGCAGCCCGCGCTCAAAGAAGAAGTCCCCTACGGCTTGGTTGGCTGCCAGGGCGGTTTCTTCGATGAGGGTGTTCGCAAAGATCTTCTTCACATCCACGATGCTCTCCACTTCACCCTTTTCATCGAACAGGAACTTCTTCTCCCGGGAGTCGATGCGCAAAGACCCCTTGGAGTCGCGCAACTGCTGCTGAATGCGAGTCCAGGCGGCGAAACCCTCGATGGATGAACGTAGGGCTTCGAGAGAATCCTCCACGGGCTTTCCGTCTAGCAAGCCCTGGACCTCCGTGTAGGTGCAGCGCCGTACGGAACAAATCACGCTCTTGGCCATGGAGTAACTCTCGCGCTCCCCCTTGGCGTCAAAGACCATGAACACCGAATAGGCTAGGCGGTCTCGCCCACCGACCAAGGAGCAAAGCCCATTGGAAATCGCCTCGGGCAACATGGGGACCACCTGATCGGGCAGGTAGACACTGGTCCCCCGGGCGAGGGCCTCATTGTCCAGCACCGTGCCCTCTTGAACATAGTGCCCCACGTCCGCAATGTGCACGCCGATCTTGACCCGCCCATCCCCGAGCTCGGCGTATGAAATCGCGTCGTCGTAATCCCGCGCATCCGCCCCATCGATGGTGTAAATCTGCTCAGAGCGTAAATCGAGTCTGCCCTGCTTATCCTCTTCGGAGGGGTCAGAACTAAGCGCCCCGCAAAAGTCCTTCACGTCCTTGGGGAATACCGTGCGCACACGAAACGAGCGGAGCAACTCCAGCTCGTCCGAATCCTCATCCCCATAGCAAGCCGCCCCCTCTTCCATAGGGCGATCCGCGCGGGGTCGATCCCCGATGCGCGCTCGGGCCCCGAAGTCTGGGTCGGGCAGCTCGGCGAGTGCCTTGTCATCGACCTCGACCTGGTCGCCGTATTCGTCCTCGAGAGTCCAGCCCTTGTCCTTGGCCTTCTTCTCCTCCGACTCTGCCGGCGGCATGTCGTCCCCACTACGCGCTTTCATCAAGTCCCGAAAGCTATTGAACTGTTCGTCCTTTCCCTCAGCCATGCCTGTCAGGATAGCCTTCTGCCCCTGCTCCATCCAAGGTTAGCTGGACGCGAGGGAAGGTCGGATCAGCGCTGCAGGATCTCGGTAATCTTCGATTCCGAGGCCCCAGCAACCACGCCGCCCCCGATCACAAAGATTCGGTTGCCATCAACCACGGGGTAAATCCCGTGTCGAGGGCTTGGGAGCGGGGTGTCCTCGGTCCACTGATCGAGATGGGGGCTGTAGACCTGCACCGAATCAAAGACCTGGCCTGTGGAGGTCTCCCCACCAATAATAAAGAACTTCTCCCCATGCCAAACCGCACGACCCGTGCCACCCCGGCCGAGGGGCATGGGACTCAGGGGCGACAGGGGTTGCGAGCTATCGACCCAAATCCCGGTAGCCGGATCAAAGCGCTGGACGTTGTCGAATCCAGGCTGGGGCCAATTGCCCCCCCCACGTCCGCCAAAGACCCACAAATAGGTGCCGTCCGTTGCGGAAGCCGCGTGATTGACCGGGGTGGGCATGGGAGGCAGGGGACCGTTGGGATTCCAACTGTCGAGCACCGGGTCGTAGACCCCCGTATCACCCACAGTACCAGTGATAGTTATGCCACCACACACGTAGACTAATCCATCGATCAGCGCGGAGGAACAGGATCCCGCGCTCCAGGGCATGTCCGCGCCGGTGGTCCAACTATCGGTTTGAGGATCATAAATCTGCACTTTGCCCCAGGCGTGACCCACCGACCCGAAGAGGTACAGCTTCCCGTCAATGACTTCCGCCGCATGATGGTGCCCAACAAAAGGCCGTTGGGCCAAGGTGTCGTCCCAAACGCCTGTGGCCAAGTCCATGGCATAAGTTTTGGGCGTTCCCTCGCCCACCAGAATCACGCGCCCATCCACCACTCCTGCTGCCACTTCTCCAAGGGCATCGGGCATGTCTTGGCCAGTGGCCCAGGCTCCTTTGGCCCAGCCCCGGGTGGCAGGCAACCAACGGAATGCCTCAGGCAAGATTGACTGGGCCGCACCCACCTGCACGCTGATATCCATCAAGGAAGCCGAAGCGGACCCAGGCATGGCTGGCAAGATCCCGACGATCCGCGTAGGTTCCACACTGATCAAGGTTGCAGGCACGCCCCCAAAGAACACGCTCGTGTCCGACATGTCACCAAAGCTACGTCCGCCCAAAACAAACTGGCCGCCACCAGTTTCCGGTGCCCGCCAAGGGTGAACGTCAAAGACTGAAAGGGATCCGCTTATGCCAGTAGCGGGCACAATAAAGTGCACTTTGTTGTCGCCTTGATCCGCACAGATCAACGCACCGCCGGGTCCCGTGGTTACATCCAACCCCTGCGCACCTGTGGCCAAGGTCGTGACCCCGAGCACACTGCGCCCATCGTCACTCAATTGCACCCAGCGGGGAGCAGCATTCCATTTCTGGCTGATGAGATCCCCGCGCAATTGTCCCCCAAAAGCGGCTGAGCGGTACTCCACAACACCATTAGTAGAGGAATCAAGGGAAGTCAGGGGAGGTGTGTAGACCCCCGGAATACTCGGGGCTGTGGTGCCGTAGTAGTAATTCTGGCGATCGTCTGCGTGCCCACGGGCGCGGTTCGGGTGGCCAAAATAGCGGTCATCTTCCAGCAACACCAACTCATCGGTGTCGGTGGGATGGGGCTGCCCGCCGGTGGTAGTGGCGCCCAAGCTCGCAGGCCCGTAACCATTGTTCGGACCATTATCGGTGGCATAGAGCAGCCCCTTGGTGCTTAGAAGCAAGTCATAGGAATTCCGCAATCCCGAGGCAAGCAGCTGCACGTCGCCGCCGCTGACCTCCGACAGTTCGCCCTCCTGTTGATCAGTGCTAGGTGCTCCCGTGGCGGTGATGGCGTAGGTAACATCCCCATCGAAAGAAGGCCGCCAAAGGGGAGCACGAATCACGGCTCCAGAAAGAGGTGACTCCGGAACATCCCCCGCCAACGGCCACTTAACCCCCGCATTGGTGTTCCCCCCGACGGCCACCAAGAGATTGCCATCATGGTCAAACACCATGCCGTTAATGCCGTGGTCATGGTTGGACACGGGCAAGCCAGTGAGGACCGGAACGGGAACGTTAAGATCAGGGCCTTCCAAGACACTGACCTGGCCAGAATAAGGGGAAGGCCCCGAAAAGGATCCTCCGCCGTTGGCATAGTGAGCACCGTGAGCCACATACACCTTCAGGTCCCCGCCGCCCACTGAGTCATAGGGATCAAAGGCGATCCCCAAAAGGTCGTGATTCCAGAGGTTGGAAACACCGGCGTAGGCGGTGGAAGAAGTAACGCTCCAGGATGAATCGAGGGTAAGAGCAATAATCCCCCCGGTCAACTGTCCCACATAGAGTCGGCCGTCGGGTCCAAAGGCAGCGCATGTGGGTTGCCACACGGGCACTGCTTTACTGGGGAGGTCATCCCACACGATGGGCACCGGACCGCTCGGGGAATACTCAAAGTCCACTGCATTGCTGGATCCCGCGGGTGTTTCCACCCAGACACTAATCGTGCCAGTTCCAGGGGGCGTCACAAACAACAGACGGTCCGCCGTGTACGCGGCCAAGCCGGAAGCCGGAACACTCGTGCCTCCCCAATGCAGAGTCAGTTGATCCCGGGGATAAAAGCCAAAGCCCTCGATCAGGATCGAAGTCCCCCCCGTGTCAATTCCCAGAGTCGGCATGCTGTGAATCACAGGAACGATGCCGTTCTCATCGTGCATCACGCCACCAGCAAAGTCAGGGGCCGGTAGCCCTGCGATAGTCACGCCCAAGGCAGCTGGCAAGTCCGAGGTGCTGGTCACGGCGAACCGAGCTACAAGAGTGTGTGTACCTGGAGAGAGTGTTTCCTCCGCTCCATGGGCGAGGCCATCGACAAATACCCGTGTATCCGTACCTCCGACGGGAACAAAGTGATAGAGCTCGGCCACGCTGACCTGGAAGCTGCAGCGCAACTCCAACATCACGTCCGCGGTGAAGGGCGAGGTGCCAATGGCGCCCATCATCTCCGTCACACGCAAGGGAGCAATGCGGGCGATGTGATTCGCCATCGCCGGAGGCGCATCGAGAAAGCTGCCCGGATTCCCCAAGGGGTCGTGGTAATAGAGGGCAAGAACCTCCGGCACCTGATCTGCCGAATGAACCTGCACGACCTCGTGCACCGTGGCACTGAAGGGAGGCGTGCCATCGTCGGTGATGGTCAAGGACAGGTCTGTCAAACCCAAAGCCAAAGTAATACTGGTATCTACAGAGCTAGCAAATGCAACTCCGTTTGACTCCCAGTCAAAGCCCACTAAACTGCGGCCTGGCTCGTGGGTGTGGGACGTGGCGCCACTCAGCGAAACCAGCTCGGCGCCATCCCCGTCGTAGTCCACCAGCAATGCGGGGCTGCTTGTGATCGTGGGGTGCAGGAAGCCCCAGTTCGAGTCGGCCCCGCCCGCGCCATGCACCTCAAGTACGCTTTGCACAAAGCCGCCGCTCAGGGCAAGGTCGAAGTGATGGTGTTCGTGTTCCGTGGGAGTGAAGGTGATCGGAATTTGCAGGGTATCACCGGCCGGAATCCAAAAGTCCAGGGGGTAGATCACATCCACGTCCGCACCGTCGTAACTAGTGCCCTGCAACTCGATCGCAAAGTCCTGGGCCGAACCGATACTCGGCAGCATCGCGAGTTCGGTCACATGGGCCCCTAAGAGCCCGCTGTTCTGCACATCGAGCAATAACTGATAGGGCACGCCCTGGTCCACGGTGCCGAAGTCCAACTCATCCCCAGGGGTGAACTCTAAAACCGCCACGGCCCGAATCTCTAGGGCCTGAAAAAGGGCCTGGCCCACGCTAGCGGTCAAGGACAGGTTTAAGACTCCATCACTCACCATCACCGGGAGGGCTTCTGTGGTCACCGCCGTATCCATTTGCCCAGCTTCGGCAATCACGTCGTAGGCGGGGATCAAGACCTCGCCCTCCGCCGCAATCTCAAACACCCGCTGGCCGGTCAAAGTGTGCTCCGGCTCGGCGTAATGGAAAATGAGCTCGTAGGGCCCGGAAGGCAAAGCGAAGGCGTAGCCCAAAAGTGATCCTTCCCGCAGTCCCTGGTAGAGGGCATCATCCTCCGTCTCCGCCACGGGTCGCGAGTGGGAACTGGTGGTCCCAGCGCCGTTCGAACCAAACTCAGGTGCGTACTCGAGCCTCCCCACGGTCGTAACGGGCAGAGGTCCGCTGCACATCAAGATGTCCTCCCCCAAGGGCCCAAGGGCAAATGCGTTCACGGCAACGACCTGCGTTCCTGGATCCCCAGCAGGCGTTTCCAGTACCCGCAGCCAAGCACCGTGGTGCCCCGAGGTTTCCGGCGCAAACCAAAGCGCAAGCTCGGTGCTCTCACCTGGGGCGAGCAAGTGCGGCCCGGGGCCATCCACCAATAGGACATCAAATTGCTCGGGGCGCAGACCGCCCCACTCAAGTCCAAGCACGGTGCGTGGCACAAGCCCAGTGTTGGTGATCGTAATGGTCTCGGGCAAAGAGAGATCGCCCGCTCGGGTCTGGGGCAGCACAACCAACTTCGGCGAAACCTGCAAACCCATGGGGGTTACGCTTGCGCGGGTGGATTCGTCGTCCCGAATACGCATGCGGTGAATCCCAAGAGCCCCCACAGTTGCGCCACTCATGAGCCCAGGGTCTAGGGCCAAGCGCAGAATTTCCGTGCCTTCTACCTCGGCGTCGTCCAAGAGGTCCACGGGCACGTCGTAAGTCAGACTTCCAGGATTGATCTGAAAAGGACCCGCCGGCGCGTTGTAGTCCACCCCAGGAGTCGCACTCCCCCCCACAATCCCACTGAAAATCACAGGCAAACCGGAGGGTGCATCGAGTTCCACGCGCACCACCACCGTACCTTGGTTTTCGGTCACCCAGGATTTCGCCAGTTCAAACTGCAGCAGGGGTGCAGCGTCGTTATCCGTGATTGTGGCCGTGTGGGATGTCAGCAGGCCCAAGCTCGCGTTGGTCGCGCCCCCCATGTCCACCACGAGGGTCTCGTCCAACTCGTCGAGAAGGTCGTCCACCAGGGTCACGTTCAACAGCACCGACTGGTTACCTGCGGCGATCACCACCGGCGAAACATCAATCCCGAAGTCCACGGGGTCCACCGCAGTTCCGCTGATGGTGAACGGCACGGTCACATCGAGACCGGAAAGCGCGTCCAAGCTAATGCTCACCGCATGAGTCCCAGCGCCCTCCAGCACGGCAGAACTCGCCAGGTCAAACTGCACCACAGGCGCATCATCGTTGTCCGTGATCGTGGTCGTGTGAGACGTCAACAGGCCCAAGGTCGCGTTGCTCGGAAGCCCGAGCCCCAAGACCACAGTCTCGTCCAGTTCGTCGAGCAGGTCATCGACCAAGGTCAAGTTCACCAGCACGGACTGGGCACCCGCCGCAATCACCACGGGCGAGACATCAATC
>CALEMP010000047.1 GCA_937910685.1 uncultured bacterium
CGTCGATCACTCCGGGGAAGGTGTCGATTTGGAGCATGTTGGCTCCGTCCGAGGGTGAGCTATCGGGGTCGGGGTGTACCTCAAAGAAAAAGCCATGCACGCTGCCCGTGGCCATGGCTGCTCTGGCCAGCACAGGCGCTAGGGTGCGGTCGCCCCCGGTAGCGTCGCCGCGACTGGCGGGTTCTTGCACCGAGTGGGTGGCATCGAATACCACCAGATGATTGGTGGCTGCCATGTGCCGGAAGCCGGTCATATCGACCACCAGCCGGCCGTAGCCGAAGCTCGTGCCGCGCTCGGTGAGCATTACGTTTTCGCAGCCCGAATCGGTGAGTTTGGTGGCCACGTTGCCCATGTCCCAGGGAGCCATGAACTGGCCCTTCTTCACGTTGACCGCGCGGCCGGTCTTGGCGGCGGCGACCAAGAGATCGGTCTGGCGGCAGAGGAAAGCCGGGATTTGCAGGAGGTCCACCGATTCCGCCACGAGGGCACACTGGGCTGCCTCGTGCACGTCGGTGACCACGGGCATTTGGAACTCAGCGCGCACTGCCGCCAGCCATTCGAGGCCCTGTTCGATGCCGATGCCGCGGCCTCCCTGGATCGAGGAACGGTTTGCCTTGTCGAAGCTGGCCTTGAAGACGATGGTGGTCTCGGTTTCCTTGGCGAGCTCGGCCAAGCGTCCGGCGATCTCAAACGTCAGCTCGCGATTTTCCAGGACGCAGGGGCCCGCGAGGAAAAAGGGGCGCTCGGTGGTCAGGGAATGAGCACCAAGTTGGACGGTGGGGTTTTGCATGGGGGGCCTTACTGGGGGAGGGATGATCCCTTCTCCGGATGTTCGGAAGTCGACTTCGTCAGGATTCTACTCCACTGGTTGGGGCGTTGCTCAAACCCTAAGATAGAGCCATGGAAGGAACATTGATCTTGGGGGGGACAGGTTTCTTGGGGGCCCATGCGGCCGCTCACTGCTTGGCGGAATCCCGTGCGACTGCGACCTTTGCCAAGCCACTGGGCTCGCCTGTCTGGGCCGTGGGCCGAGATGTGAGCCAGGTACCGCGCTTTGGCAATCCCCGGGATGGGGTTGAGTTTCTGGCTCGGGACTTGCAGCCGGAGGGAGCAGGCCGGGAGCTTCTGGAGGAGCTGAAACCTAAGCGTGTGCTCTTGCTGGCAGCCATCTCAAGGGCCCGCGCCTGCGAAGAGGACCCGAAACTGGCCGAACGCATGAATGTGGACCTGCCCCTCGAGATCGCCAATTGGTGCGGGCAGCGGGGGGCGCGTCTGTTGCATGTTTCCAGCGATCAGGTTTTTGGTGCCCAGCCTCCTCCTCTGGGGGGCTTCCGCGAAGAGGATTTGCCCGCGCCGGTTTCGACTTATGGGGACACCAAAGCCCGGGGCGAGTATGGAGTTCTGGAGAGGGCTCCCGGAGCCCTGGTGGTGCGTTTGCCCCTCCTCTTTGGGGACTCCGGCGGCCGAGGTTTGGGGGCCAGTGATTCATTGCTCCAAGCGGTGGACCGGGATGAAATGCCGCCGCTTTTTGAGGACGAGTTTCGGACGCCCCTCGAGGTGTCTCAAACCGCTGCGGCCTTGGTGGAGCTGCTCGACCGGAACGACACGGGACTGCTTCATTTAGCTGGGCCCGAGCGTTTGTCACGCCTTGAGCTGGGGCTGATCATTCTCCGGGTCCATGGTCTGTCGGAGGAAGAGGCGCGAGCCGCTGTGACCTGCGCCCGGCAAGCGGATGTGGAGGCCGGGGCAGTTCGAGCCCCGGACACGAGTCTGTCCGGCCGGCGCGCGAAAAAACGCCTTGAATCTCCTCTCGATGGGCCCCAGAAAGCCCTGGGTCTGGCCCATGGGGGCTCGCCTGGGGACGCTTTCTAAGGATCCCTGCGGTCTGCCACTTGATCCTGCCGCGGGCAACGGTTGAAGTGTTCCCACGCTGGTTCCTCTTGGTCCGGCGCGCACTTCACCATGGACCTATCCACCCGTTTTGAGCCCAGCGAGATCGAGGTTGACCTCTACGATCGCTGGGAGGCTTCTGGCGCTTTCACTCCCCCAAAGGAAAGCGCCCCCGACGCAAAGACCTTTACGGTCATGATCCCCCCGCCCAACGTGACGGGGGTCTTGCACATGGGCCACGCCCTCAACGGCACGATCCAGGATGTGGTGGTGCGCCATCGCCGCAAGCTGGGTTTTGAGACCCTTTGGGTCCCGGGCACGGACCATGCGGGCATCGCCACCCAAGCGGTGGTGGAAAAGCGGCTCTATGCGGAAGAACAAAAGACCCGCAAGGACGTGGGCCGCGAGGATTTCCTACGCCGTATTTGGGAGTGGAAGGAAACCCACGGCAACATGATCTTGCACCAATTCAGGAGCCTCGGTTGTTCCTGCGATTGGACGCGCACGGCATTTACCATGGACGATGGGCTTTCGCGTGCGGTGCGCACGGCCTTCCTTGAACTTTGGAACCGTGACCTGATCTATCGTGGGGCGCGTCTGGTCAATTGGGATTGTGTTTTGCAGACCGCAGTTTCCGATGACGAGATCGAGTATGAATCGCGCAAGGGAAAACTCTGGCACCTGCGCTATCCCCTGACCGGCAGCGATGAATACTTGGTGGTGGCCACCACCCGGCCCGAGACCATGCTGGGAGACACGGGCGTGGCGGTGCATCCGGACGACGAGCGTTACAAGCATCTGGTGGGGAGCACTCTGCGCTTGCCTCTCATGGACCGTGAGATCCCTATCGTTGCGGACGAGAGCGTTGATCCCGAGTACGGTAGCGGCGCGGTCAAAATCACTCCGGGGCACGACCCGGCGGACTATGAACGGGGTAAGCGACACAACTTGCCGATCATCAACATCCTGGAGAAGGACGGCCGCATCAACGAAAACGGCGGTTCCTTCAGTGGCTTGAAGCGCGAAGAGGCGCGCAAGAGTGTGGTGGCCGCATTTGAGGAGCTGGGCCTGCTCGAAAAGACCGAGAGCATCACCCACAACATTTCCCTTTCGGATCGCTCCAAGTCGCCGATTGAGCCTCTGGTGAGCGAACAGTGGTTCGTCAAGATGCAGCCCATGGCGAAGCCCGCCATCGCTGCCCTCAAAGAGGGCACGCTGGAATTCCGGCCCGAGCGTTGGGGCAAGGTCTATCTGCACTGGCTCGAAAATGTACAGGACTGGTGCATTTCACGGCAGCTTTGGTGGGGTCACCAGATCCCGGTCTGGTACGACGAGGACGATGTGCCTGCGGTTTCCGTGGACGACCTGGAGATTGGTTCTGCACACCCGACCACGGGCAAGCCTATCTGCCGCCAAGATCCCGATGTGCTCGACACTTGGGCTTCTTCGTGGCTTTGGCCGATTGCCACCCTGGGTTGGCCGGACCAAACATCCTCGGACCTGCAACGCTTCTATCCCACTCAGTTCCTGTCCACCGCATCCGAGATCATTTATCTTTGGGTCGCGCGCATGGTCATGGCTGGTTATGCCTTCATGCCCGAGGACATGGGGCGCGACCGCAACCCCTTCAAAACTTGTTACATCCATGCCACGGTGCTCGACGCCAAGGGCAAGCGCATGAGCAAGTCCGCGGGAAACGGCATCGACCCCTTGGACATGATCAAGCAGTACGGCGCGGATGCCGTGCGTTTCAGCCTGTTGCTCTTGACCAAAGAGGGCCAGGATGTGCGCCTCTCCCCGGACCGTTTCGACCAGGGTAGTCGTTTTTGCAATAAGGTCTGGAATGCAGCGCGTTTCGTGATGTTGAACCTGGAAGGGGAGCGCACAGAAACAACCGACGCCCTGGAAGATCGCTGGATCCGTTCCGCTTTGGCCCGGGTGCGGGACGAGGTCTCCACCTGTCTTGAGGAGTACCGCTTCAACGAAGCCGCAGCCGCCCTTTACCGTTTCGTATGGAACGATTTCTGTGACTGGTATCTAGAATTGGCTAAGAGTCGCTTGACTGGTGAAGATGGCCCGGGGTCGGCGTCCGTGCGCGGAACCCTGGTACGCGTCTTGACCGACGTCCTGGGTCTCTTGCATCCTTTCACTCCGTTCCTGTCGGAGAAACTTTTTGGTGCCCTGCACGAGGTTACCGGCGAGGCCCAGCCAGGCATGTTGATCAGTACTCCCTGGCCCGATGGGGAGGGACTCGAAATCGACGAGGATGCAGAACGCCAACTGACTCTACTGCAAGAGGCTGTGACCGCCGTGCGGCGGGTGCGGTCCTTGACCCAGGTGGGGGAACGCGTGCCCTTGGTCGCTCACATCGCGGCCCCTCGGGAGTCTGATCGAAAGATTTTGACAGCCCTCACGGAACGCATCTGCCCCCTGGCGGGCTTGTCCGAACTGAAGATAGCCGAAACCGTCGCGCGTCCTCCTGCCAGCGCTGTCAGCGTTGGCTCTGGCTTTGAGATGATCGTGCCTTTGACCGAGGATGTGGACTTTGAGAAGCTCAAGACTGTTCTTGCCGGCCGCCACAAAAAGGTTGAACAGGGTCTGATGTCCATCGACAAGAAGCTTGGCAACGCGGGTTTCTTGCGTGGGGCCGACCCCGAGGTTATCGAGAACGAAAAGGCCCGACGAGCGGAATTGGAGTTGGAGCGTGACCTCCTGTCTCGCAACTTGGCGGGGATCTAACCCCGGTTGGAGCGTTGCCGGAAAGGCGTGCTGGGGTCGTTGATGGACGAGCCCAAGGGGGCGGTCCGTGGGATGCAGGCCCAACCGATTCGGGCCCAAGGACCCTGCCCTCACTCCTGATGGGGGGCTTTTTCACAGTGCTGGCGATGATCCTTGGGCGCCGCAGGCGGGTCTAACCCATCGCGGACCTTAGTCCGCCAGCATCCCGAGCAAGCGGTCCAGCACCCTTCTCCCCTGGACGCGCAGGCCGTTGTGCTCGAGCTCGTCGGTTTCCCAAACTTGAAGGTGGGGGATCTGCTGGGCGGTTTCGAGGGACAGGTCCCGCGGGACGTACATGTCGTCGGTGTAGACCGCGGCGGCGGCAGGGACTTGGTTCTGAGCGAGCGCTTTTGGATCGTAGAGCTGGGGCCAGTCGGTTTTTGCGGCCAGGAGTTGCGCAGCATCCTTGATCGGTCGTAGGGCGCCGATTTCCTCGAACATGAAGGGGTGGATCATTTCACCGTTCAGGTAGCGCAAGGGGCCGGGGCCCTCGGGGAAGCCCGGGAAGTTCTGGGCCACCGTTTGGGCGGCCCAATTGCTGGGGGCTTGTTGGGTGTAACAGGCCTCGTGCAGCACGGTGAAGAGCGGGTGGTGGTCGTGCAGGATCGCGCGCTCGTAGGCCCGCAAGAAAGCCCTGTCGGCGGGACCATCAGGGGACGCGGCGGCGGTTTCCAGCAGGTAGTGCAGGGCTTCGAACCCGTCGCCCATTCCTAGCCCTAGGCCCACCATGGAAAACCGCTTGGGCGTCAAACGGTCTCCGTCGGTCAGGCGAATGTCTTGCTCTTCCAATTGGGCATAGAGCTTGGTCAGGCATTCGGCGTCCTTGGGATAGCGCTTGAACCATTTATCGTGCTTGCCGAGGCAAATCGGATAGGTGCGCGTGTAGACATCTTCGGCGGTGGCGGTCAGGCCGGGGATGCCGCCGGTGAAGAGGACGGCCGATAGGCCTTCGGGTGCGCTTGAGAGGTAGCGCATGTTGCAGAACCCTCCGTAGCTTTGGCCCAGAGAAGTCCATGGTGCACCACCCGTGAAGTGCGGACGCATGAGTTCCAGGTCGCGCACGATGGAGTCCGAGCGGAAGTTGGCCAGGTAAGCGGCTTGCTCCACTGCACTGCCCAGGCGCGCCACGCGCTCTGCTTGGATGGGGGTGCTGAGTCCCGTGCCCCGCTCATCGGGAAGGAGTACATGGAACTGCTCGAGGGCACGTCCTAGCCAACCGCTGGTGTCCATGGGCCGCGGGGCCTCATAGCCTGGGCCTCCCTGTAAGAAAATCAACCAAGGTCGATCTTCCTCTTGGGCGCCAACGGCACGCACCTCACGGGCGAAGACTTCGATCTTTGGGCCCGCTGGATCGGCGTGATCCAAGGGAGCCTCGAACCGGTGGCCGCGGGTGACGATGCCGGCGAATTCAGCGTTCGGATCGCTGCGTAAGGGGGCGAGGGCAGAGGGGATAGGCACGGGAGAAGTGTACTCCCCCCGGCCAGCCCCTTGGGCTCACTTCATCCCGCGCCAGGTCCGGCGCAGGGTGGCGGGCTGGGCCTGGAAGAGAACTTTGATGGTCACCACCTTGCCGCGCAGGCGGTGGGGGATCTCTGCGGTCAGCAGCAGGCGCTCCTCATCCCGGATAGCGGGCTTGCCCTCCTCGTCCTTGTACTTGATCTTGACCTGGGCGATGGACCAACTGCTGCCCTTGGGCTTGCCTTGTTCGGGCTCATCTTTGATTGGGAGGGAAGCGGTTAGCTCTCCTGTTTTGGACTCAAAGAAAAGCAGGTTGTTGGCGCTCGGGTCGATCTTGGCCATCCACGAGGGGATGCCGCTTTCGTCGAGGGTTTCGTCCTCTTCGAGAAGCTCCTCTTCTCCGTCTTCGGTGGCTGCACGAGGCTTGACGGGTTCACCCTTGGCGCGATAGGAGACGATGTAGGTCCCCGGGGGAAGGGCTGGGTTGACCAACTCTTCGGTGGTGCTGAGGAAGCCCAACATGGCCGGACCCTGCTGGACCGTGGCCTTGTTCCAGGTGCCAGCGTTGGCTTCTTCGATGCGCTCGACGGGTACAAACGCGATGTGTTCGTATCTGTTGATCACTCGGTACGTGTCGGGCACCGCGTAATTTTGGTAGTGCTCTTGGCGCTTGCCTTTGGTGGCTGCAGCCTTGTCGTAGGCGCTGGTCTTCGAATCCCAGTATTCAAGAATGACCGCCAAGTTGCTGTCGGTCTTGGAGCCCTCGGTGCGGGCGGGGCTGCTGCGGATCTTGTTGCGGTAGACGCGCTCGGCCAGATCAAATCCGGGCTTCACGGTGCCCACGGCTCGGAAACCGAGGCCAGTGGTGCGTTGGAAACGGGCGGTGTTCCGGCGTGTGGTGCAGCGCGCTGCGATAGCCGAATTCTGGTAAGAACCGCCGAAAGCCACACGATCGTCGCCATTCCATTGGGGTTTGGGCTCGAGCTTCTTCTTGCTGGCACCCTTGTACTTGCCGGGCTTGAAACCGGGGTAGGGCAGATAGGGGGAGCTGGTCCATTCCCAGGCGTTGCCCGCCAGGTCATAGACTCCTTCCTTGGACTTGCCTTCGGGGAAAATACCCACCGGCAGCACCGCGTTGTCTTGGCGGAATTCGGAGGTGTTGGCATAGGACCCTTCGATCCATTCCTGGCCCCAGGGGTAAAAATCCTTGCCAGAGCCGCGCACTGCTCGCTGCAACTCTTCTTCGCTGGGCAGGCGCATGCCCAACCATTCACAGTAGCCCCTGGAGTCCGTGTGGTTGACGAACATGACCGGGCGTAAGAGGTCATCGGGGGCAATGGCGTATTTGGCGCCTTCCCAATTCCTGTCCCACCAGTGCTCCGGATCCCAGGCCATTCCCTTGTTGGCGATGTCGTTCAGGAAGGCCAGGCGTGCTTCATCCACTGCCGCACTGCCCCAGTGCTGGGGCGGCCGGACTCCGGTGGCCTGAACGTATTCGAGGTACTGCTCGTTCGTGACCTCGGTGATCATCAAGTAGTAGCTCTCGACGGCGACCGTGTGACCGGGGGTCTCGGAATCCAGGGAACGTACAAAGCGCTCGCCTTCGGCTCCGGAGCTGACCAGTCCTTGGATGACCTTGCGGTCGTTGCCGACTTCGGTGCGCCCACCCTCGATGGTGACCATGCCCGGAGGGGCGTCCTGGGCACTAGGGCTGACGGGTGCGGGGGCCCCGGAGGAAAGGGGCAGCAGAAGAGTCAGGATAGGGATAGCAAGAATCATGATGGTTGGTTCCGGGGCGCGGCCTGGGATCGGGGGGCAAGGGCTCTGCGGAGCGGTGTCTAGTCCCCCTGGGGGCCGCGGTTGCACGGGTTTAGGCGACAAAGGATAGAGTCGTGGGCCGCGCGCGCAAGCCCCAGGAGGGGGGAAGGGGCGAGATTTTTGCCAAGGCGCGGGGGAAACGCCTCAAAGGGGCCCTGGATTTCCCATGGGACCCGGCCAGGTAAATAGCCCCTCAGCCCTTCTCGGGGTAGATCCCCGCATCTTCTAGGTCCTTTTTGGGGGCATTGAGCCACTCGGGACCATTCTTCTCCAGGAGGCGTAGGAACACATCCAGGGTTTCCGGCTCAAAGGCCCGGCCGGACTGGGACTCGAAGAAGTCGATGGTTTTTTCCAGGTCCCAAGGGGCCTTGTAAGAGCGCCGTGAAGTCAGGCTGTCGAAAACCTCCACCAAGCAAAGAATCCGTCCCGCAGGACTGACCGCGCTGCCCTTCAGGCGGCGTGGATAGCCCGTGCCATCCCAGCGCTCGTGGTGCTCTGCGATGTAGGTACAGGCTTCGACTAGGTGCGCGTTAGAGCCCAGTTTGTTCGCGCCCACTTCCGGGTGACGCTGGACTGCGCGGTATTCCTGGGCGGTCAGGGGGCCTTTCTTGGTCAAGAAGTTCAGGTCCTCCAGATAGATCTTGCCGTAGTCGTGGGCGATAGCGGCCAATTCCAAACGTTCGATGGTCTGTCGATCGATACCCAGTTGCTCGGCGATTTGACGGCAATAGGAGCGCGTGCGCTCCCCGTGACCAGCGGTGTAGGGGTCGACCCTTTCGATGGTTTTGGCCACCATGTCCGAGAGGATGTTGACTAAGTCCCCGAAACTCACGTCTTCCCGGTGGATCTGCTGTTCCTTGAGGGCACGATGCAGGACCGTGGCCAGCATGTTCGGATCCACTGGTTTTTGCAGGTAATCCCGGGCGCCCATCTTCATAGCGGCCACAGCACCATCCACGGCGGGCTGGCCGGTCATCAGGATCACGATTGAGCGGGGGGATGTGTCTCGGCAGGCGGCAAGGACAGCGGCACCTTCGTCCCGGCCGTCAAAAAACACATCGGTGACCACCGCTTCAAAGGGGCGACCCCGGGCGGCGGCCTCTTCGATCAAGCGCGAAGCGCGCCCGGCGTCCAATTCCTGGGTGGTCTCAAAACCCTGACTCTTCAGGACAATGCTGAGAATCTCGAGGGTTGACCTCTCATCATCCACCAGGAGTACGGTGGGGCGTCGGTGTCCAATCATTTGATGTTTCTGGCCTCTTTCCGGTTCTCTTTCTGACTCTCTTATAGCATCCCCCCCCGAGTAATGGATGATGGAACCTATGCGTATCCCCGTGACACCCGACCAAGTAGGCGCCCGCCTTGACCTTTTCCTGACTGAGCGAGTGCCCCAATGGTCCCGCAGCCGCCTTCAAGCCCTGATCAAGGCGGGTGGCGTACGACTGGATGAAGATGTGGTGCAGCGGCCGGGCACGAGACTTTTTGCGGATCAAGTGGTTCATTTTGAGCTTCCCGAGCTCGCGCCGCCTACCGACCCTGAGGGGGGAGCCATCGTTGAGTTGCCCGTGCTCTACTCCGACGAACACATCGCCCTGGTGAACAAGCCCGCCGGCCTCTTGAGTCACGCGAACGACCGCAGCCAGCGTGAGACCGTGGTGACCATGGCTGAGGATGTTTTGGGGCCCTTGGCGCCTACGGAGGATCCCCGACGCCGGGGAGTGGTTCACCGCTTGGACCGCATGACCAGTGGCGTGATGATCATCGCGCGTACGCCCCAAGCGATGGAGGGCATGCAAGCGCGCTTTGCCGACCGCGAAGTGCAGAAGACTTATCTTGCGTTGGTGCACCATCATCCGCGCTTCAAGAGTGAGATGGTCGATGCACCGATCGAGGTGGACCCCAAGCATCATCAAAAACGGCGTGTGGCCAGCGAAGGAATGGGGCGGCCGGCGAGTACCTTGACCGAGACCCTTGAGCTCTTCCACGGCCACGCCCTCGTCGCCGCCTATCCGCACACCGGACGCACGCACCAGGTGCGCGTGCACTTGACCCACATTGGTCATCCCATCGTGGGAGATCCCCAATATACCCAACGGGGTGCAATTTCCCAGCCAATCCCCAAGGACGCACCCCTCCCCAGGCGACAGTGCCTGCACGCCTCCAAGATCTGCTTCGAGCACCCCGTGACAGGCGAAGCAATCATCGGCGAAGCACCCATAGCCGATGACTTTGCCACCCTTCTGGATTGGATGCGCGTGAACATGGCCCCTTGACGCCGAAGCTGCTGGAAATGTGGCTGGCACCACATCACTGGCTTCGCTAAAGTTCGTTCATGACGCAGGCAGATCCCAGTAACAATCGACCCGCCTGGGCGCGGGTGCACTTGTGGCAGATCCAGTGGGTTCGTGATTTGTCGATTGGGGTTGGGATCTTGGCGCTCTTGATGCTTGGGCATCAATTGAGTTTGGTCACGGTGCCTTTGTTCTTGGCTCTGGGCTTGGCCTACTTGCTGGAACCATTGGTTCGTGGCATGGAGAAGCGGCTGAAGCTCAAGCGGCACAGTGCCACCGCCCTGTTGTTGATGGGAGTGGTCTTTGGTGGCGTGCTGCCGATCACCGTGGCCGGGATCTTTGCCACCATGCAGAGCGCGCGCGTGGCCCAGTCGGTTTATGTGGGGTCCAGTGCGGTGGTTGCTTCGGTCCGCTCGCCGGAGGACGAGGTTCTGGCAGGAGCAGTGCCTCCCGCCTGGCACGGGGTACGGGACACGGTGCTGGAGATCGCTGAAGCGGCGCGCATTGAACGTGAGGATCCCGGTTCCGCCGAGGGTTTGACGGGGAAACTAGGAGATGGCTTGTACCGAATCGTGGAAGGGGTTCTGGAATTCGTCAGCACCCACTCAGGACGCCTGGCCAGCAGCGCCCTCAAAACCGGAGGCAGCGCCGCACGCTTGGCCGTGTCCACAGTGAGTTGGCTCGGGCAGGGTGCCTTCATGGGCTTCTTGTGTCTGTTCTTCTTGTACTTTGCAGTTGCCCGCCAAAGAGACTTTTCACGTTTCGTGCGCGAGATGGTGCCCGAAAAAGATCGCGGTCGCGCAGGAGCAATTTTTCATCGCATGGACAATGCGGTCAGCGGGTTCATCCGCGGGCGAATCACCATCGCTTTGTTCTTGGCTTTGTTTTACATCTTGGGGTTCGCGCTGATCGGCGTGCCCGCACCCATCCTGCTGGGGTGCTTGATCAGCCTCCTGGCTCTGATCCCCTACGCAACCCTGGCCGCCCTGCCCCTGGTGATGATCTTGATGGCCCTCGAAGGGGCACCGGGACTGCAAGGGGAATGGTGGTGGATTCTGGCTGCACCCACAGTCTGGTATCAGTTGGGCCAAACCCTTGATGACTACATCTTGACCCCGCGCATTCAGGGCAAGACCACCGACCTCTCCACCCCTCAAATCCTGTTCGCATCCATCGCTGGTGGTTTGCTCGGAGGGTTCTATGGACTTTTGATCGCGATCCCGGCAGCCGCCTGCATCCGTATCCTGGTGGACGAATTGGTCCGGCCGCGGTTCGTTGACTGGGTCAAGGGCCGAAGCTAAATCAAAGAGTGCCGTGCCGCGAGGTTCAGCGCAGTTTGATCGTGACGCGCTTCTCGCCGTTGCCGCGGATAGCGACGGTCTTGGCCTTAGTACGCCCGTTGGCGGTGACGCTGACACGGTAGCGGCCGTCGGCCAGGGGACCCATGCGGTGTTCCGTGGGGGAGAAGTTGCCCTCCATGTAGATGCTCTGGATGTCCTGCATGCCGACAGCCGAGGAAACCAAGCGACCGTCACTGTCAGTGACCGTCAGGGTTCCACGCAGCCCATCCCCATTGCTGTCTAGGATCCGCACCCAGAGGATCGTTCCCGGGCCCGCGGACAAGTTGACTTCGGGGACCTTGCTGGAGTCGGCGGTGAAAGAAGCACTTTCGGTTGAGGCGAGATTCGCTGTCCTCGCAAAGGCCGTGTAGTCCCCGGGGGCGAGGCCTGCGTAAACCAGGACTCCGTGGGCGTCGGTGATTTGCATGCTGAAGGGTTCGAGCATGCGCCCTTGGTCATCGCGCAAGAACACGGTAGCGCCGCCCACAGGACTGCCGCTGGCGTCGAGCACAATGATCTTGGCGCTGCAGGGCTCGGAGAGAACCAGATGGATGCCATCCGTGCCCCGGCCTTCATTCACCTGGATGCCGCCTAAGGTCACTCGACCCAAACCGCTGCCGCTGCTGGCGCTGAAAGGAGAGTTGCCCCCAGCGGAGAGGCGATAGGTACCGGGGCGTAGGCCTAGCAGCTCGAAGGAGCCGTCCTCTTTGCTGGAGACCTCCGAGTACTGGCCTCCGAACATGCTGTCTGTACGGGTGCCCCCATCCAGGGTCAATGTGATGCGCTGAAGTCCAGCTGCCCGGCCATCGGCGCGCTCAATCCTGCCCGAAATGCGTCCCAGGGGGAGTTTGAAGTCCATTTTAAGGTCGGCCACATCGCTGGGGATGTCCCGGGAATACTCGATGGTGGCCTGCTGGCCCATGGCGCCGGGGACCTTTTGCACGTTGACCACATAGGTGCCGCCACCGTTGAGCTCCAGCTCATAAGTCCCATCATCGCTGACCGAGGTCACTTCCAAACGCTCATAAAGGCGTTCCCCTTCCGGATAAAAACTCAAGATGGCGCCCTCATAGGGCTCGCCCGCCAGGGTCACACGGCCATGGACTAAAACCGGGTTGTCTTTGGGCTTGCCCAGTTCGATGTACGTTTCTTGCCCTTCGACGATGGTGGCTTGACCCATTTCCATGTTCTTCATCAAACCCCCGAGGTCCACCCCGCCCTCTTCGTTGGTTTCACCAAAGCCACCGCCGGACATATTCATGGCCACCACCTGCCAGTTGCCAGGGGCGAGTGCCTCCATACGGAAGGTTCCGTCCGCGCCGGAGAACGTCGTGCGGTTGGACATTTCGGGCATCTTGCTGATACTGATCAAACGTCCGTTGGCAGGTTCGCCGTCCGCATTCATGACGAGGCCTGTCAAGGTGCCTCCTTCGCTGAGGACTAAGTCCACCCCTTCCAAAACCTCACCCGCCACGCCGTTGATCTCGCGGGGATTGCCCGGGCCAAAGCCGGCCTTGTTGGCCACTAGGCTCACCGGGCCCGATAGGGTTTCGTACACAAACAAGCCCTCTTCGTCGGTGGTTGCTGCTTGATTCAGGGGCGAGGCGGAGATCGCCTTTTGCCAATCGGGACCGGTCGTGGCCAAGTCCACCTCTGCGCCCTCCTGTGGTCCACCTGTGGGGTCCAGCACCCGTCCGTGCACTTCGACCGTTCCCTCTAGTTGCACCAGGAGCTCGTCGTCAGGAGCCTGGGGCAAATGGAAGGTGAGGGGCGTGCGCAAGACCGCGCCATCGCCCTTGGCCAGCAACTCCCATGGGCCGCTGACCAAATCTGGGATGATGAAAGTGGGGTCTTCCTGTTGGATGCTGGCGCTTTCTTCATGGGAGTAAAGGGTCAAGAGGTCCCCGGTGAGGACTCGGCGCACGATGATCTTGGTTTTGCTTGGAAGCGGGGCGCCATCCATACGTTCGATGCGGCCGCGCAGGGCGAGGGGGGCCTGCAAGCGCAGTTCGACCCCTTCCGCCCCGGGGCGCACCGCATCCTGTCGAGCGGAGTGCAGCAATCCGTTGGCCAGCTCATGGTCCTCTTCCACCGTGGCGCTCAAACTGAAAGGCCCCGCTCCCAGTCCCGCCAGGCTGAAGCTGCCGTCTTCGGCGCTGGTGGTAGCGGCGGTCGTACCGCGGGATGCGGCGAAGGCGCCCGGACCTGCCATGAAGGCCCTGTCAAAGTTCGCGTTGATCGGGATCCCCTGGGCGGGCTGTCCGTCGGCCCAGGCAACGATGCCGCTGACCGAATTTCCCTCTTCCAGAATTATCTCGATGTCGGGAATCGTCTCGCCAGAGACGGTCTTGATGCTGAGCTTTTGGCTTTCAAGATGCGCGTCCGAGTTCGCCGAGACCTTGACGGATCCTGGCATGATCCCTTCTAGGCGGAAGGACCCGTCGGGTTCGCAAGTCACCGAGCGCAAGAGGGTGTCGTCGAGTCCCATGAAGCGACCGGGCAGCCAGGCGCTGACTTCAGCTTCCGGTGCGATCAGGCCTTCGCTGGTTTTTACGGTTCCAAGCAGGACAGCGCCCTCTTCCAGAAGTATTTCTAGGGTGTCGCTGGTTCCCACAGGAGGAGTCTCAAGGGCCACGACCCCTGCGGACAAGGAACCCTCATCGGGAATTGCACGCAGGCTAAGGCTCAAACCTGCGGGGACGGCGCGCAATTCGGCGAGGCCCTCTTCGTCCGCCTCCTGACTCAACCCATAGCCCTCATACCCAGGGGTTAAGGCGGCGGGCTCGCCCCCGTCTAGGGAAGGGCGCGCTTGCAGGCTGGTGCCCCCGAGGGGGCTCTTGTCCGCGGCACGTAGGATCAGCACACGCACGAAGCCGAATAGGTCGGGCTCCACGGTGACAGCTTCGCCCCAGGTGGGGAGTTCTTGGGACTTAGGCAACGCCAGGTAGCGCCCGTCTACACTGATGAAGAGGTCCTTGCCCGCGGGCAAATGATCCATGGGGATTTCGAAGGTTCCGTCGCTCTTGACCTCTGCCCGGGCCACCACCGAATTCTCGATGGTCGCTTGCCCAGGGCCTGCGACCCCCGCGCTGAATTGGCGGGCACCCAGCGCGCGGGTCAAGATCACCACTTCGAGGGTGTCGTCCGCGGGGGTGTTCGGCGGAGAGATCAATTGGCCGCTCCAACGTGCGACTGCCTCGCTGCGAGTGGTTTGCTCCGGTGCGTTGTCCCCAACGAGCTCACTGGCCTCATCAGTGGAATCCTGATCGAACTCCGTCTCTTGGGCATCCGCGCTGCTCCCTTGGGTCGCCTCTGGGGAAGGCTGCTCCCCGGATTCGGGTTCTTGGCTCAACTGTTGGGCAACAACCAGGATCAGGAGTGCGAGAACGACGATCAGGATCAGCTTGGGTAGACGCGGGATCACGGAGTGGGGGGGGCTGGGGTTGAAGGGGACGATGGGGCAACCGTTATGCGCCTATTTTCCCAATCCCTTCACCCCTGATTCGGAATTTTTCGGTTCAAGGGCCATGAACTCTCCCTAATCTGGCTGCTCCATGGCCGACACCCCCTCATCCCAGCCCTCCCGCGAGGAGTGGCTCCAGAATACCCACGCCCCGGCGGCGGCTCGACGTCCCGAGCGCTCTTCTGCATTTGAGACCCCTTCGGAGATTCCCCTCGATCCAATCTACGGGGACGCTCCGGACGGCGGATGGCCTGGGGAATATCCCTTCACGCGCGGGGTGCAGCCCACCATGTACCGCGGCCGGTTCTGGACCATGCGCCAGTACGCGGGTTTTTCCAGCGCCCGGGCCACCAACGAACGTTTCAAGTTGTTGCTCAAGCAGGGCCAAACCGGTCTCTCCACAGCTTTTGATTTGCCCACCCAACTGGGCTTTGATTCGGACGATCCCTTGGCGGCGGCGGAAGTGGGCAAGGTGGGTGTGCCAATCAATTCGATCTTGGATTTGCGCCTGTTGTTTCAAGACATTCCCTTGGATCAGGTCTCTGTCTCCATGACGATCAATGCCACCGCGGCCTATGTGTTGGCCGGCGTGGTGGCCCTTGCTAAGGAGAACAACATCGATCCGGCCAAGCTGCGTGGAACGGTGCAGAACGACATCCTGAAGGAATACGCCGCCCGGGGGAATTACCGTTATCCCGCGCAGCCTTCCATGCGCTTGGTCACTGATCTCATGGCTTGGTGCAAGCAGCATGTGCCCCTCTGGAACACGATTAGCATCAGCGGTTATCACATCCGAGAGGCGGGGTCTACGGCGGTCCAGGAGCTGGGCTTCACCCTGGCGAACGGCCGCGCCTATGTGCGCGCCGCGGTGGAAGCTGGGTTGCAAGTGGACGAGTTTGCCCCGCGGCTCTCGTTCTTCTTCAACGCCCACAACAATCTGTTCGAAGAGGTCGCCAAATTCCGCGCCGCCCGGCGCATGTGGGCGCGCATCATGCGCGAAGAGTTCAAGGCCAAGGACCCACGCTCCTGGACCCTGCGCTTCCACACCCAAACCGCGGGTTCCATGCTGACGAGCCAACAGCCCGAGAACAACGTGGTGCGCGTGACGGTCCAGGCCCTCGCTGCAGTGCTCGGCGGCACCCAATCCCTGCACACCAACAGCCGCGACGAAGCCCTCGGCTTGCCCAGCGCCGACAGCGCACAATTGGCCCTGCGCACCCAGCAGATTTTGGCCAACGAATCCGGCGTGGCGGACGTGATCGATCCCCTGGGGGGCAGTCCCCTCATCGAGTCCTTGACCGACGAGCTCGAAACCCGCGCCCTGGAATTGATGGCCCAAGTGGAAGCCAAGGGTGGCCCCGTGGCCGCCGTGGAAGATGGGTTTGTCCAGCGCGAAATCCTCTCCTCGGCCCTGGCTTGGCAAAAGTCCGTGGAGTCCGAAGAGCGCACGGTGGTCGGCGTCAATGCCTTCACCGTAGATGAAGAAGCGCCAGAGATCTTCCGCCCCGATCCCGGCGAACGGGCCGCGGTCTTCGCATCCCTCGACCAGGTGCGCGCGGAAAGGGATCCCGCCCAGGTCGAGGTTGCCTTGCGCGTACTTGAGGAAACCGCCCGGGGCACCGGCAACCTGATGGACCCGATTCTCGCCGCGGTGGAAGCTCGGGTCACCCTGGGCGAGGTCAGCGGAACTCTGGAAAAGGTCTTTGGCCGCTTCCAGCCGCCCGACATGTTGTGCTCCTGAAGGGTCCGACCTTCAGGTGCCGCGATTTCACTTCACTTGGTGTAGCCCATCGCATCGAGGGCTTCGCGGGTGGAGCTGCCACCGCCGAGGAGGGCGGGTTGGCGGGTAAGGCCGTGGGCTAACCAGCGAGCAATACTGTCTTGGAGGTCGTCGGCCCGTTGCTCCGCCTTGGCGTTGGGCGCGAGGGGGATCGGGTGCTGGGCTTGTGGGTCTTTTTCCAGGTCAAAGTACCAGCGTACTTCGGGGAGTGGGTCGCGGCCCTTGCGGGGAGCAGCCGCGGGAGGGGCCCAGATCAGCAGATCCTTGTGGGTGCGCACCGCGTGCATGTCGCGGTTAGGGGAAAAGCCTCCGTTGGGATCGCGCACGATGCCGAGGCTGGTGGTGGAGAAGAGCGGGCGCGAGGCGGCGGCCTTGAGGGCGATCGGGTCGAGCAGATCGGTGCCCTCAATCGGGCTGGCGGGGTCGATCCAGCGGGTGAGCAGGGTGTCGAACAGGTGGCGGTTTTCGGCGCGCTCGGTGATGACCTTTCCCTTGGGCACTCCCGGACCGGCCATGATCAGGGGCACGGCCATCAGTTCCCGGTGGAGTTGGTTGCCGTGGTAGAGCATGCCGTGGTCCAGGAACTCTTCACCGTGATCGCTGGTGAGCACGAAAAGGGTGCGGTCACTCAAGCCCAGCTGGGCGATGTGATCGATGATTGCTCCCACGGCCGCATCGGATTCAGTCACGGTGGCGTCGTAGACCAAGCGGGCCTTTTGGGTCAGGGCCTCGATCGGGGCCGGGTCGGTTTCTTTGCCGCTCAAGCGTTGACCAAACAGGCGGCGTAACTCGGCCCCGTCCTTGGGTCCTTGAAACCCCCCTTCGGTGAGGTGTTGGAAGGCTTCGCTCGGTTCGTATTGGTGGGGATCGGTCAGGTGCACATAGGCGAAGAATCGGTAGTCCGCCACGGAGTCGATCCAATCCATTGCATCCCCGGCCAAGACCTCCCCATGGGCCCATTCGTAGGTCTCGAAGCTCTCAAACCCCTGGTCAAAGTCCTTGTCCGGGTGCACAAGGGGATTGGCTGAGAAGGCTCCGGTGGTCCAACCCGCCTGCTGTAAGTGCTCTGGCAAGGTCTCGAAATCCTGGGCCAGGTAGCAGGCATCGTAACTCAACAAACCATGTTCGGCGGGGCTCAAACCGGTCAACAGGGAGGCGGTTGAGGGCCAGGTCCAAGGGGAGGAGGCCCAGCCATCGTTGAATCGGGTGCCCGCCGAGGCGAGGGCATCGATCCGGGGTGAAATGGGTTTTTTGTAGCCGTAACAACCCAGGTGATCGCTGCGCAGGGTGTCGATCACAAGAAACACTATGTTGGGTTGCTCGATGGTCGCTTGGGTGCGCGGACGCTGGCGGCTGCGCACGACTTCGAGCAGGGCGAAGGCCGCGTGTACGGGTCCCTCACCACTGAGCCGTTCTGTGCTTAGGGTCAGGCTTTCGTACCCGGCCAAGGGGATCAAGGGTGCGCGAGTCCAGGTTCGTTCTCCACGGCCGACCTCTGGACCATAGGCCAAGGTTGACTCGAACAAGACCTCTTCCCCGGCGCGCACTTGGAAACGAATTGTGCCCTCGCTTGGCCCCTGGTAATCCTCCCGATCAAAGCCCACCGCTAAACGCAGGGACGCATCCTTGTGATCCGCTTGCACCGATAATTCCAGGGAGGCATGGGGTCCCATGTCCAAACAGGGCAAGGGGCTCGAGTCCAGTTGGCGTCGTTTGGAAGGGGCAAGAGTCGTGGGTTCAATCGCCCTTTGCCCTTCCTGGGTCAAAAGGCCCCGGCCCAGATCCTGGCTGACCCAGGAAAGCAGGACCTCTTCCATGATCATCTGCTCCTGGGATTCGGTGGGCTTGTCCCCTTGACCGCAACTGGTCAGAAGACCGGCCACCAAGGCGCAGGCCAGGGCAGATCTCTTCCTACCATCGGCCCCAGGGCTCACTTGAAGAAATCCTCCCAGTCCGTGAACTGGTCCAGGATTTTGGGCTTCGCTACCACGATGCGTGCAGGATGCCAGGTGGTGTACCACTCCCAATTCACATCCAAGGGTCCAAAGATGTGGGCCGTGCTCCCGGGTAGGTTGGAACCCAAGAGTTCCACATTGCCCCCGCGCGCCACGTGGGCCGGACGGAAAGCAATCAGGTTGGCGTTGCTGCTGGAAGCCGTAAGGCAGTGGGAAGGGAGTTCGCCCAGGTGAGCGCTGAGTTCGCCAGCCAGTTCGGGGGTCAAGAGGATCGGTTCTTCGTTGCTGTTGATCCACTCCGCAAAGCTTGCGATGGGAGCAACCGGGGTTTCAATGCTGCGTGCGCTGGCCTCCTGTCGCATTCCCCCCGGGATGGCGAGGAGCGCGGCAAAGCAAAGGGGCAAGGCCTTTGGGTAGCGCGCCCAGCGTCCCAGCCAGACGGCACCTTGGGCGGCGAAGAGCACGCCAAAGGGCAAAAACAAGAGCATGTTGCGGGCAAAGAAAACCCGCTGACCGCTGAAGATCAGAGCCAAAAGGATGGGGACCGTGGCCAGCAAGGCTAACTCTCTTGGCTTGCGTCTTGCCCAGACGACCATACCGCAAAATACCAGCACCGAGAACATGGCTGCAAGCGGGGCATGGGCCGAGCCTAAGACGCGTCCCAAGTAGTTCATGATCAGGCCCAGGTGAGAGATGCCCGATTGCACCGTGTAGCCGTAAGCCCCGAGGCCATAGTGCTCGACCTCCCACAAGACATCGCGCAGGAACAGCTGGGGCTCAACCAAACAGCCCGGAGTGATGGCGATGAAGGTTGCGGTCATGCTCAAGAGCAGGACGGGGATCTCGTCGGCCGAGTGGGACTTGCGCCGGTTCCACGCACTGACGAGCAAGGGCAAGAGCAAGATCCCTCCGGTGTACTTGGTGCTAATCGCCGCGCCTAGAGCGATGGCCGCGGGCACCAGGCTGCCTCCGGTGCGTCGGGCCCGGAGTAAGAGCCACAGGTAGAGGGACGCGAATTGCACCAGCACGGGGTCTGGTGCAATCCAGCGCGCGTGGTAGGCAAACTCCCATGATGTGCCCATGGCCAAGGCCGCCCAGAGCCCTCCTAGGGTTCCCAGGGTCTCGCGCCCAGCGAGGAAAATCCACAGCAAAGCCAGGGTCGCTAGACCCAGGAAGATTTCCCTCTGACGTTGAACGAAGCGCGGTGAACCGACACGTTCCTTGAGAGCCTCGGTCGGAATAGTGAGGCCCTTGATTTCTTCGCCCACTCGCCGTTCATGGCGGATTTGCATCTGGCTCCAGGGGATGCTCGTTAGCTCTGGGGCCAAGGCGGCGACCGACAGCAAGAAGGTCATGGAGGGGTAGTTGTACCAGCCAGGCAGCAGCCGTCCATCGTCAAGCGCGTGCTCCAGGTTCTGCTGGTGCAGGGGGTCATCCCAGTACTTGCCGAAATTGAGCCCCCGGGAACCGGTCCAGGCGAACCAGCACATAATCAGCAGCACCAACCAGCCCCAATGTCGGTTCAGGTTGGCGGGTGGTCCGATGGGGGAGTCGATCTCCGAGGCCGACGGGGAGACGTCGGGTTGGTTCGGTTGCGGTGGGACTTCCGCGGGGGGGGCCTCTGGAGGATTCATGGGAGGGTTCATGAGAAGTGTTTCGGGAGGAGTTTCGTTCTCCGTCGGATTCTTCTGGCTTGGATTCTTTTGGCTCGGATTCTCTTGGCTCGGATTCTCTTGGTGACGCCCATCGGGCTCCGGCAGATCGATCGGTTTGCTTCCACTCATTTTGCAATCAGCTTAGCCGCCAAAGCGCTTAGCGAGGATCAAACGCAGCATACGCAGGGCAGTCTTGGAAACGTGAAAAAACCCAGCGGAGTGTTTGGATTCTCCGCCTACACGGGCGTGGTAGCTGATCGGAATCTCGATCACACGCAGGCGCGCGCGCAGGGCCTCGATCATCATTTCGGGGCTGAATTCCGGGCCCGTGTGGGTTGCCTGGGTGCGGATCTTGGTCCAAGTGGTTTTCCAAAGGGCGCGGTAGGTGCAGCCCACATCCGTGAAGCGCGGCTCTTGGCCCCACCACAGGACTTCGATCAGCTTGCCCACTACGATGTTGCCCAGGCGCAGGATCCCGCCCATGTTGGAACCCTGTTCGATCATCTCGCGAGTGGTGCGGGTGCCCATCACCATGTCTGCGTCTTTCAGGAACTCCAAGAATTTGCCGATGTCTTTCGAGCGAAAAGAGTGATCCGCTTCGGTGATGATCAGGATGTCGCCACTGGCGTGATCGAGGCCCCATTGGATCGTGTCCCCGTAACCGGTTTGGGTCACGGTCTCCACCCTGGCGCCCGCTTCCCGGGCCAGTTCCGCCGTGCGATCGGTGGAGGAATTATCCACCACCAGCACTTCGTCCACATGCCCCACGAAGTCGCGCACCACGTGGGCAATCGATTCTTCCTCGTTGTAGGCCGGGATCACCAGACTCGTGGTAAAGCTGGCAAACTGCTTGGTGCGCGCCAGGTGGTTGGCGGTGTGGTGGTCTTCGAGGGTGTTCACATTGAGGTAGTCCCCGCCGAGCTCGAAGGGCAGCACCGCCAGCCCTTCCCGCGCTGCTTCGCGGATCACGTCGGTCAATTCCACCCGTCCGCTGCGGGGGTTTGGGGCCGTGCTTCGAATGCGCTCGAACAAACTGGGCTGAAAGGCATAGGTGCCGCAGCCCAGTAAATCCCCGCTGGGGTGTTTTGGCTTTTCCTCCAAATCCACGATGCGTCCATCGTCAATCGTCAGGCAGTAGTTTTTTGTGATGCGTCGGGCATCCGCAGTGCGGTGCACTGCGCACCAAGCGAACCAGTCCGTGTCTGTGGGCCGCAGCTTTGAATGTCCCGCGTCGAGATAAAGCTCGTCTCCCAAAATCGTCACAAAGGGCCGGTCCAAAAAAGGTTCCGCCAGCAAAATACCCCGGGCCAAGCCGATCTTGGGGTCCTCGCAATGCACATAGGTGAGCTGGACCCCAAGGCGCTCTCCATCTCCCAGGTGCTCTTCAATCATCGAGCCGAGATGCCCGGTGATGATCACAATCCGCTTGATCCCAAAATCGTCCCGCAGAATCTTCACGTTGCGCTCGATGATCGGCGTGCCCGCGATTTCCAGCATCACCTTGGGCATCCAGGTGGTCGCCGGATAGGCGCGCACGCCCTCGCCGGCGGCGGGGATTAGGCCAAGTTCGAACATTCTTTATTGGGGGAGGGTGGGGTCGTGCCACAGCATAACGACTTGGACTATGGGATTGCAGCTAGCGTGTGGGCTAGGGGAGCTGGCTTGCTTCAACTGGCCAGCAGTTGCGTTTTCCGTCGGTGGGCGACTCCCGAGAGACTTGCGCCGCCGACTGGGGATTCAATCCATCTCCTCCCAGACCCCCAAGGGCCTATCCGAGGCTAGAATGCGCGCCCTTCTGACCCGAGAAGAGCCCCTTGGAAATCCCCCAATCCCTCAAAGGCGTGGTTTGCGCCCTGCACCACCTGGCCATCGTGGTCCCCGATCTGGGGGCCGCGAGAGGTTTGTATGAGGGCGTGCTGGGCTTGGCTGCGGGCCAGGTGGAGTACGTGGCGGACCAGAAGGTCAACGTGCTGGTGCTGATGGCGGGGGAGCAACGCATCGAATTGGTGGAACCGGTGGGGGAAGACTCGCCGGTGGCCAAGTTCATCGAACGCAAAGGGGGCGGGCTGCACCACTTGGCTTGGCGGGTGACGGACTTGGATCAGGCGCTCGGCATATTGAAGGGGCGCGGGGTGCGCCTGATCGATCAGGAGCCACGCCAGGGAGCGCACCACACGCGCATCGCATTTGTGCATCCAAAAGCCACAGGCGGTGTGTTGATGGAGCTCGTGGAGGACCCCGGCTCCTGACTCGCTGCCTCCTGATTCCCCGCCTCGTAGACCATTCACTGTAAAATTGAGCCTAACTGATCCCATGTCTGAAGAAACGAAAACTGAGCGACTCTTCTCCATGCGAGCCAAAGCCCAAGCGGGTGGCGGTCAAAAACGCATCGATGCCCAGCACAAGAAGGGCAAGCTCACCGCTCGCGAGCGGATTGACTTCCTGGTGGACGAAGGATCGTTCGTGGAACTCGACCGCTATGTGACCCACCGCTGCACGGACTTTGGCATGGGAGACCAGAAGATCCTTGGGGACGGAGTCGTCACCGGGCACGCATTGATCGCGGGTCGGCCGGTGTACTTGTTTTCCCAGGACTTCACGGTTTTTGGGGGCAGCTTGTCGGAAACCCATGCGGAGAAAATCTGCAAGATCATGGACTTGGCCACGAAGACCGGCGTGCCCGTGATCGGACTCAAGGACTCAGGGGGCGCGCGTATCCAGGAGGGGGTTTCTAGCATGGGCGGCTATGCGGAGATTTTTTGGCGCAACACCCAAGCCTCGGGGGTCGTGCCCCAGATCTCGGCCATCATGGGGCCGTGCGCAGGGGGCGCTGTTTACAGTCCAGCCCTGACAGACTTTGTGTTCATGGTGGAAGGCACCTCCTATATGCACATCACGGGACCCGAAGTGGTCAAGACCGTGACCCACGAGATTGTGACCTCGGAAGAATTGGGCGGCGCGGCAGTGCACGCGGAAAAATCAGGGGTTTCGCACTTCACTGCCCCGGATGACAAGAGTTGCCTGAACTCGATTCGGCAGCTGCTTTCCTATCTTCCCCTGAACAACGCGGAGGGAGCGCCCATGGGGTCCTGCGAGGATCCCGCCGATCGTTGCGATGAAGAGTTGGACACGCTTGTGCCCACCGATCCGCAAAAGCCCTACGACATGCACCGGATCATCGAGCGCGTGGTGGATGTTGATTCCTTCATGGAGGTCCACGCGGAATATGCGCGCAACATTCTGGTGGGCTATGCCCGACTTGGTGGGCGCGTGGTGGGTATCGTCGCGAACCAGCCGGCAGTGCTGGCTGGGTGCCTCGACATCGCATCGAGCGAAAAAGGCGCACGCTTCATCCGTTTCTGTGACGCGTTCAACATTCCGATCGTGACTTTTGAAGATGTTCCTGGATTCTTGCCGGGGACCGCCCAGGAATATGCGGGCATCATCCGTCACGGGGCCAAGTTGCTCTATGCCTATTGCGAGGCTACGGTGCCCAAGCTGACCGTGATCACCCGCAAGGCTTATGGGGGTGCCTATGACGTGATGGGTTCCAAGCACGTGCGCGCGGATTTGAATGTGGCCTGGCCCAGCGCGCAAATTGCCGTGATGGGGGCTGCGGGAGCCGCCAACATCATCCATCGGCGTGAGATCGGCGCTTCAGACAAACCCGAAGAGGTGCTGGCGGAAAAAGCGGCGGAGTACGAAGAGACCTTCAACAATCCCTACCGCGCCGCCGCCCGGGGGTTCATCGATGATGTGATCGAAGCGCGCATGACACGACCCTATCTGATCCGGGCGCTCGGTGTCTTGGCCAGTAAGCACGAGCCCGGACCCACCCGTAAGCACGGAAACATCCCGCTCTGATCACGACCTCGCAAGATTCAATCCACATGTTCCAACGCATCCTGATAGCCAACCGTGGCGAGATCGCCCTGCGCGTGATCCGCACCGCCCGAGAAATGGGCATCGAGTGTGTGGCCGTTCACTCAGCCGACGACTCAAAGGCCCTGCATGTGCGCATGGCTCACCGAGCCATTTGCCTTCCGGGGTCGACTCCCCAAGAAAACTATCTTTGCCCAGAGGCCCTCTTGGAGGCGGCGCGGGTCAGCGGGGCCGAGGCCATTCATCCGGGGTATGGGTTCTTGTCCGAGAACGCGGACTTTGCACGGGCTGTGGTCGAGGCCGGGCTGGCTTGGATCGGTCCGCCCCCCGAGGCCATCGCTGTGATGGGAGACAAGATCGAGAGCCGACGGGCCATGGGCGTGGCCAAGGTCGCTTGTGTCCCTGGAATGACCGATCCCGTGGCGGATCTGGCCGAGGCCCTGTCCGCAGGGGAAGGCATCGGCTACCCGATCGCGATCAAGGCGGCCGCCGGAGGTGGTGGCAAGGGGATTCGCATCGTGCGCGAGCCGGGGGACTTGGAGTCCGCTTTCAGGGCTGCATCTGGCGAGGCTCTTTCCGCTTTTGGGGACGGGCGTCTGTACCTCGAACGCTACTTGGACCAGCCACGGCACGTGGAGATTCAGGTGCTCTTTGATCAGCACGGCAATGGTGTTCACCTGTTCGATCGTGAGTGTTCGATCCAGCGTCGGCATCAAAAGTTGCTGGAAGAGGCCCCCAGTCCGGTGGTGGATGCTGCCACCCGAGATGCCATGGGCGCCGTGGCTCTCAAGGCCGCAGCCCATGTGAATTATCAGGGCGCGGGCACCGTGGAGTTTCTCTGGGCGGACGGTGAGTTCTTCTTCCTGGAAATGAACACCCGCATTCAGGTGGAACATCCCATCACAGAGATGATCACCGGGGTGGATCTCGTGCGCCAGCAGTTGCTCGTGGCGGCGGGGGAGAAGCTTGAATTCAGCCAGTCCGACCTGTCCGTGACCGGCCACTCGATTGAGGTGCGGATCAATGCGGAGGATGCGTTGATGAATTTCCAGCCATGCACTGGCGTGCTGCAGAACCTGCGCGCGCCCGGTGGTCCCGGCGTGCGTTTGGACACGGGCATGTACCGGGGTATGGAAGTGGGCCCAAAGTACGATCCCATGTTGGGCAAGCTGGTGGTATGGGCCGCGGATCGGCCCCAAGCCATCGAGCGCATGATACGCGCGATTCAAGAGATGAATGTGGGAGGGGTTAGCACTTCCCTACCTGCGGCCTTGCAGGTCCTTGAGCACGAGCGTTTCCGTTCTGGCGACTATGACACTCACTTCTTGGAGAGCCTGACCATCAAGCCTCCCGCCAAGTGGTTGCACCTGGTGGCAGCGGCTGCAGCGATTCACCGCCATGATCTGGCGCGCAGAAAAGCCCTTGCTGGACCGAGCGCCGAGCGCGCTGGTTGGGTGGCCCGTGGACGCAATCAAAATGCGGATCGCGGCATTCAGGCCAATCGTTCCACCGGAAGTTTTGGAGGCCAAGCATGAAGTACTTTATTGCATGCGGTGACCAAGAGGTCGAGGTCGAGATTCACGAACAGGAAGGCCAGCGCTTCGTGCGCGTGAACGGCGAACCCTTCGAATTGTCCTATACGGAAATCGATGCCCTCGGACAAGTTGCCGTGCAACGGCATGGGGAAACCTATGCCCTGTCCATGGAAGGTAACACGGAAAAAGTGCGCGTGACCTTGGCGGGACATGTGTATGGCCTGGCCTTGGAAGACGAACGGGAGCGTGCGGCTCATGTGGCGGAAAAGGCGGTGGACAAGGGCAAGGGTCCCCTGCGAGCGGTGATGCCCGGATTTGTGGCTGAGCTGCTCGTGGCCGAGGGCGATCAGGTCGAGGAGGGCACGCCCCTCTTGGTGCTGGAAGCGATGAAGATGCAGAATGAGATCACTGCGCCGTGCTCAGGAATCGTGAAGACCATCGCCGTAGCCGCCGGAGATGCGGTCCAGGCCGGGGACGTGCTGCTGACCATCCAGTAGGACAACACCAAACGGAATATGGCGGTATGCTTGGGGTATGCAATTCAATCTGCCGCGCCCTCTCATTTTGGGACTGATGGTCCTTGTGGGGCTGAGCCCTCCCGCCCTTGCTACCTGGAGCATCGTGGTTTTGAACCACCTGACCGGTGAAGTCTGCGTGGCCACGGCCACCTGCATTCCAAACATGAACATCCGCAAGTACGTGCCGGTGATTCGCGTGGGTAAAGGAGCAGGCGCAGCACAGAGCATGGTCGACGGCAGCGCCGGGAACCGTAACCTCATGTGGTCGGCCTTTGCATTGAATGCGCCCCCTGATCGGATTCTCGAACGATTGACCAGCGTGGGCAGCAGCCCCTGGGATCGTCAATATGGGATCGTGAGTTTTACAGGCGATGCGCGCACTTACAGCGGCCTGAACAACGGAAACCATGCCAGTGGTGTCACTGGGCAGGTGGGGGATCTTTCCTACGCCATCCAGGGCAATGTGCTGGTGGGTGCCCTGCCGGTTTTGGAAGCCGAGCTTGCTCTGTTGAATGCGCCAGGGGATCTTTCCCAACGGGTGATGGCGGCTATGCAAGCCGCACGATTTGCAGGGGGCGACGGGCGCTGCTCCTGCGACTCCGCGGCTCCCACCAGTTGCGGCTCTCCGCCCCCGTCCTTCACGCACAGCGCCTACTCTGCCACCATTGTGATTGCGCGCATGGGCGACATTGATGGGGTTTGTACGGCGAGTTTGGGTTGTGCCAACGGGACCTACTATTTGCGCCGGAATTTTGCTGGGAGCAGCAGTACTGTGGACGCGGTGGAGGGTTTGCAAGCGAACTATGACATCTGGCGCGGGGTGAATATGGGCCGACCCGATGGGATCACTTCGGTGGTGCAGGTTCCGGATCAGGAACTGCCCGCAAACGGCTTGTCCAGTACCAATGTGGTGGTGCGCTTGGTGGATCTAGATGGCGTGCCCCTGACCACGGGTGGGGCGAGTGTGACCATTGAAACGCGACACTCGGGAACGGACCCCGCCTTGCCCGGCGCGGTCACCGATCACGGGGACGGTAGCTACTCCTTTGATCTCGTGGCCACCACCACCCCCGGAGACGGCGAGTGGGGCGTGCGCGTGGACGACGGCATCAAACCCGTGTTGCTCTGGCCGCCGATCACCTTGAACACCGTGGCGCCGCCGGAACTGCATTGTTCACGGAACACGATCAGTGCCTCCCAGGGTGGCACGGCGACCCTGCGCGTGCAACGGCCTGTGGCGGATGCGGCCCGGACCTATCAGATCCTTGGCAGCATCGCGGGAACCCAACCCGGCACGATGGTCGGTGGTGTCTTGGTGCCCCTCAATCAGGATCGTCTCTTTGGGATGACCCTCCAGGGCGGACTTTTGCCCCCGGTGTTCGAGGGCTTTGGTGGGAGCTTGGACGGTTTAGGGCTGGGCCTTGGGCGATTCTCGATGGACCCCAGTTGGGCTTGGATCTTTGTGGGCCAGAGTTTCGACTTTTGCACGATGCTGGCAGACCAGGGCCAAGGGGCCGAGGTTTTGGGCCCGGTGGGTTTCGTCGTTGAACCCTGAGGGGGTCCAGTCGCCGGGCTGCAGCCCTTGGGCGAGAAATTAAGAGCGAGCCTCCATCCGATGGGGAAATTGCTGAATGCGGGTGGCTGTGATGCTCCACTATGATGCTCCCCTATGAGCACCCATACCGACGCCCTGACCCAAGAGCTGGTCGAGTTCATCGAGATCCCCTCGGTGACCGGAGCTGAAGAAGACTACGGCAACGCCCTCGCCCGCTCCCTCGAACGCCGCGGCCTCGCAGTCGAACGCCAAGAGGTCGAACCGGGGCGCTTCAATATCTTGGCACGGGCGGGCAAGCCTGAGGTGGTCTTTTGCACGCACATCGACACGGTGCCGCCGTTCTTTGGTTCACGGGTGGATTCGGACTTCGTCTACGGCCGGGGTTCCTGTGATGCCAAGGGCCAGGCGGTGGGCATGTTGAATGCGGTGGAGAAATTGCTCGGTGAGGGCGAAGACCGAGTGGGCATGTTGTTCACCGTGGGGGAGGAGGTCCTGGGGGACGGAGCCATTGCGGCGAACTCCCAGTTGGCGGATCCTTGGGCCCCGAGCTTCATCGTGGTGGGAGAACCCACGGGCAGCAAGTTCGTCAAGGCCCACAAGGGGTGCTTTCACGCCCAACTCACAGCCCACGGGGTGGCGGGGCATTCCAGCCAGGACATTGGTCCGAGTGCCGTGCATGAGTTGGTCAAGACCTTGGAGCAGATCCTTGCGGCCCATTGGGGCAATGCGGAGGGGATCGGCCCGGGTACGGTCAACCTGGGCCGCATTGAAGGGGGCGTGGCCTCCAACGTGGTGGCGGACTTTGCCAAGGCCTCGTTCCTCTTGCGCGCGGTGGAAGATCCCGCGGTGGTTCAAGAGCGCCTTTTGGGACTGCTTGGAGAACACGTGGAGCTACGCGTGGAAGCTGGGCCCTATGGTCCCGTGCGTTTTCATGTGCCTGAGGGAGAAGACAGCGTGGTGGTTGCCTTTGGCACCGATGCTCCGCACCTTTCCAAGTGGGGCAAGCCCCTCCTGTTTGGGCCTGGTGCGATCATCGATGCCCATACGGATCACGAAAAGGTCTCGCGCAGAGAAATGGCCCAGGCTTCCGAGCGGCTCGTGACCTTGGCGCAGGAACTGCTTGCTCGAACAGATGCTGAGTCCAACTAGATCCAATCCAATGATGCAGCCAAGACTGACCGGAGACGAACTCCTCGATGCCCTCGAAGCGGGCACGGTGCGCGCCGCGGAACCCCAAGCGGACGGGAGCTGGCGCGTTGAGTCCTGGGTCAAGGAGGGGATCTTGGATCTCTTTCGTGCCAGCCCGGTGGTGCCCATGGGTGTCTTTCGGGACAAGGCCGCCTTCCCCACGCGGACCTTTGATGATTCGTCCGGCGTGCGTCTCGTGCCTGGTGGTTCTGCCGTGCGCAGGGGATCCCATCTGGGTTCCGGCGTGGTCTGCATGCCACCCATGTATGTGAACGTGGGCGCGTTCGTGGGGGAGGGCTCGATGATCGACTCCCATGCCTTGGTGGGATCTTGTGCCCAGGTGGGGCGGGACGTGCACCTCTCCGCGGCCGCGCAGTTGGGAGGCGTGCTGGAACCGGCTGGGGCCCGACCAGTGATCGTGGAAGACGGAGCCTTTGTCGGGGCTGGGGTGCTGGTGTTGGAAGGGGTGCGGGTGCAGCGCCGAGCGGTGCTGGCCGCGGGGGTTTCCCTGGCGGCAACCACGGTGCTTTATGACTTGGTGCATGAAACGGAGATCCGCGGCACGAGAGAGAACCCCCTCGAGGTCCCGGCTGATGCGGTGGTTGTATCCGGAATGCGGAAAACATCGGGCGCTTTTGCCGAGCGTTATGGGCTATCGCAGGCCTGCGCGTTGATCGTCAAGTATCGCACCGAGTCCACAGATGCGGCTACCGCGCTGGAAGAGGCCTTGAGGCCTTGAGCGCTCGGTGAGCGCGCGTCAGTTTGAGGATTGATCTGGGCAATGGAATTTGGCGGATGACCACCGTCCTAGTGCTCCGCGTGGTCGATCGTAGGGGTCCGTCTCGTTGGATCATGGCGCTGGTGAGAGCGCGGCTCTCCTCAAGAGGGGATTCCTGGACATCTTGTCGCATGGAGTTGCCACGCCCCTGCCCACTGATTTTCACTCTTTCGACACTCTGTTTTCACTCTGTTTTCACTTTGTTAACAATCGGTTTCCAATCTGGGTGACACTCTGTTTTCTGTTTTCACTCTGGTCGCAAGCTGGAGGTTGCAGGGCACTAGGGGATTCCCTACACTCTTTGCGGTCCTGGATGGGAAGTCACTTTTGCGAGCTTGATTTCCTGGGAAGCTAAAGGACCCGTCTCCGCGTCCTTGGTGGTTTGCGAGCCCACCTTGTGATACCTGCGGGACACCGGAGGTCAGTCCACTTCCCTGGGCTGGCCTCCACCTCTTTTTATAGGGGTTCCGGAGCGCGCAATGCAGCGCTGATGCGAGAGCAAACGCTGCGCCCTCAAACTTGGGTGAGTCGCGGAAAGAAAGGCGCGGCCTTTGCTCCGAACTCCAAGCGTCCAAAGGCTTGGGGCAAGTCCAACACAGTCTTCGCCAGCATGGTCCCGTGATGGGCGAGATGGGTCATCGCGATTCCGTCCCCATGGGCCTCCGCCAGCATCAAGTCATCCCACAGGATCGCGCCCCGTGCGTCTCCCAACACCGGCAGCACCAAGCGCGCGGCGGTCAAGGTCAACATGCCTCGGTCCTCGGGACTGGTCGGGTCTAACAGCACCACCTCGCCGGAACCGAACGCTCCGTCCTCAAGAGCTTTCTTGGTGGTGAACAGCACCCCCTGATTTTCTCCGGGCCTGGGCGCAGATTCACCAAGGGGTAGCTCGAGCAAACGCGCCGCGCCCACCAGGGCCCGCCGGGTCAGGGCCTCGATCTTTACCCGGGGATCGAGCACCAATGGGCCGGCCTCAATTCCGAGCAATAGCAAGCACCGGCAGCCCTGTTCCGCCAGCAACTCCTCGTCGTGCTCGCTGGATTGCACTCGCTTTTCGCGCCCACCCGAAAGGGAGTCGGGCAGGGGGTCCGCCAGGTTGGCTTGGTACCCGCGCTGCAAGAGTTGCCCGCCCTTTCCACGGGCCAAGACGAGGCCTAGTTTGCGGGGCCAGCCCCAGTTTTGGCGGATTCGGCCGGGATCGGGCTGGGGGCAGAGGTCCCGGGGGGATTGGCTCAAGAACCGGGCCAGACTTTCTGGCGGTAGGGCGCGAAATTCGTCCAGGCCCAGGTGCCTCCTGCCGTCCAGTCCAGCAGCCGTCAGACGGCGACGCAGGTGAGGAACCAGGGGCCATTCCTCACGCATGGTGCGCTGGAGCAGCTTTATGCCCATGGCCGTTCGCTTGTTGGGGGGTAGGGAGCACAGGTTTTGGAAGGATCGGGGGAGGGCCATGGGCTGAGTGTCTCAAGTTGGGGCGGCCCCGGGGTCGATGAAAAACGAGAGGGATATAGATCCAGGACCCTGGTGCTCAGGGTTTCTCTGATCTATCCCCTCCATAAGATGAACGATTCACCTCAACCCAACAGCGGCCCGCGCCTGGTGCAAGAGCCCGAGCGCCCCCGGCGCGTGCTCGTGCTCGGCGGCGGTGGCATGCGTGGCATGGCTCACATCGGCGTGTTGCGGGCCCTAAAAACCCTCGATATCAAGTTCGACGCGGTGGTGGGGACCTCGATCGGTGCCTTGATCGGTGCCATGGTGGCCGAAGGCCGTGATGTGGATGAGCTCGAAGCTGAGGTCCGTTCGCTCAAGAAGGAAGACTACTTTCGTCTGAACGCGATCAAGATGTTGTTGCGTGGCCCGCGGGTCACGTCCATGTACCAGGGCCTGAACTTTCGCCGCAGTTTGGAACGCCTTCTGCCTGATGAGAAAATGGGCAGCACCAAGATGGCGTTTTACTGCAACGCGATCTGTCTGGAATCCGGAGGCAGCATTTTCTGGGGCACCCGCGGTTTCTCGGGCATGTCCCTGGCCGATGCGGTCTATAGCTCCTGCGCCTTGCCGGCGGTGTTCGAACCATTCGAGCACGAAGGCCGTCATTACATCGACGGGGGTATCGCCGATCCGACGCCCCTGCGTTTCGCCAAGACCCTGCACCCGGAGATGGTGATTGCAGTGGACTTAACGGTCAAGGGGACTTACCGCACGCCCAACTTCAAGGACCGCGCGATCTCGACCCTCTTCCGCTCTTTTGAAATCGCCCAGGAAGTGGTGGTGGAACATATGCTGCACATGCACGCGGATGAAAACGTTGTGCTGATCCAGCCTAAGGTGGGGCACCTCCACCGATTTGACTTCGAAGAGATCCCCGAAGTGATCCAGGCGGGGGAAGACGAGGCCCTGCGAGTCTTGCTTTCCCATGCGGCGACCCGCGATCTGGTGACTTGCAAACCCGAGGATCGCCTTTCTTGCCCGGTGACTCCTGCAGACTACGTTCAATTGTCCATCGATCCGGCCCGCTGCGTGGGTTGCGGGTTATGCGAGGCGGTCTGCGAAACCCAGGGCTTCAAGATGGCCGGGGAAACCGCCCAGGTGCGCAAGGTGCACAACTACGAGTGCACTCGGGATCATGCCTGTGCACGGAATTGTCCCACCCAGGCGATTCGCCTGGGGAACCTATAGGCAGGGCAGTCCCGTCCTGCCCGAGGCGCTGATTAGTCCTTTCGCAGGCGCCCGCGGTCTGCTTCCAGTTGGCGGATGTCCTCTTCGCTGAAGCCACGCTTGGGTTGCGAGGAAGAGTCCACATGGGTTTCGCCCGGGTGACCTTCGTGGGAAGGTGCCTGTCCATGGGGTTCTTGGCCGGGTCGGTTGAAGCCGCCTGCCTGGGTGGCGCGCCGCAGCATCTCTTCTAGGTTGCCGCCGAACATGCCCCCCGCCCCTTGGGCCGCGTGCTTGAGTTGCACCATGATCAACTCGCGCTTGCCCGCAAAGAGAAGATAGAAACCGAGGAAGGGCAGCATCAGGCTCCATCGCCAGCCAAAGAAAACCATGGCCCAGGCAAAGATCCTGCCCACTTGCGCCGCGCGCTCGGTGCCTCGCACCCAACCGTCCTTGCGCGCCAAAAACGAACGCAGCAGTTTGCCCCCGTCCATGGGGAAGGCGGGCACCAGATTGAAAGTGCCCATGATCACGTTGACCATCACCAACAGGGCCAGGATCTGGGGGAGTCCAGCTTGGGTGATGGTGGCCATGGGGATCAACTCTCCCAGGAGCCCCATCAGCATGAGGATCATGGAGGCAATTCCCGCGATCGCAAAGTTCACCAGGGGACCGGCGATGGCGATGGCGCCCTCGGTGGCGGGATCCTCGGGCATGTTCACCATCATGGCGATCCCACCCAGGGGCCAGAGGGTGATGTCGACCACCTGCACCCCCAGGCGTTGGGCCATCAGGGCATGACCCAATTCATGGAGCAGCACCGATCCCATCACCAGGCTCAGGGCGAAAAAGGTCATCAGGCCCGAAGTCCAGCCGCCCGAGTCCACCTCCATCAGGGCCAATAGGCCCATCAGCACCAGCAGAAGGGGCTGCAGGCGAATGGGGATGCCGCGCACTCGGCCCAGCATCCAGGGCCGTCCGGGGCCATTAAAAAAGCCGATGGTCATGGGATGAAGGTGCAGTTATACAGGAGGGCCGGAGGGCTCTGGGGCGTTGGATCATCGATGAGGTATCCTCTGTGTTCATAAGGCGATGAGCAAAGATTATTCAACAAAGCCCCGCGTGCTGGTCCTGGATTTTTCCGGGGTGGCGGGGAGCGTAAGTGGAGAGGACCTTGGTGGGCAACCGGTTCCCGAGCTTGCAGGGATTTCTCAGGAGGTGCGGGCCCTTGGGGGGGCGGCTTTAGCGGCGGACTTGATGCTGGCCCTTGATCCGAGTCGCGACCCTTTCATCCTCAGCGTGGGGGCGGCGGTGGTGCGCGGTTTGCCCACGGCGGCGCGTACCACGGTCTCTGCCCGGTCTCCCTTGGACGGTGGTTTGGCGGAAGGTCAGGTGGGCAGCGAGTTGGGCCGCAGATTGGCGTCGGTCTGGGATGCGCTGGTTTTGCTCGGGGAGTTTGCGGGCGGTGACGGGGTCTTGGTCGTGGACGCCGAAGCGCGGGCGCGGCTGTACCGCAGGCCGGACATGGTGGGGCTCTCCGCCGGGGAAAAGAATGCTCAGGCCGTTCGAGACTTCGGACCGGGGGCGGGGTTGAGCGCGGGCCCCGCGGCCCGGGCCGGGGTTCGTCACGCCCATTTGGCGGCGGGGCATGACCCGCCAAGTTTTGTCGGTCGCGGAGGGCTGGGGCGCGCTTTGGCCCAACACGGATTGCTGGGAATCCATGTGCTCGCCGAGCCCGTACCGAGCGGAATTAGCCCGGTCTTGAGTCAATCCCTCACCCAATCCCCGCGATTGCAGGCGCGCTCCATGGGGGGCACCCTTGAATTGTTTGATGCGGAACAAGTGAGGGGAGGCGTGGACTTGCCTATGCCCCGGACGCTCGATCCCCAACGCCATGGTTGTAAGGGCTGTCCGACCCCCTGTGGCATTGTGCTGGGAGATGGACGCGGGCCTTCCCAGGGCACCATGCGTTTTTCGGCCCTCTCTCCCCTTTTGGGGGGGCTGGCTTCGGATTCCGAACATGCACAAAAGGTGCTCGAGGTTTGCAATCGCTTGGGTCTTGATGCGCGCGAGGCGACGCGGGATTTGGCGGACGGTGGGCCCATGGGAGATGTGCCCCAGGTGACAGTGGCCCTAGAGGATCTGGTCCGTCGAGGTGCGGGTCCCCCTCGCTCCCCGAGCACGCGCTCTGCTTCCAGCCCCATGGGCCAAGTGGGCCCCCTGGCCAGTGCGAGGGGCGTCGACCCCATGCGTAGTTTTCCATTCCTGGGGGAGGGCGGTTTTGACCCGGCGCGTCTCGTTGCCCTTGCTCCAGATATCACATGGCCGAAGGATATAGGCTCGTCAGTCACAGGGTCCGGCAAGGGTTCTCTCGCCGCTTGGCACGAGGATCTGGTGGCCGCCGTCGATGCCCTGGGCTTTTGCAGTTTTTCCGCGGCGGGGTTGCTGGCGGATGGAGTCTTGAGTCTCGATCAGTTGGCTGTTGTCTTGGTGCCAGCACTCGAAGGGGACGCTCAACCCGGGGTGACCCTGCGGAAATTCGGGGGAGAAATCGCCCGGGCGGCCCATCAACTCTTGCTTCATTGGGGTGCTCCCCCCCGGGGGATTGAGGAGGGCGGTGATGAAGATCTGGGCCTCTTACTGCGCGAGTACCGTTGCTGGCGTGGCCTCGATTCCAAGGGGCGGCCCACCCTGGAACCGAGCAGTTCCATCGATTTCACCGCGGTCATGACTCCAGACCCCGCACCCAGCCCCGTCCGGGTGACCGGTTGGGTGGAGTTTCGCAGTCGCGGTCTGCTGGCCGAGCACCTCGGTTCCAGTTGCCGCATCGAGATGAATCTTCCCGCGACCCCGAGGGAAGTTCTCGTGGCCCTGGCCGGGGCCCAACCCGATGCGGCCTGGCTTCTTCACGATCGACACGAGCTGCCCCTGCCCGCCATTTGGCGCCGGGGGGTGGCCCTGGGCCCAGAAACTCCAATCCAAAGCGGCGACGAATTGGACTTGGTGCTCGTGGTTCCCGGTGGCTAGGTGCTGGGATGCACGAATTTCCCTAAGCGGGCAAGTGAAGCCCCGCGTCTCACCTTCTATCCTCTTGCCTGCGAACCATGGAACGCATTCTGATCATCAAGACCGGGGCCCTCGGGGATGTCCTGCGCAGCACGTCGTTGCTGGGCGGGATTCATTCCCGTTGGCCGGGGGCAGAAGTCACTTGGGTCACGGCCCACGGGGCAGAGCCCTTGGTTCAGGGGCACCCGGAAGTGCAACGGGTGTTTGCCCTGGATCCAAAAGACTGCGCGGGTGCGGCGGCGGAACTGAGTGCTCTGAAACCGGACCGCATCCTGTCCCTGGATGATGATCCGGAGCTCTGCGCCTTGGCCGCGAACGTGCAACAGCAGACCCAAGCGGTCTTGGCGGGAGCCTGTTTGGATTCCGAGGGTCAGCCCGCTTATACCGATGACGGGGAATGCTGGTTCGGCATGGGTTTGCTTTCCCGGGACGGCTTGCAACGGGCGGATGAGCGCAAGTTGGCGAATCGGCGCACGCATCCGGACCTCTTGGCCCAGGTGATTGGCGTGCTGCCCGGTCGCCCCGCTTTGCACTTGAGCGATGGAGACCTAGGGATCGGCGCAGAGGTTTTAGATCGTGAGGTTCCCCGCTCAAAGGGCCTGCGCATTGGCCTCAACACGGGGGCCGGTGGTCGCTGGCGCACCAAGGCCATGCGTCCCGCAGAAGTGGCAGACCTGGTGGCTCGGCTTGCGTCCCGCTTGGGCTCAACGGCGGTCCAATTCCTGATCCTGGGGGGCACGGATGAAACCGAGCGCAACCAAGAGCTGCTCGAACTCAGTCGCGCCGCCGCACCAGCTGCCCAACTGATCGATCCTGGCTGCGATCACTCCCTGGGTACCTTTGCTGCCATGGTGGGGGGACTGGATCTCTTGGTCACTTCCGACAGCTTGGCCTTGCACATGGCCGTGGCCCAAGGGTGCAAGACCGTCGCCTTTTTTGCTCCCACCTCGCCGCACGAGATTGAACTCTACGGCCTTGGAGAAAAAGTCATCTCTACCGCTCCCGATGCTGGCAACTATGCCCGGGACACGGACAACAGTACCATCACCGGCGAGCGCGTCGCTGGAGCCGTGCTGCGTCAACTCAACTGAACCCCTGCCCATGTCACCCCAATTCTTACAGCGTCTGGCGAAAGTCCTCGAAGGTTCCGGCCTCTTGATCATCCTTGTTGGCTTGATGATGAGCGTGGAAATGGGCATGCGTGACGAAGGGCTTTCGTCCATGCGCGCCGAGACCTATGGCCTTGCGTTGGGTGGTGCCCTGTTTGCGGTTGGCTGGCTGCTAGAGCGCGCCCTTGGGACGCGGAAGTGACCGCGCTCCCCGTGTCAGGCCTCTAACTCAAACTGCAGAGCGTGCAGTCTGGCGTAAGCCCCTTTGGCCGTAAGCAGCTCGTCATGGGTGCCCCGTTCGATGATGCGGCCTCCATCGAGCACCAAGATCACATCCGCTCGCTGGATTGTAGAGAGCCGGTGGGCGACCACCAGGGCGCTACGGCCTTGAAGGAGGCGCCCGGTGGCTTGTTCGATGCGCGCTTCGGTTTCGGAATCGACGCTGGCGGTGGCCTCGTCCAGAATGACCAAGTCTGGTTGGCCCGCAAGGGCACGGGCGATGGCCAGGAGTTGGCGTTCTCCGGTGGAGAAGGTCGCGCCTCGCTCGGCCACTTCGGCGTCGAGACCGCCGGCAAGGTTCTGGACCACCCGGTCAGCCCCGCTGGCTTTGAGGGCCTGGAGCAATGCGGCTTCATCAATACCGCTGCGGTCCATCAGGATGTTCTCTCGCACGGTTCCGGCGAACAAAAAGTCATCCTGCAGAACAAGGCCGATGCGGCCGCGCCAGTCGGAGAGGTCCACTTGGGTCAATTCACGCTCGCCGACTTGGACTTGGCCCTCGCTCGGGTCATAAAAGCGCAGCAAGAGGTTGACGATGGTGCTCTTACCTGCACCGGTGGCGCCCACCAGGGCAACGGTTTGGCCAGGAAGGATTTCGAAGTCGACCTTCTTAAGCACCGGATGGTCTTTGAGGTAGCCAAAGCTCACGTTCTGGAACTGAACCTTGGGGGCGATGCCCTCTGGCCCGAGGGGGGAGGGCTGGGAGGGCGTCGGCAGGGTGGACGTAGTATCCAGCACCTCGAACACTCGCTCGGCAGAAGCAAAGGCTGACTGCAGCACGTTGTAACGCTCGCCTAGGTTGCGGATGGGCTGCACCACAAGGGTCAGGTAGAGCCAAAAGCGGAGGAAGGCACCGATGGTCAATTCGTCCCCTGCGATGGAGATCACGCCCTGGCGTAGGGTGGCACCCTGGATCAGGTAAACCGCGAGGCTCATGATCGGGAAGAACAATGCGAAGAGCAAAATCGTGCGCTTGTTGGCGGCAAAGTAGCGCGCGAGGTGCTCCCCAAAGCGCGCACCCACGTGGGCTTCGCGCCCGAACAGTTGCACCACGGCAATGCCCTGCAAAACCTCGGCCAGGTAACCGTTCAATCGCGCGAGTTCCGCGCGCACGGTGCGGTGAGCCCGACGTGCTCCGCCCCGGAACATCAAACTGATCAGGATCAAAATGGGGGTCATCAGGGTGACCACCAGAGCAAGGGGCGCGTGGATCGTGAACAGGAGGGCCAGCACCAGCACCACACGGATCATGTCGAAGGCCAAGGTCACGACACCGGCGGTAAAGAGCTCTGCTAGGTTCTCCACATCGCTTGAGACCCGGGTTACCAGGGCCCCCGTGGGACGGCGATCAAACCAGGCCAGGTCCAATGAGGAGATATGCGAGTAGATGTGCCGGCGCAAATCGTGAATCACCGACTGGCCCGTGCGGATCAGGGTAGCCACCTCGAAGTAGCGCAGCCAGGTTTGGAGCAGCAGGATTCCCACGTAGGCCGCCACCAGCATCAACAGGGCACGGATGAAGGGAGCCGTGTCGGTTCCCTCCGGCGAAGACAGGGCGTCTTGCACGGGACCGTCCAAACTGGCTTGCCAAATCCAGGGCCCGATCAGGTCCAGGGCAAACAGGCTGGCGAGCACCATGAAGCTCTTGATGAACAACCAGCGGTGGGGCCCCGCATAACGCAGCAGGCGCCGGAATAACCGTCCGTCCCAGGCTTTGCCCGCCACCTCTTCTTTGGCTTCCCAACTCATGCCCCAGCCCCCGTGTTGTCTTCGAGGGAGGCACGCTTCTGTTGGCGATTCCACGTCTGCTGATACCAGCCCGGTCGGCTCACGAGTTCCTTATGGGTGCCCTTGTCCGCCATGGCGCCTTGATCGTCGAGGACCATGATCTCATTGCAACCCGCCACGGTGGAGAGGCGGTGGGCGGCGATCACTACCCCTCGTCCCTGGCCCGCCTGGCGCAGACTCTGCAGCAGTTTTTTTTCCGTGTGCGTGTCCACCGCCGAGAGGCAGTCATCGAGGACCAGAATCCTGGGCTTGCGCGCAAGGGCCCGAGCGATGCAAGTGCGTTGGCGTTGTCCGCCGGAAAGCGTCACGCCGCGCTCGCCCACCAGGGTGTCGGTGCCCTTGGGGAAGCGCGCGACTTCGCCGGTCATGGCAACTTGCTCGATAAGAACGGCCAATTGTTCGGGGTTGATGTCCTCGTCCGTGCCAAAGCGAATGTTGTCCCCATAGGGCACGGAAAACAGGAACGAATCCTGGGGCACATAGCCCAAAGCACCGCGCACCTGGGCCAGGGGCAGATCGCGGACTGGGATGGAGTTGCAATTGATCACCCCATGGGTGGGATCCACAAGGCGCCCCATGAGCAACAACAAGGTGGTCTTGCCCGCGCCAGTGGGCCCCACGATCCCTAAGGACTGACCCGCGGGGAGCTCGAAGCTGATCTCTTGCAGGGTGGGGGATTCCGCGTCCGGATAGGTATAGCTGACCGAGTCGAATTCGAAACTGGGGGTTTTCTCGGGATCCAGGCCCACGTCCGATTGGGTTTCGGTCAGGGCCGAGCGGGTGTCCAGCAGGGTCTGCACGCGCTTGGCGCTGGCCACCGCCCGCGGATACATGCCTGCGACCCAACCCACGGCGATCAGGGGCCAAAAGACCTTGATTGTCAGGTCCACAAACTGGAACAACTCGCCGACGGGCAGGCTGCGATCGATGGCCGCTAGTCCGCCTAGAATCAGAATCACCGCAAAGGTCAAATCAAAGGACCCATGAATGCCCGCATGGGTCAAGCCCCGCGCGCGTCCCAGGGAAATTTGGTGGTCACGGTTTTCCTCGCTTGAGCGCGCGAAGCCTTGGGCTTGGGATTCTTGGCGTTGGTAGCCTTGCACAACGCGCACGCCTCCAAAGTCCTCTTGAGCCCGGTGATTGATGTCCGCAAGGCTTTCCTGAACCGCAGTGGAATGCACATGCAGTCGAGGAGTCAATCGCTGCATGATCACGCCCACTGCCAGCATGGGCAGCAACATGGACATGCTCATCAGGGGGTTCAGAAAGAACAACCAGACCAGGCTGATGGGCACGATGACTACCGCGCCCAGGGTGTACATCATCCCCGGTCCCAGAAACATACGCAAGGCTTCCACGTCAGCGGTCAGGCGGCTGACCAAGTCGCCGGAACGACTCTTGGCGTGGAAGGAAAGGTCCAGGCGTGTCAGGTGGTCAAAGAGCTCTTGCTTGAGCTCGACTTCAAAGCGCCTCGACACCACCACCACCAGCCAGCGTTGCCAGAAGCGAAAGAACGCGTGGGATACGGCCGCAGCGGCCATCAGCAGCAAGGTTGTGGTGAGCCACTCTTGGTTGTCACTGAGCCGCACCTTCTCAATGGCGCCACCCACCAGGATGGTGACCAACACGTCGGCCAGTTGGGCCAAGGGGATAGCCACAATCCCCACCAGCAGGGGAGCCTTGTGGCGCATAAAGCGCATGAAATAGGATCGCAGAAGGTTCACTGGGTTGCTTCCGGGTTAGTTCCGCTTGGCCCATTGCTGGCTCAGGCCGGCGATACTCTCTTCCAAGCGCTTGAGTTCTTGAGCGAGGACTCTTGGGTCTGAATCGGCTGCTGCTGCACGCAGGGTGGGCCAAGTTTCGGAACCATAGCCATTGCTGGGATCAGGGGCCCAGAAAAAGTTCCGGTACCAAGTGCGCCCGGGGAGGCCACTGTCCAGAAGCAGGGCGCGGTACATGCGCGGTAGATCCCCTTGGCGGTCGGCGTCACCGCGCAGGGCGTTGCCTTCCGCGGACAGGGACCTGCGCATGTTGGCCCAAGTGCCGAAGGGGCCGGGGGAGAGGTCCGGTTCAAAGTCCATGCGCTTGGCCCAGGCTTGCCAGCGGGAATCGTTGGCTTGGGCGAGACCCAGCAGGGTTTGGGCAAGGTGCTCTGCGTTTTGTTCCCCGAGCCAATCAGAGGCCATGCGCGCATGCCAGGCAAGATCTTCCGCAGCACGGGTTTGATCCAAGCACAGGCGACCAGCCCGGGAGAACTCCAGCATGATCGCATGCAGGGTGCTTGCGGCCAATTGGTGGCCTACATATCCCGGGTCCAAGAACTGTTCCACTATGGACACGTCATCAAAGACCGTGTGGTACTGGCCGCCGCTGTTGCCGCTGAAGGAAAGGTCGAGAATCGGCAAACCCAGGTGGTGCAGGAATACCGAGTAATCGGATCCGGATCCGGGCAGGCCAAAACGCACTTGGCCTCGGGACCGGCGCAACCACAGGTCTCCCAGGGTTTCATCTTTCTTGCCATGGGGCGCGGGGACTTGGGCAAGGGCATCGGCCAAAATGCCCTCCAGTCCTGGACTTCCCGAGGCGCTGAAGTTCGTGCCGCTGACCAGCCCGTCCGCGTTGATGTAGGCCGCAAGATTCCCTTGCAGGTTGGTTGCGTTGGCTTCGGCCCATTCGGTGCTGCCGATCAAGCCGGCTTCCTCTGCATCCCAAAAGGCCACGCTAACCCCGTTGCGCAGAACGAGGCCATCCTTGACCTTTGCGCCTAGTTGCAGACTGGCTTCCAAAAGGGAGGTGGTGCCGCCACCTGCGTCTTGGGCGCCGCGCACCCAGGCGTCACGGTGATTGCCTAGCAGGACGAAACCAGGTTGGGTGCCCTTGAGGTGTCCGAGCACATTGACGATGCGCCGCAGGGTTCGCGGGGCGTCGACTTCCAGGGTGACTCGGGCTGGACCCGGGCCGCCCTCTTTCAAGTGTTCCAAGATCACCTGTGCATCGTCGGCTCCGATGGGCAGGCTGACGATACGAGGCAGGTTTTGTGTGAGCTGCTCCTGGTCGAGACGAGGACCGGGTTCCTCTGGCGTGCCCGAGGGATACCCCGGCGTGGAAGGATCTCCCCCAAATCGGACCATGGGAGCAATCGAACCGCGCTGCACCGCCCAGCCCGGTTGCCAGGGTCCAGCGGGCCAGACCTCGCCCCGCCCGGAGCCCACATCGTTTGGGTCGCTGAACATCAGAACGCCCGCGCAACCCGCGGCTTGGGCTCCCGACGCTTTGACTCCGCGGTAGCTGCGGCCATACCGGCAAAGGGCGATGGTGCCGGTCAAGTCAACCCCCGCGGTTTTTAGCCGCGCAAAGTCCTCGACCAAACCGTATCCGCAATCCACGACCTGGCCACTCACCCGCGCGCTTTGACTGTAGGCATGGAAGGGGGGAATGTCCCCGGGAGGAACCGCATCTCCGTCAAACCGCCGCAACCGCAAGACGCTCGGCTGGGTTTGATCCCCGTCCTCGAAGATCGCAAACTCGGTCTTGCGCGGCAAGGAAAGCAGCACCAGCCGCTCGTCCCATTCCACCTCAAAGCCCGCATCTGACAATTCCCGGCGCACCATTTCCGCCGCGCGGATCGAACCAGAAGTTCCCGCCAAGCGACTCGTGGAACACAGCTCGCGCAAGAGTCGTTGGACCCGCGGGGGTTCGGTGGAGGTTGGCTCCTGGCCCCAGGCTAGGCCGACCAGCAGGTAGGCCAGGACGATGGGGGTGGGACGCATGGGCCGAACTATACGGCAGCCCGACCCCGCATGGCCTACTGCACCCCGTCGGTAACGTGGGGTATTTCTTGGATGTAACTCAACTTGACTTTGAGATCGCCAGGGGTGATGACGGTGCCTGCGAGGGAGATCGAGTTACGCACGCCCAGGAGTGCTTGATAATCCGGGAATGCGAGGCGCGGGGTGCCTGAGGGTGTATCCAGATTGCTGCCCCGGTGGCGGAGGCGAAAGCTCTTGGGTCCAGCTAGGGTCCATTGAACCGAGCCCTCGGTTCCCGTTGTGCGTGGCAAGAGAAACTCCCAGGTTCCCCTGAAGCCGATGGGGGGCAAGCCCTTACGTAGGCGAAGCATGATTTCACGTGACTTGGGGTCCTCGGTGCAGGTCGCTAGGGGGATTTTGCAGAGTCCGTCGGTGATGAGGGGCGGCGTGACCGAGAACCCCTGGGCAAGGAGGGTCACGATTTCGTACTCGGGGGGAATTTGCAATTCGAGGCTTCGAAGGCTGTGGTATTCCACCAGCTCGAATAGGGCAAGGTGGTTTACGCGCTTATCACTGTGAATCGTAGTGAGGTGGCTGGATTGAATCACTTGAATGCGGTCAGCGTTGGCGAAGCCTGGACCTGGGGGCCTGTCGGAACCGGGAAGCGGTGTGCCGCTCCAGCGGACCGTCGGTGTGCCGCCCCAGCGGACCGTCAAGGATGGGGATCCCGCCAGTCCGACCTGGTACACGGTGGTTTGGCCGCTGGTTTTCTTGGACCAGACCTCACCCCCATAGAAGGTCAAGTCATCGTGAATCGATCGCAGGGTCATTTTTCCACTGACGGTCTTGAGCAGGGGCAATGTGCAACTTCGTGCTTCTCCCAACTTCTCAATGGGAGATCGATATTCCAGAACCAGCTTTCCAACTCCCTCTCCGGTCAGCAGAAGGGTTAGGTTTTTTCTTTCGGGCAAGGGGCGCAGGAATTTGGGCAAGACCATGCGCGAGATGTAAGTCTTACCAGGCATGATTTCGCAGGTTGTTTGTCCATGACCGAGAACCTCGGCCTGGGTTTCTGCCGTGGCTTTGAGATAGCCATCCTCCATGGTGACTTCGTAGGTCGCAAGGGGCGTGATCAGTTGCCGGTTGCTGATTCCGTCGGTGCTTGGATCCTGGGCGCGGTCCAGGTCTAAGCCGTCCCCGGGGGGGGATGCAGGTTCCTCTAGAGGCTGGGCGAGTTCCTTCCAGGATCCCCCCGTTTGCTCTTGGAGTCGAGCCGCTTGGCCTTCGGGTTGCAGGACCATCAAGCACAGCAGCGCCGCACTGACGGCCATAGCCGATTGCTGAAGTCGCGCGGTTTGCATGCGAACGATGGCCAGCAGGGCAATTCCTCCCAGGCTGAGCAGAATCAACCCGCGATCCCATTGTTGAAATGCCATGGCCGTGGGAATGACTTGGAACAGAACCAACAGCACCACTCCCTCGATCACGCCCCTTCGGTTGCCCACTAGGAAGCGCAGGTAGTTGATCATGATTACCGCAGAGGCAATGAAAGCAATTGTGATCGAGGTGTAGAGTTCAAACCGCGCGCAAAGGTAGGTAACCAAGGGGAAGTAGTAGCCAAAGATAAGTCCCAGCAAGGCGACTTCGGAGGAACTCGCCTTACGCTTCGAGGTCAGCAGGGCAAGCAGTGCCACTAGATAGAGCCCCGTGACCAGGGGCGCCAATTGCAAGAGACGCTTCATCGCATCCAAGATGCCGAAGCCCTCGCGAAGAGCGATTCCCTGCGGGCCTTCGTCGGCCCGCAGGGGATGATCCCAGGTGTAACTGGTCTGGTCCACGAGCTTGCCAGCTTCCATTCCTCCAATAACCGCAAAGGGGACTGAATCGCTTATCGAGAAGGCAATCTCGTGTTCCCCTGGTTGATCTTGCGCCTCGTTGTTGAGGCCGTAGGATCCCTTGCGCAGGTGCCCCGTGTCATAGTCGATGTGAATCACGGCTTCGCCCCCGGCAGGGAGTAAGCCAGACCAAAACCAGCCGGCTGCGGTGGTCTGAGCCTCCCCATCGGGAGCACCCTGGACCTCGAATTTGTTGGCCGGGATCTCTTGTGTTATCTTGGATAGGTTATGTCCCTCTTTGCTGGTTTTCACAGGGAACGGAAGCCGAAAAGCGACGAACTCGTCATAGGACGACGGGTTGGCCATACGGAACTCTCCACGGAACTCACCAGATAGAGTCCGAGCCTGTTTCAGTCCACGCCAGTCCGGATTCGGGTGGAGGTCGTATGTGATGTTGGCGCTGGTGACCCCCTTGACTTTGTAATCAGTGTCTTGGGCATCCACTGGGCGCGTTGAGACAATAGGCGATTCCTGGTAGACCTCGTGCTCCGGTGGATTCAGGCCCCAAGCGATGAATTGAGGACGGATATCAATCAGCCACAGCATCCCCAAATAGCCAATGCTCAAAAACCCGGTCATGAGGATGGCCGTCTTGACGGGTCCCGTGCTGGCCTTGGCATTCTCGCGAAGCTCGCGAGCCCTCTGGAGGTGGGAATAGTCTTGCGGGAGTTGCCCCGGCTCGTTGCTCTCTGGTGTCATGGCTGGATATGCGGGTAGATAGGGTGGTGAGCCCTCTACAAGTCATCCGTTCCCCAGACCGGACGCGGCAATTGGGGAATCCCC
>CALEMP010000048.1 GCA_937910685.1 uncultured bacterium
CCCGAGCGCAAATATCACATTGATGAGGACCTCTCCAACGACCGTTGGTTTGCCAAGCGTGATCGCCTGGCGCCTTGGCGTTGGACGGAACGGTCGGTTACCTGGCACTCACGTATTCTCCAATGGCTCTCACGCATCGCGGGCTGATCATGAACGACACTCCTCAAAAAGAAGGTGCCCTCAAGGGGCTGCGCGGTGGCTGGTTGTGCGTGCGGTCAATCCAGCATGTGGCCAAGATGCCCTTTGCTTGGTTGCCGCCGACCATTGCCATGTTCCTCTTGGCTGCGCCGTTGGGTGCACCGCGTTACAGTTGGTTTCGGAACGTCCTAGGCAACCGCTACGCCCCCGGCGAGCAGATCCACCACCTGACCCAGGACTTCCGTACGGATCATGGCGCGGTTATGGGTCAGCTCGATGGTTGGACTGCGGATGCGGCGGCGTACTTGGGGCTGAGCGCGATCTTGCTGGGCCTCTTGTTTGCAGGCGGCTGGCTTCAGTTGTTGACTGGCACGGGTGAAGGCAGCGTTTTGCGTCGTTTTGCATTCGGGGGCGCGAGGTTCTTTTGGCGCTTTGGACGCTTGCTCTTGCTGGTGTTGCTGATCTTGGGCGGCTTGCGGCTGGTGCTCTACGGAGACCTTTGGAATGAGTGGGTCTTGCAGCGGCTCTTTGATGTGCCTGCCCATGATCTTGTGCGGCTGGAAACCCTTGATTCCGAAGCGATCAAGGTACGCCTTGGTTGGGCGCAAGATGGGGTCTTTGCCCTGCTGTTTGCGTTGGTTCTCTCTTGGGCAACCTACACCCGTGCGCGCATTGCGATGCACGATTCCATCTCGGTGCTTTGGACGGGAGCCTGTGCCGCTTGGACCATCCTGCGTCACCCGATTGCCACATTGCGCCCGCTGATTGGCTTGTTTCTGGTGGAGGCCCTGTTGGTTGCTGCCATCCTGGGCCAGGGAGCACGTTTCCTGGACCGACGGTTGATGGACGGCGGCGGAATCATGGAGGTGGCCGGGCTCTTCGCGCTGGGACTTGCAGCGCTCCTGGTGGGCGAGATCATGCGCGGCGCAAAGTACGTCGCCGCGGTGGAAACCACCCGTTCCCTCGTGCGCCCCGTCACGTCGCCCGATCCCTGGCACACCATTGGTGGACCGGGTGGTCCGCAGTACCCGGTGGACCCTGATGAGGACGAGCGCTACGGCGTGTCGCTCTAGGGCGAATCAGCTGGGCAGGTGAATGCGTAAGCGCTTGCCCAGCTCGAAACTCTGGGGTTCGACCTTGGTGGTCCAAGCTTCGAGCTCTACGCCCGCTTGTGCAGCTTTCGTGAGAGTCTTGCAGTAGGCGGGATCCACATCCACCGCCGGGCCGAAGGAGCTCGCGTCCTCGCGGGACACGCAATAGAACATCACTGCCCGGTGGCCTTCTTGGACCATGTCCATCAGTTCGTTCAAGTGCTTTAGCCCGCGGCTTGTCACCGCATCGGGGAAGAGTGCGCGCTTGCCTCGCATGAGGGTTGTGTTCTTGACCTCCACATAGCACTTGGATCCGTCTTCCTTTTCGAGCAACACGTCGATGCGGCTGGATGTTCCGTATTTGACCTCGGTTCGCACGGACTGATAACCCCGTAGGGCCGGAATGAGATCCGCGCGAATGGCCTCGGGGACCAGCTTGTTGGGCAGCCCCGTGTCCACATTCACCCAAGTCTCCGCCACTTGAATCGTCTGCAGGGTGTACCGCAATTTGCGCTTGGGATCCTGGCTGTCTCGTAGGACGCAGGGAGCCCTCTCGGGCATGCAGCCGGTCAGCGACCCGGTGTTGGGGCAATGGGCGGTGATGACCTCTCCTGAGGAGAGCTCCACATCGGCCAAGAAGCGCTTGTAACGCTTCAGCAGGAGGCCCTTGATGATTGGTTGTTCGATTCTCACGGCCTAGGTTGTACCCGCAGGGCCGGGACCCGAAAAGGGCCCGGTACCCGGGATCTTCCCTTGCGGGGCGCGGGCGAATCGTTATCCTGCCTCGCCCATGAAGAACCTCGACGAAGTTACCCATGCAGTGCAGGAGCTCCGCACCCGGCTAGGCCAGTTGTCGGAGCGGCTTTGACTACTCCAGCAAGAACGACCGCCTGAAGGAAATCGAGGAGCTCCAGAGCGCTCCAGGCTTCTGGGATGACCCGGAAAAGAGCCGTGCCGTCATCGCCGAGATGAAATCTGCGCGTTCGATTGTCGATCCGGTCGACAAGCTCAATGGTGGTTTTGACGACCTTGAAGTGCTGCAGGAAATGGCGGCTGAATCCGATGAGGATGAGATCTTCCCGGAAGCCCTCGAGACCTTTAACAAGACCCGGGCGATTCTTGAGGACCTCGAATTCCGCTTGATGCTGGGTGGCCCGAACGATGCAACCGACGCATTTGTGCAGGTTAGTTCCGGCGCGGGAGGCATCGATGCTTGCGATTGGGCCCTCATGCTGTTGCGCATGTACACGCGCTGGGCTGAACAGCGTGGTTACAAGGTCGAGCAAGTGGAGTACCAGGAAGAGCCCGAGGGCGGCATCCGCACGGCAACGATTGCGATCCGCGGTGAGTACGCCTTTGGCTACATGAAGGCCGAATCCGGCGTGCACCGCTTAGTGCGCATTAGCCCCTTCGACGCTCAAGCTCGACGGCAGACGGCTTTTTCCTCGGTCGATGTTACGCCGGATATCGATGACAGCATCCAGATTGATTTGGATGATGCTGACATCAAAGTCGAGACCATGCGCGCCGGTGGCGCCGGTGGTCAGCACGTCAACAAGACTGAATCGGCCGTGCGCATGACCCACTTGCCCACTGGGCTCGTGGTGCGCTGTCAGAACGAGCGCAGTCAGCACAAGAACCGGGCCACGGCCCTCAAGCTGCTGAAGGCCAAAATTCTCGCAATGGAAGAGGCCAAGCGCGACACTGAAATGGCGGCCCTGTATGGGGAAAAGGGCGAGATTGCCTGGGGCAATCAGATTCGCTCCTATGTGCTCAACCCTTACCAGATGGTGAAGGACCACCGCACGAGCCATGAAGATGGCAACGTGGCGGGGGTTCTGGACGGGAACGTGCACCCATTCATCGAGAGCTACCTGCGCAAGCGCAACAAGTAGGCCCGGGTTTCGGAACCACGGAGCGCTGGGGCGGGTGGCCGCAGAATTTGGGTATGACTCAAGCCCGAGGCGGGGCCTCCGCAGGGCACAATGGGTCCATGACCAACCTTCAAGCACACCCCCATTTTGATGACCAGGGAACCCTGGATTGGACGACCGATTTGGACGAGGGCTTGGCCAAAGCCAAGGCCTCCGGCAAGGGCGTGATGATCGAATTCGGCCGGGCCATGTGAAGCCAATGCCGCACCCTCGTGCAGGGTGCTATTCCTCATCCCAAGGTCGCTACCAGACTTGCGGCTCACTTTGTGGGCGTGGCTGCGGATGCGGATGGCGATGACCAGCGCGTCTTGGCCTTGGCCATGCAGGTCGAGGACGCCAGCATGCTGCCCTTTGTGATTTTCACCGATGATCAAGGTAAATTCCAGACGGGTTATGCGGGCGTTGGAACGGCGCCGCGCATGGTGCGCGCCCTGGATGACCTGAACATTCCAACTGATTGATGATACTTCTACCCCTTCTACTGCTTTCCATGTCTTTGCCCCAAGAAGTCCACTCCGAGCGCCAAGCCCTACCTGGCCCAGAGGAAATCGCCAAGCTCCCGAAAGATGGGGGCCAAGAGTTCAATCGCCTGGTGTTTGAGCAAAGCCCCTACTTGCGACAGCATGCACGCAACGATGTGGACTGGTACGCCTGGGGCCCTGCTGCCTTTGAGCGCGCCAAGAAAGAGAACAAGCCGGTCTTTCTTTCGATCGGTTACTCCACCTGTCACTGGTGCCACGTGATGGAGCACGAGTCCTTTGAGGACGCCGAAGTTGCGGCGTTGATGAACATGCATTTTGTCTGCGTCAAGGTTGATCGCGAGGAGCGCCCGGACATTGATCAAGCGTATATGGCGGTGACCCAGGCCATGACTGGCCGAGGTGGCTGGCCGATGACCGTGGTGATGACCCCGGAGAAGAAACCCTTCTTCGCGGGCACCTATTTCCCGAAGGACAGTCGTGGCGGCCGTGCGGGAATGATGCAGCTTGTGCCTCAGCTCTCCCAGGCTTGGAAGACCCAAGGGGACAAGATCGAAGACACCGCCAACCGCATCATTGAGCACATTAAGAGCCAGAATACGGGGGTTCGCGGAGAGGCGCCTGACGTGGTTTTGCTCGATAAGGCGGCTGAAGAACTAAGCGGTCGTTACGACCCCGAGTTTGGTGGCTTTGGCGTGCAGCCGAAGTTCCCCACGCCTCACAACCTGCGCATGCTGCTGCGCCATCATGATCGCACCGGCAATGCCGATTCATTGAACATGGCGGTCACGACCTTGCGCTCCATGCATGAGGGCGGAATCTGGGATCACGTTGGTCTCGGCTTGCACAGGTACTCCACCGATCAGGAGTGGCTGGTGCCGCACTTTGAAAAAATGCTCTATGACCAAGCCCTCTATTCCATGGCTTGCATCGAGGCTTGGCAAGTCACCGGGGATGTGGATCTGCGAGCGGCTGCGGAAGAGACATTTGAGTATGTCTTGCGGGATCTGCGCGATCCGAGTGGAGCTTTTCGCAGCGCTGAGGATGCGGACTCCGAAGGGGAGGAAGGCCTCTTCTATGTTTGGACCATGGACGAGCTGCGCGAAGTCTTGGGGGACCAAGATGCGTTTCTCATGGCCACGGTCTATGGGGCCGAAGAAGACGGCAACTTCAAGGATGAGGCCACCGGCGCGGATACGGGCCGCAACATTTTGAATCTTAGCGGAAAAGTTGACGAGCGCTTGGCGGCCGCTGGATTGAAGGGCGAAGGCCTGGATGAGCGGCTGGCGAAGATGCGCCGTAAATTATTCGATGTGCGCGAGGGCCGGATCCGTCCGTTCCTCGACGACAAGGTGCTGACAGATTGGAATGGCTTGATGATCGCGGCCCTCGCGAATGGGGCCAAAGCCTTTGATGATCCCCGTTATGCACAGGCGGCCAGTGAGGCGGCGACTTATGTGCTGGAGCACCTGCTGACCAAAGAGGGTCGTCTGCTCAAGCGTTCCCGTGGGGGAGAGGCGGGCCTCGACGCCATGCTTGAGGACTATGCATTCATGATCTGGGGTCTCGTGGAACTCTATGAGGCCACCGGCGAGACTCGATGGTTGCAAGCCGCCCTGGGCTTGACCGACCAGAGTTTGGCGCACTTTTGGGACGACGAGGTCGGGGGCTTTTTCCTCTCCCCCGATGACGGCGAAGCGCTCTTTGTGCGTGCCAAAGAGATCTATGACGGAGCGATTCCCTCGGGCAACGCGGTCATGGCTTTGGTGATGGGGCGATTGGCCCGCATGACCGGCAAGGTGGAATTGGAGACCCGCGCATGGGATGTGCTCCAGGGCTTCAGTCGTCAGTTGCATAGCATGGCGAGTGCCCACTCGCAGATGTTGATGGCCCTTGATTTCTTGGCTGGGCCATCCGCTGAAGTGGTCCTTGTGGAGGGCAGCGACGAAGAGGCAAATCGAAAGGCCCTAGCCGCCTTGCACCATTCGTTCCGGCCCCGCATGGTTCTCTTGCGTAAGAGCCCGAACCAGGCGGAAGCCCTGGGCAAGTTGGCACCCTTCACCGAGTCTCAAACGGCAATGGGTGACAAGGCCACGGTCTATGTGTGCCGCGATTTCACCTGCGCGGCTCCCACCACCGACGTGGACGTGGCGCTGGAATTATTGGACGCACCCATCAAGGTTGAAAAGAACTGACCGCCGAAACTATGGCATCCATCACACCTAAAGAAGCTCTCTCGCGCTTGCGGGAAGGGAACCAGCGATTTGTTTCAGGCAAGCTAGAGCCGCGAGATATTGCCGCTGAGATCCGCAACACCGCGTTCGGCGCACAGCCCTTCGCAGCCGTTCTTGGCTGCATCGATTCGCGTGTGCCACCCGAGCTGGTTTTCGATCAGGGCCTCGGCGCGCTTTACTGCGCTCGGGTTGCTGGCAATATCGTGGATGATGCGATTTTGGCCAGTCTTGAGTTTGCCTGCTGCGTGTCCGGTGCTGCGCTGGTCGTGGTTTTAGGGCACAGCGACTGTGGTGCGGTCAAGGGTGCCTGCAACGGACTGCGTCAGGGGACCTTGACCAAGGCCCTCGAAAAACTAGCACCCGCCATCGCCGCGGCGAGCGAAGCTGGCGGCCACTCAATGCCCGCTGGGGACGACCCGAGCTTCGTGAGGAGCGTCGCCCGGGAAAACGTGACCCTGAGCCTCGCGGAGATCAAACGCCTCTGTCCTGCCCTGGCGAAGGCGGAGGCGGAAGGCCAGGTGGACCTAGTGGGTGCGTTTTATGATGTGGAGACCGGTGAGGTTGTCTTCAGTGACGTCGAGAATCCGTGAGGGTCCCGGTAGGCCGTGATTCGAGTTG
>CALEMP010000049.1 GCA_937910685.1 uncultured bacterium
TGATCCTCGTCATGATCCTCGTCATGATCCTCGTCATGATCCTCGTCATGATCATCGTCGTGACCCTCATCATGATCTTCGTCATGATCTTCGTCGTGATCGTGCTCATGAATATCGTCGAACCCATCTTCATGGTGATCGTCGTCGTCCACGTCCACGTCATCGGGATGCTCGTCTTGGGCCATGTTGGCGGTCAAGAGATTCTCGAGCTTGAAATCCTTTTCCCCGTAAGTGGGCATCACATCGGAAATGTGCAGGAAGCCATTGCGGCCTTGCCCAAAGTCGATGAAAGCTGCGCCAATCGCGGGTTCCAGATTGACCACCCGGCCACGATAAATATCGTTGACCAAAGTCTTCTGGCTGTCTGAGGTCATCAAGAGGTCGGAGATCCGTTCGTCCTCGCCCACCACGACCACACGCTGCTCTTCAGGGTCAGAACCATTGACCAGGATTCGCATCACCCGCGCTTTTTCGGCGGCGGCGACTTCCTCCTCGGCGGTGAGAGAAACCTTTCGGACCTTGGGAAGCAACTCATCGGAGTCCAGAGACCCTTCCGGGCCCTTGGCGCGACTGCGACGGCGCGTCTTCTTGCTCGAAGAACCACCGTCTCTCGAGTCAGCCTGGGAATCGCGGTCCGAATCCCTCCGACTGCTCTTCTTGCTGCTCTTCTTGGCGGATTTCTTAGTGCTCTTGGTTCGCTCGGTCTCTTTGCGACCGGTTTTCTTACGACTTGTCTTTTTACGGCTGGTCTTCTTGCCGCCTTCGTCATCCTGACCATCGTCAGATTCGCTGCGCGACCTACGACGGCCGTCATGATCGGAAGAATCCTCCGCCCCATCGTCCTCGTCCGTGGACTTGCCCCGGGTTCGACCACGGGTCTTGCGAGACTTCTTTTTGGAAGCCCGGTCTTCGGATTGCTCCTGTCCCTCTTTCTCGCGATCGAGATCAGAGGACTGCTCGCCTCCCTCGGAGTCATCCGAGCTGCGACGACGGCGGCCGCGGCCTCCCCGCCGACGGCGGTTGGGGCGCTCTTCGCCCCGCTCCTGGTCGTCTCCGCGGTCTTCACGCTCACGGCTGGAACGCCGCTCTGAATCACCTTCGGGTTTCTCGCGGTCTCCACGACCACGGCTGGGGCGCCGCTCGGAACCACCTTCGGAGCTCTCGCGGTCTCCGCGGCCACGGCTGGAACGTCGCTCGGAATCACCCTCGGGTTTCTCACGGTCTCCGCGGCCACGGCTGGGGCGCCGGTCGGAATCGCCTTCGGATTTCTCGCGGGCATCCTCGCCCTCGCTCCGACTGGACTTGCCACGGGAACGGCCCCCACGACTGCCTCGACGGCGGCGGGGACGGTCTTCGTCACCATCGCCGTCCCCATCGCTGGAGCTGGTCCGGCGGCGAGAAGGACTCTTGGGTGGAGCTTCCCGGGAGGCACCTTTATCTAGGCCGGCTCCAAAGGAGGAACCGCTGCTGGATTTTGGTGTGGAAGAGCTGCGAGTGCGTGTGGAACGGCCCTGGGGGCGTTCTGAGGAATTGTCGGACGTGTCCGACCCACCGGAGGATGACTCCGGGAAACCTTGATCAATCATGTTGTTAGGGGGTGCCTGCGCGGGAGGCGGGCGCCACCCCTCTGGCTGGATTCACAGTGTGAATGCCACCTAGGAGGGCGTCGCACGTCGCTGGAGCCCGAAAAATGGGCCGGCGCGGCTGGTAAGGGGTTCGGCGGCTTCCGAAGAAGGGCCGTGAAAGGCATGGGCCTCGTAGAGGCTCATGTGGAATTGTCAGGCAGGCTCACGAGGGAGACCTAGCTTCTGAAGGCATGTTGCCATGACCTACGGGGCCAAAGAAGGAAGAGCAGGGAGAAATCCCAGAGTTTGCCCTCAAACCCCTCCCTAGGAGTCTAGGGGCCGCCTGCCTGACCCAGAAGAATGGGGACTGGTCTTAAAGTGACCCCTCCAGCCCGACTTTTGGAGGACGCGAGAGCTGAGGGCTGGGGGCTCAGTTGGAACGGAGAGGTGGATTGGGTGGGTTGAAATCGGATCAGGGGAGGCCCGGGCTTACGCGCCCGGGCCTCCCCCTACCTGTGGTGCCCTAGGGCCGACAATCACCCCTTTGCAGTGTCAAGAGCGGGGTCAAGAGCAGGGTTAAGCAGGGCATCGACCTCGTCCTTGAGGCGGGTCCGGCGGCGCATGAGTTCCTGTTGCAGCAGGAATTCAGTGTCCTCCGCGCTGTTGACCAACTGGGGGGTGACGAAAATGATCAGGCTACGACGATCGCGAGTGGCGCTCTTGTGCTTGAACAACTCCCCAAGGAGGGGGATTGAGCTCAGGAAGGGCACGCGGGTTTCGATTTTGGTGTCGATCTCGTTGGTCAAGCCGCCGATCACAGCGGTCTGTCCGCTTTCCAGCAACATGTTCGTGATCAGGGTCGATGAGCGCGTGCGGGGCAGGGCAATCGAGCCCTGTTGGCCGTCAGCACCGATGGTGAACACATCAAAGCCCGCGGGGGCCAAGGCAGTGCCGGCGGAAGAACCCGAGAGAGTGGTCTCCTTGGGAATCACTTCCATCATCAGCTTGCGCGTGCCGGGGATCACGTTGGGGCGCACCAGTAACTGGAAGCCAACCTCAACGGGAGAGCCATCGGCCTCTTGCACGGACAAGGACAAGCCACCGGCCTGGCCCTGCTCACTCTTGGCCTCGGCGTAGCGCACGGTCTCACCCACGAAAATCGTGGCCTCGTGCCCGTCGAGGGTGATGATCTTGGGCGCTTGAATCACCTCGGTGCGCGTGTCTCGCTGCAGCAACTTCAAGGTCGCCGCAACTTGGGTGAAGGAAAGAGCGCCGAAAACCGTGTCGGGAATTGAAACCCCACCCATCGCGGAGGGATCCGCACCGAGTGCACCGAGATCCGGCAAGATGCCACTCTGCCAGCCGCCGTCGGTGGTGCTGAAGGGCAACTGAATCGGGATCTGGCCGCCGCTGATCGAGATCCGCGGTCCACCATCACCATAGTCCACGCCCAGATCCAACAGATCAATGTTCGCCGTGGACACGAATTTCACATCCACAAACACCTGGGTCGGCTCCACGTCCAAGCGACGCAGGATCTCTTGGACCGTCTCATGCACTTGGGACGTATCACGCACGATGATCACGTTGGAGGTCTCGATGTAGTCGAGGGCCCCGTGCTCGGAAAGCGCCTTCTCCAGGGCGCCGAGGGCCGTGAAGTGATCCGAAACCGAACCTTCGGGGGGTGCGCTATTGCCATTGATGAACTCAGAGTTGATCTTGGCTGAGCGCGGGCCGCGCGGGCGGATGTAGCGCAACTGGTAGCTGCGGGTCACTGTGTGCTTTTGGAGACTCATGGGGTCCACCACTCGCAGGATACCTGGACGCTCTTCCACCACGGTGTAACCCCGGGTCTTGGCGATTTCTTCCAGGGCATCACGCCAGGGAACGTCCTTGAGCCGCACCCTCAGGGTGCCGGTGACTTCCGGGCTGACGATGATGTTCGCACCAGCGACCTTGCCAATGGTGTGAATGATGTCCGCAATGCTGCGGTCCTCATCGAAATCGAAATCCACAGTAGGCGGATCAGTGATCACCAGGACGCCACTGCGATCCTCGGCCACAACGCAACCGGCGAGACGGCAGGCGTACTCCAATGCATCGCGCCAGTGCACGTCCTTGATTTCTAGATCACGGACAGGGAGACTGCCGCTCTTGTCGAGAATCACGATGTTGGCGCTGGAGCGATCACGCAGGAACTGAACGACCTCGCTCAGGGGCTGTTCTACCACGTCCAGGTTAACCCGTGCGTCCGCACTGGGGGCTTGAGCGGCTTGAGCAATGCCAAAAAGAGATGTCCAACCACACAGCAGTGCAGCAATCAATAGTGTTTTGTTTTTCACGAAGAATGTCCCACCGGGATCCACCCCGGAATTTGGTTCGGTGTGCAGAAAATCGGCACACCTGCGATTGACTCGTTTTAGAAGTGTCGAGTCAGCACAAAACCGCGGAAGGCAAAGTCCACCTCTCGCGGTCGAATTTCAAGCACCTCAACTCCCTGGGGCATCACATCCCCAAGGGTCCAACTGCGCCCGTTTAAAATCACAACAGCAGGCCGGCCTCCGATCAAAGCCGAGCCACCAAAACCCATCTGGATGGACTCAAAGTCCCGCAGGACCTCGGCCTCCTCAGCCAGCATTTCCAGTCGTGCGACCAGCAATTCCCGGGGACCATCGCCCTTCACAAGGGGTAGCCCATCGACCACCTCTGCAAAAGTAGCCAAGGCCAAGCCGTAGCGTCCCGCGGTCAAGTGGGTGTGCATGCTTTTGGCAACCTGCTCCAATTCCTCGGTGCTCGGCCCCTCTACATAGCTGGTGGCATCAATCTCAAGGCGCAGGGCCACAAGGGGCTGGCGTACCTCCAGGTCCAGTCGTTTGACCGCCGGAGTGAAAGTCACGAGGCCCATGGCATCGACCTCGATCAAGCTATCCCCGATCATGCCCAGGGATGCCAGCATGTCGCGGCGCAGGAGCATGCGGGTCAGCACATCAGGTGCATTCTGAACCTTGCCCCACTGTCCGCCTGCCTGGCCGAGCAGAGTCACCAGGGCCTCGACCTTGGCGTTTTGCTCGGGCACACTGAGACCGCTGGGGTTGTCGTCCGCGGGAACCCGGGGATCAATCCAAGGGTCCCGACGGCCACGACTTCCGCGGTAGTGGAATGTCGAGAGAGTCAGCGCCTGACGGCGACGGTTGATTTCCGAGGTCAAGAGCTCGCGCTTGCGGTCATAGCCCTCCACGCGGATTCGTTGTGCCAGGTCGCTCGGTGAGTAAACGTAGGTTTCCACGTCCATTTGGATGCGGTGTCGGGCATAGCCCAATTCTTCCATCTCGCGGCGCGAGGCAGCTTGCAGGGTGAAGCTCGGCACGGCCATGAAGCGCCGGTGGGTTTCGATGCGGTCCAAGAAGTCGAGGAACTGAAAAGTGTCCCCCGCCAAGCTCAAGGTGTAGGCCACCTTGGAAAAGTCGCTCTCGGTTTTGCCGAGGGCAACATCAGGCTTGGATTGAAAGCTGGAGGGCTCAACGCCCGCTTCTCCCGAGTACCGGTAGAAGGTCTTGATCAACTCGTTGACTTCAGAACTATCCGGCAAGATCTCGGCAAAGACCGGGTCAAGCTCACGCAGAACGATCACCTGCCGCTCTTTCTCGGGCGTAGTCTCCACCAACCGACGCCCTGCGGCGATTTCGGTTTTCAGGTCCAGCACCGATTGCTCGGCTTGCTCGTTGGCTTCCACTTGGTCGTTAATAGCCCAGCCTGCACAGGCGCACAACAGTAGGGCTCCGACCCCACCTGCAATTTGTTTTTGGCGTTGTTCCATCAGTGCTTCTCCTGCGGACTAGGGGTCGAAGTCGAGATCTTGCTGGCAGCATTTGCCGCAGCTTCCTCGCTGGCCTGGCGCGCTTCCCAGCGTTCCTGGGGCCCCATGAGTTCAAGGGAAAGGGGGAAGGACCAATTCACCGCTGGAATCAATTCATCATCGGGCTCGTTGATGTTTCCCTCGGGTCGCCCGGTGGAATGGAACTCGCGCATGAAGTCAGTCAACTCGCGATCCTCGATGTCCTCCAGGAAGTTCGCCACCTGGTCCCAACGCTCGGACCCCGAGTGCCCGGCTGCCCGTAGGGAGCCGTGGGTATCAGAGCCACGCCGTGCAACATCTTGGCGAACGGTCAAATCGTCGAGCCAAGTGAAGTGCTCCACCTCGTTGCCCGAGTTGACGACGTCCACCAATTGGTCGATTTTCTCGCTCCACAGGATGCGCGACTTGTTGATGTCCGCCAAGGTTGCTTCCCGAGCAACGGCAACCTTGATCTCGGCGTCAAGGGCCTCGTTGTACTTGAGTTGGGGCCGAAGGCCGTCCATCTCAAGGGACAACTGCATACGCCTGGATTCGATTTCGGCGGCCTCCCCAAAAGCGAGCCAGCCCCATGCTGTAAGCAAGGCACAGGCCACGGTAGTGATGCCCGCCACGAGGGCCAGCATCTTGATTGGCGGCCCGCTGCGCTTGCGCATTTCCGGGGGCAGAAGGTTGATTGTGATCATCATGCGCGCACCCTCGCTGCAAGGCCCATGGCCACGACCAGGGACGGTGCCCAGGCTTCTAGTTCTTCCACGTCGAGGCTCTCAGCGTCCACACGCAGGCCCTCGAGGGGGTTCCAAATCCGAGTCGTGCGGGTGGTCGCTTGCTCGATCGAGGTGGCCATGCCACTGATCAGAGATCCGCCGCCGGAGAGCAAGAGTTCGCTCACCTCGACCCCTTCGTGGTGCTCCACGTAGTCGATGGACAGGGCAATCTCATTGGCCAAATCCTCTAGCAAGGGCGCGACACTGGCCCCCACCTCAACCTCGTGCACATCCCCTGCGCGCTTGATGGCCTCAGCCTCAAAGGGCTCAACACCCAGGCGCCGGGCAACGGCTTGGGTCATATCCGCGCCGCCGATGGCGATCTCACGACTGAAGCATGTCTCGCCCCCGCGCAGCACGTTGATCAAGGTGCGACTGGCGCCAACGTCGATCAAAGCTTGGGCGCCCTGCGGCGCTCCTTCCTCTTGGGGCATGTCCTCTTCCTGCAAACCGCAGAGATCCCAGGCGTTAGCCAAGGCGAACAGGTCCAGATCCACAGCGATGGGCAACAGGCCGGCTTGCTCCACCACTTGCACTTGCTCCTCGATCAGTTGACGCCGGCAAGCGGCCACCAGCACGGGGATCTTGCTGCCGTCAGATTCGCCCTCGTGGTTGGTGCGAGCTTGGAGTTGCTGGCAATCCAGCACCACCTCGTCCGCGTCAAATGGAAGGAACTTGTCCGCTTCAAAGCGCACGGCCTGCAAGAGCTCCTCATGGGTCATGGGCAACATCGAGATGTAGCGCACCACCGTGGACTGCCCCCCCACACCGCTAACGCAGCGTTTGGAGCGTCCACGCAGGGTCGCTAAGGCAGCAGTGACCGCCTCTTCAAGGGAACCACCGGGAGGGATCTCAGCTCGGCCAAAACCGGTCAATACCGGTTCGGAACCCAACAATGAAAGCTCTACCGCCTTGACCACGGAACTTCCGAGGTCGAGGCCGACGACACTTTTCGCTCTTCTCAACAAAATCATCCAGGGACAGGCGCTCTACGGCAATACCCCTAGGGAGGGGGCTTACCGGTAAGGGATCCCAAGCTCACACGGGAGCACTGGGCGCATGCCCTATCCTTCGACCTTGGGGGACCCGTGGGTTGAGTACCCCTCGCCGAATCCCGAAGACAGTAATTCCGAGACGCTTGCGATCAGCCCCTCTGCATCAGGGCCCTCCGCCCGAAACTCCATTTCGCCCCCACAGACGACCCCCAGGGTCATCAATTCCAAGATACTCTTCCCATTGACCTCGCGGCCCCCGTGACTCACTTTGAGACTGCTCTCAAACCCAAGAGCGAGACTGACAAGTGCGTGGCAGGGCCGGGCGTGAAGCCCCGCTTCATTCCTCACGGTTTCTCTACAGGCGCTGGTCTCAGCCATGATGCTTTGGGCTTAGCGACTCAAGCGTGGGCGTGCTCTTTGAGCAAGTCCACCAGAGTCGATTTTTTGTCCGCATTGCGAACAAAGGAGCAGAAGTCCCCATCACGCGCCAAACCCGCAACCCACTGCATCATCTTGATGTGCTGAGCGGGATCGAACTCGTCGGTGGGCACATCCGGGCGTAGGATGGTGATCACGATGTCAACGGGTTCACCGTCGACGGCGGCCCAATCGATGGGCTCGCGCAAAACCACGATGCTGCAAGCAACGGAGGTCAAACCAGGCAGCTTGATATGGGGAATCGCCATTCCATTGCCCACACCTGTGGTGGCCAATTCTTCCCTCGCGATCATGGCTGCCGCAGCCTTCTCGGTCAGATCAGACTGCAAGACTTTGGCCTTGGTCATGGTCTCAAGGATCAGCCGAAGGGCCTGCTCTTTTTCGGCCGCAGGGAGTTTGTGATTGCAGGCGCTAGGCTTGAAGTTCTTCCACCAAGTCATGGTAATTAGGTTTTTTATTGCCGGGGTACAGTACCCATGAAGCCTAACCAATCGCCCCCCCCTAAGGAAGGTCCAGGAATGCGTTCCCTGGCCTATTCTGGGCGATATGGCACCGCAAGGCCCACAGCGGCCAATCTCGAGGGCAGAGCCTAGGCCTTGCCGTGGCGGCGATCCAGCACCTTGTCGTGTAGCTTGCGCAGTTGAGAACGCATACGGTCCGCGGCCATGATCAACGCCTCTTCAATCGCCAACCCGGCCCCGTCGGCCACCAAGGTCTGGTGGTGATTGGCCTCGGCAACGATCTCGACCCGGTGCTCGTTCTTCTGTTGGGACAGGGTGGCGGTCAGGCTGTGGACTTCACGGCCCACGGCACTCAGGTTCTCAAGCTGCTCTTCGGCGGCTTCGCGGACTCGATCGGGATAGTTGCTGTGCGGAATGGCGACGGTAGTCTTCAAGCAAGGCTCCTGGAGAAGGCCCCGGGGGGGCATGAGGAAAAGAAAGGCCGATCGCGACGTGCAACGGCCCAGCCCTAAGATTGGCCACTTAAGCCCCGAAATCAAGCCCCTACAAGTGCGGAATTGGGCCCGGCACAGTTCCTAAGCTCCGGAGAGGGCCCTCCCCCCGCTGAAACGGGCTCACCCAGGAAACG
>CALEMP010000050.1 GCA_937910685.1 uncultured bacterium
GCCTGGAGGGTGGTGCCGGGGTTGGCGGAGGCCCTTTGGATCTCTTACACTCCGGAGCGAGTTTGACTTCGTTGTTTTTGAGAGCGTTGATTTGCCCGTGCCCGGTCAGCTTCTATCGCTGTCTGTCCAACGGTTGGTGCGATCAGCGGTGGGCGAAGCCCATCCGCTGCATCGCCGGGTTCTACGGGTTTTCAAGTTGGAGGTGGTTATTGTTGCATAGCGAAGATCTCGTCAATGGCGTCTAGGATCTTCTGTTCAACAAAGTGAGTACTCTGCATTATGCGAGCTTCTTGTTCGCCAGCAGCGGTAGTTACGATCTTCCTGCTCCGGTCCCCGGAGTTCCAGCTGAAGGTCGTTATCGATACGCCACCAGTCGTCGGATTGGTCGCAGAGGAGACGACGGTGAAGCGTGTGTTCACAGTGATTCGGGTGTGAGCGCTATCGACTTCGGTCACGATGAGATTGACCGCACCTGCGAGAGAACCGCTCAAGTACTGCTCTGTGTAGTCTGCGTAGTCACCATCGAAATCGATCTTGATTTTCTTCCCCTGAATACCGTTCCAGAAGAGCTGTCCATCAACCATTGCTGAGTTGTCGTACTTGAAGGTGCAGTGCCCGCCAGTGACCGATTCACTGAACGGAGATGTCGTGAACTGAAGAGTTAGCAGGCCGGAAGCTTTTTCAAACTCGTTGATGGCGAAAAAGCTTTTTCCAACGCTGCTTATCAGGGCACTCCATGTTTGGTCAAAGTCAGCATTCACGATCCGTTCGTTCTGGGGGAGCACTTCCAGCTGTTCAGGAGGTGTATACTGAAAATCGCTAACAACTTTACACGACGGAAGAAGGGCGAGGGCGAGAAGGGCGAGTCTTGGCAAGGTCTTCATTGGGGGGTTTTTTGAGTTAAGAGGTCCTAGTGGAAAGTGGCTCCGTAGAACGGTTGGGGCGATCAGCGGTGGGCGAAGCCCATCCGTCTGCATTGCCGGGTTCTGCCGCACACTCAATCAGCATTGGCAAAATGAGGAGTTTGGTCATTGGAGCTGAGATGGGGAGAGACTGACATGGCGAGGGATTCAGTATGCGAGATGATTCAGGAGTTTGGCCTTACTGTTTTTGAAAACGGTGAATCGGCAGTGAGCGATCAGTTTCTTTTCGGGCCTGCAGAACGGTTGGGGTGATCAGCGGTCGGGCGTAGCCCGATCCGTTGCATTGCATGGTTGGACTGCGTTCTCAAGCAGCATTGGCGAAATGAGGGACTTCGTTTCATGGCTGTGATGAGGGACAGTGGTGATTGGAAGGTGATGAGTGTGAGAGCGCGAGTTGCGGAGCGAGTTTGACTTCGTTGTTTTTGAGAGCGTTGATTTGCCCGTGCCCGGTCAGCTTCTATCGCTGTCTGTCCAACGGTTGGTGCGATCAGCGGTGGGCGAAGCCCATCCGCTGCATCGCCGGGTTCTACGGGTTTTCAAGTTGGAGGTGGTTATTGTTGCATAGCGAAGATCTCGTCAATGGCGTCTAGGATCTTCTGTTCAACAAAGTGAGTACTCTGCATTATGCGAGCTTCTTGTTCGCCAGCAGCGGTAGTTACGATCTTCCTGCTCCGGTCCCCGGAGTTCCAGCTGAAGGTCGTTATCGATACGCCACCAGTCGTCGGATTGGTCGCAGAGGAGACGACGGTGAAGCGTGTGTTCACAGTGATTCGGGTGTGAGCGCTATCGACTTCGGTCACGATGAGATTGACCGCACCTGCGAGAGAACCGCTCAAGTACTGCTCTGTGTAGTCTGCGTAGTCACCATCGAAATCGATCTTGATTTTCTTCCCCTGAATACCGTTCCAGAAGAGCTGTCCATCAACCATTGCTGAGTTGTCGTACTTGAAGGTGCAGTGCCCGCCAGTGACCGATTCACTGAACGGAGATGTCGTGAACTGAAGAGTTAGCAGGCCGGAAGCTTTTTCAAACTCGTTGATGGCGAAAAAGCTTTTTCCAACGCTGCTTATCAGGGCACTCCATGTTTGGTCAAAGTCAGCATTCACGATCCGTTCGTTCTGGGGGAGCACTTCCAGCTGTTCAGGAGGTGTATACTGAAAATCGCTAACAACTTTACACGACGGAAGAAGGGCGAGGGCGAGAAGGGCGAGTCTTGGCAAGGTCTTCATTGGGGGGTTTTTTGAGTTAAGAGGTCCTAGTGGAAAGTGGCTCCGTAGAACGGTTGGGGCGATCAGCGGTGGGCGAAGCCCATCCGTCTGCATTGCCGGGTTCTGCCGCACACTCAATCAGCATTGGCAAAATGAGGAGTTTGGTCATTGGAGCTGAGATGGGGAGAGACTGACATGGCGAGGGATTCAGTATGCGAGATGATTCAGGAGTTTGGCCTTACTGTTTTTGAAAACGGTGAATCGGCAGTGAGCGATCAGTTTCTTTTCGGGCCTGCAGAACGGGGTTGGCGCTCAGCGGTCGGCCGAAGGCCGATCCGTCTGCAGCGCCGTGTTGGGCTGCTCGTCGCCGATGAAGTAGGCCGCGAAGCGTTCGGGGAACTTGGCCTTGAACCCGTGCTGGCATATCAACAGGCTCGCAATGATGAGTAGGGAAAGGACGGAATAGGAAAGCAGGGACGCTGCCGCCACATTCTCTGCACCCCTGCGTCGGCAGACGAGGAGTATCGCAACGAATACTGCCACGCTGACCAGAACGGCAAAGGTCCACATTTGCCCACGGTCAAACCCAAGGTCGAACTGCGACTGAGCGACAGCCATCAGCAGCATGCCTGGGCTGAAGATGAAAACGAGTGCAAGAAGCACAAGCACCAGGATGCAGCCAGCTACCGTGTCGGAGTCGCCTTTCTTACGTGCCACCGTGCTTCATCCCCGTGATGCCTGGTCTGTCTGCCCAACGGTTGGGGCGATCAGCGGCGGTGAGCGAAGCGAACCGTCCGTTGCATCGCATGGTTGTACGGTCGAGCAATAAGCCAACCGGTTCTGTACTGTTGGGCGCGCTTCTCACTGCATCATGGAGATAAGGAGATTCGCGCCCTTCATGAGAGTTTCCTTGTCTCGCAGCAGGCCTCGCGCGTATTGCATATTCTGGATGGACCATGCCCCAGTACTTTGTTCGCACTTCAATAGCACGTGCGTTGCCCCGTAAACTTCTTCGAGGGATGTAGATTGATGAGCAAGGAGGAGTGCTGCTTGGGCTCTGACTTGGTCACTCGTAAATCCAAGCGTTTGACGTTTGAGATCGAATTCCATCCACAGCTCTTCGCCACGTGCGTTAATCCGAAGATCCTGGAAGGTCCAACCGTCAGGCACTTGGTTCAGAATCCCTAGCAGCTCCTCATGAGTTGAGGATGCGGGCAAATGTTCACTCGCTTTTGCCTTTTTACTGAGCGACACGGACTCAGCGAGTTGTGTGGCTTCCTCTAGCTGGGCCGTTAGTGTTTTTCTGGCCTTCTCCGATGCCGCAACCACCAAGGGCTCACCGGTTGAAGGGGCTGAGAGTGGGGAAAGTGAATACGCCACTAGGAACGCTTGCTCGGCTGCTGCTGGCTGCTCAAGCATTGCCAGAGCAGTCCCCCGACCAAGGTGTGCTCGAACTTGCTCATCCAACAGCGTTGAGTAAATCTCACTTTTCTTGAGGCTTTCAGAAAAGGCATCGGCAGCACTATCCCACTGTTGGGTCTTGAGTGCTTCTTCTCCACGATCAAGTGCGGCCAACGCTTCTTTCTTGTCTTGGCTGGAGCCATACCACCCAAGGAGTAGGACTCCGAGGAAAGCCCCCAAGAGTAGTTTTTTTGTGCGTGTTTTCATGTCGATTGCTCAGCTGGTTGATTTCGCTCTGAGCTTGTTGGGTTTGAGTGCTTCCTGCCTGAAGTGCAACTTCAGGATAGTGCACGGGAACAGGGTTGGGAGCTCAGCGATCCGTACAACGGTTGGGGTGATCAGCGGTGGGCGAAGCCCATCCGTTGCATCGCGTGGTTAGACATCGCCGTACTTCTGGATGAACTCCTCGTCCCCCATTGAGATAAGAATTATCCCCTCAATGAGACCAATAAGCCCAGGGATCCATGTCCAGAAGAAAATGAGATAGAGCACCCCCAACCCGGGCTTTCCTAAGTAGAACTTGTGAGCACCAAAGTCGCCAAGCAGAAGGGCGAAGAGTCCTGCGGCAATTTTTGATTTCCCGTTTGGGGCGCTTGCAGTCCTCGATCCAGGAGTCGGTGCCTGTCGAACACCACATAACGGGCAAATCTCAGCTTTAGCGCGGATGATACCGCTGCATTCGCTGCAGAACTTGTCTTCGGGACCTTTTGCATTGTCGGACATATTTGGAAATTCAGTGGGGTTGTTCGTCATTTGGATGATAAGGGGGTGACCGTGCGCCGGTCTAACGGTTGGGGTGATCAGCGGTCGGGCGTAGCCCGATCCGTTGCATCACCGTGTTAGACGCGCTCCATCGGGACGTTGGACAGGTTGTCCACCATTAGTTCAAGGCCCTTCTTGTCAAACACGCCGCTCATCGGAATCGTGGGGCGCCCATCCTTGTACCACATGAGCCAGTACATCGGCGGCCCGCCATCTAGGTCTTCGACGTGCTCAAGCCATAGGGAGTAGTCAGTACCTGGAATGATGGCAAATCGAAGCACGCTACCTTTCGAGTTTCCATCGCCATGGCATTCTCCCTTGGTTGTGTCGGTGCGAAACCTATGGTTTGCGCAGGTAAACGGAATGGGCTGGTCGTTGACGTCCCTGAGTCGGCGGTCTTTCATGGTGAGTTGGCGAGGTGCTTCGATCAAGAAACCAGTGGTATAGGCGGAACGGCTACTCAGAGTCTTTGTGCTTGACGTCGATGAAGAAGCTGCCGAGTTCTTTCCACAGCCGAAAAGTCAACATGCGATCGCCAACAACTACAGTGCGCGCTGCATCTGGATCCACAAGGAATCCATCCATCGTATCCTGCATCCACTGTTCCCGGTCAGGCCATGTGGGCATGACGTTCTGGGCGAAGCGCATGAGGTAGGCGCTATGCACGAACGTGAGGTCTGGCCGGTCACTGACTATTCCGGTCATGAGTGAAGCTTTGACGATATTGGATGGGTCGCCAATGATTTCCAGGAGGGCGAGTTTGCCTGGAGTATGGCCAAGTAGGCGTGGCTGACCATCTACGGAAGTGGACTCCTTGAGGTCGAAGTCACTGGCGAGAAGGTGGGACACGTCGGCGGCGGAGAGGTTGATAGACAGAGAACGGATGCCCGAGCGATTTCCGATTGGGGCGTCTGTGTCTGGCGGGTCCTCCAGCAGAGATCCTATGCCTGCAAGGACCAGAATAGCGATGAAGCAGCCGCCGCAGCCCTTCAGGGCTTTTTTGGCTTTTTGTTGCTTCTCTTCCAGTTCGAACTGCTTGACAATCGCGCGTTCTTCAAGGATCTCGGCTTTGGAGCGTTTCATTCGGTTGTGGGTTCTCGGAGGTTGTCGGGGCGCTGCGCGCGCGAACTTGGGGTGCAACTGCGGCACGCG
>CALEMP010000051.1 GCA_937910685.1 uncultured bacterium
GCTTGTTGGCCTTCGTTGTGGGAATACTGGTGATCTGGTATGGGTTGGTCATGGGAGTGGCAAACGGCTTCTCTGCCTGGCAGCAATCGCCTGATCCACCCCCCGAAGCATTCGCGGATGGAGGCCCGATGGTTGGCATGTTGGTCTTTGGGTGGATCCCAGCAGGCTTTGTTTGCCTCTTTGCTTATGGCTTGGCTAGGTGGCGTGTGTCTGCCATGAAGAAATCCCCATGAAGAAATCCCAGTGAAGACTTCTGAGGGTTGGGGGCATCCCTGCGGTGTCCTTGTTCCCATGGGAAAAGGCCGCTATCCCGCGCCCTTCAAGTGTGTGTTCAGATAGCTGTCGGGCAATTCATGTAATCTATGCGCTGATCTGCAACCCAATGCCTTGGCGTTGGGTCGAGCGCTACGGCGGCGAGCCGTACCCAATTCCGGAGTTCATTGGTCCAGGGATTAAGTTCATGCTCCCGGTCCTGGTGGGAGTCCGGAGCCCGCGCTCCAGGTCTTCGCCGCCTCGATGGTTTTGAAAGGCTTGGACGGAGTATCAGGGCACTAGTCGGCCGTGGTGAATTGCCATTGCACGGTTTCTTCCGCGACGAGGATGCCAGGGCCGTTGCCGGTGCCCATCCGGCGCTCGAGTGTGGCTTGGGCTAGGAACTTCGTACTTCGTTCCAGGGGTGCTGCGGGTACGAAGAACCAGGTGTCGGGTGGTGCCTGCGTGAGGATATCGGTGATGATAAAGAAGAACCCACCAATTTCTTTACCCGTCTCTGCGTAGACGAGGCTTAGGGCGCGAGTCGTGAGGAAGCTGTCATCGTCCTGCATGTAGCCGGGGATGGTGATTGAAATAGGCATTCCGCGCGGCGCCTCGTAGAGAGTGGGGTAGGACTTGGGGAAGGGCCAACCACCGGAACATGTTGCGGGTTGGTTTCTTGCGCCAGCGCCAGGCAAGACCCAATAGTCCGCGCCGGTCTCACCTTCACTTGCCTTGACCCGCAGGAAACTCCAAGCCTTTGTCTTGCCATAGCCCAGTTGTGGACGTCCGGCAATGAATAGGTTGCTACGCACGTGCGTGCCTTCCATAAGGGAGGTTACATGTCGTTCGGTGTCTATACCTTGGGTGAGGAAGGCCACACTGCCGCCGTTCGAAGCCAAGTCTCCTTCGGTCGTGTACAGGGCGCGTTCCCTGTCCTCTCCCATGTAGGATGGCAGGGTTCCTTTCTTGTTGGGGTCGTGATGTTGCAGGTACTGCGTGTGCTTCATTAGCCCATCCGAAAGACTCTCCGAGTACACCGCTGGCGAAAGTCCCTGTTCATTACGAAGACGATTCACAGTTTGGAGAGCCTTTCGCTGATGAGCCGTAGCTTTCTCTGAGAAGTCTGGCCGCACCGCATACTGAAGCCGGATCTTGTTGCGATTTGGTTCAAGGCGGAAAACCCAGGATACCTCGCCGTCGTCCACCGATGCCTCCGACCCAATTGGACGAAAGACACCATCGTGAAAACGGACCAGATCAGAGGGGTCCAGGTAGTCCCCATCTGCATTGGCATCCAAGAGCTGCAAGACCGGCGGGCCTTTGGTGGTCTCAAGCAAGGCAGCCGAGCAGGCCCACCAGCTATTGTCTCGCCGGAAGAACTGCAGCTTGGTTGTGCGCCCAGCCTGAAACCAGGCAAGCACAGTGACCTTCTCCTCATCGAGGGTCTTCCATTTATTTCCGATCCCAACAGGGTCCACAGCCAAATCGCCATTCTTCGTGCGCTGAACACGGTCAGCAAGCATCTCCAGAAGGGCAGTGGAGTTCGATCCCGGCAAGCCAAGATGGTTGGTGGTGAGCAACTCCACGCAACTCGATGGATGTACGGAGGTTACGGGAACTTCGTCCATCTCTCGCAAGGGGAGCTTGTACCAAGTGGGTTCATCCGAAACAGAGGCGGAGCACGCGAGAGTGATGAGAAGCGATAAGGTTGTCACAGGTTGTAGTCCAAGTCTTGAGGAGCGTGAGTGGCGGCTGGAGAATGTCCATACTAGAGAGAACCGAGCGCGGCTGATCAAGATTAGAAGGTGTTTAGGCTTCTCTTGTGGCGTGACCCAAGAAACGGGTTCTCCTCACTTGAGAGTTCGGTTTTCAAGCGCCTGGTGCCACATTGGTCGCTTGAGCGCCAGATTCTCCCATGCAAGTTATTTGAGGCGAGTTGCCATTTCCCAGGTGGCTTTGTCCGCATCCCTGCTTATGGCTTGGTTCGGTGGCGTGTGTCTGCCATGAAGAAATCCCCATGAAGAAATCCCAGTGAAGACTTCTGAGGGTTGGGGGCATCACTCCAGTACCCTCGTTCCCATGGGGAAAGACCACCATCCCGCGCCCTTCTCACATGGGCAGGTTGCAGACTTCCAGCGGGATGGATTCTTGGGACCCGTGCCGATTCTGGAAATGGAGGAGGTTCTGGATTTGCGTGACAGGGTGGATTACCTGTTCCAGAATCTCGATTCCATCGAGTCGGAGTTGTATGAGGTGGAGGCTGCTCACATGGAGCGCCCCGAAGAGGTGGTCTGTCATTTTCTGGGGGGCTGGCGGGTGGACAAGAGACTGCGGGAGCTTGTCTTTGATCCGCGCCTGACCGGGGCCGCTGCGCAACTGTTGGAAGTCAGCCGTTTGCGCTTCTGGCATGACCAGGTCTTCTATAAGCCGGCGGGACATCCGGGAGTCGTGCCTTGGCATCAAGACTATTCCTATTGGACGCGCACGGCACCGGCGCGACATGTGACCATCAACATCCTGCTTGATAACGCGGACGAAGATAGTGGGTGCCTGCAGTTTGTACCGGGCAGTCAGGAGTGGGGGCTTCTGCCTCCAGTGGGGTTTGATCAGCCTTTGGAGAAGATCAGGGAGGGTCTCCTTGCAGGCCAGGAATTTTTGCCGCGCGCGGTGCCGGTGCCAGCGGGTTCAGCAACGATTCATCACAGTCACACTTTGCATGGCTCCGGTCCCAATGGTTCAAAGGGACCGCGGCGGGCCCTGGCTTTCAATTACATGTGCGCTGAAACAAGGGTGGCGGATGATTCTGAGCCACTCTTACGCGGGGCACCTCACCTTTCCCAAGGGGAATTCGTGGCCGGGGAGCTGTTTCCGGTGGTCTGGAAGGCTCCCTAGGGGCCTCCGTGCCGGATTTTGAGGCTCTCAGGAATTGGAGCCACTTTTATTGTGCCCTTACTGCTAGACTCCGCCCCTCTAAGAGGCTGCGAATTCAATCGCAGTCCAGGCGCACAGCAGATTTCGATGGGGGGGCTCTTCAAACGAGCAACCAAACGGAACGCGCCTTGATTTCGACCGCGACCCTTTGATTGCTGGATGGGTTGGGTGCGACACCGCGGGCAGCGGGACGCACCGCAAACCAACAACCCATTCTATTCAAATGACTTCGTCCTCAAAGGCGCAGTCCAAGAGCTCATTTGCGAGCTTTGGACTCGATAAAAATCTCACCCGTGCCCTTTCCGATATGGGCTTCACCGAGCCCCGGCCTATCCAGGCCAAGGGCATTCCCGCTGTCATGCTGGGCCGCGATGTGCTCGGTCTGGCGGCCACAGGCACCGGCAAGACCGCCGCTTTTGCTCTACCCATATTGGAGCACCTGCTGAAGAACAAAGGTCGGGGCGGCAATGGGCCGCGGGCCTTGATCGTTGCACCTACCCGCGAGTTGGTCGTGCAGATCCACGCGGAGATCGAGCTGCTTGCCAAGTACACCAACGTGCGCGCCATGACCGTTTTTGGCGGCGTGGGGGCTGGGCCTCAGATTCGTGAGTTACGTAAGAGTCCCGACATCCTTGTGGCTTGTCCCGGGCGCTTGCTCGATCTAGCCAATGGGGGCAGCGCTAAGCTGGGCAGCGTGGAAATGCTCGTGCTGGACGAAGCAGACCACATGCTCGACATGGGGTTCTTGCCTGATGTGCGCCGTATCGTGAAGCTCGTGCCCCGTCGGCGCCAAAACCTGCTGTTCTCGGCGACCATGCCCAAGGAAATCCTTCGGCTCACCGAGAACCTGCTGCTGAACCCGGTCACTGTGGAGCTGGATCATTCCAAGCCCGCGGACACCATCGAGCATGCGCTCTATCCGGTGGATCAGCCGCGCAAGTTCACCTTGCTCAAGCACATCTTGGCAGGCGACGATTTTCACTCAGCGATTGTCTTCCTGCGCACCAAGCACCGGGCCAAGCGTTTGGCGCAGGACTTGGTAAAGGCCGGTCACCGGGCGATTGCGTTGCAGGGCAACATGAGCCAAGGTGCTCGCCAGCGGGCAATGGAGGGCTTTCGGAACGGCGCCTACGACGTGCTCGTGGCCACCGACATCGCCGCCCGTGGCATCGATGTGGCCAACGTCAGTCACGTGATTAACTTCGATCTGCCGGGAACTCCCGATGCCTACACCCACCGCATCGGACGCACCGGTCGCTCGGAGCAGAGCGGCAAGGCTTGCACATTTGTGACCCGCGATGACATGAGCGGTGTCAAGGCCATCGAGCGCAAGATCAAAATGACCATTCCGCGCGTCAAGGTGCGCGACATGATGAGCGGCGGCCGCGAGGCGGCGCTCCAGGGTCGGCGGCAGATTGCCCTGTCCCGGGGAACTCCCAACGTCTACCAATCGGAACGCCCGGCCTCAAGCCGCCGGGAAAGACCGTCCAAGAGTCCTTCCAAGAACTTTCCCAAGGGCCCTCCCGGAAGGCTCGCACCGGGCAACGAGAATTCCGCACCTAAGAAATCATCCGGCATGCGCTTCGGCGGATCCGGAGCAGGCCATTCGTCCGGTGGGCGAACCTCTGAGCATCGCACGGACGACTCAGGCAACTCCTTCGGCGCAGGGGTGGACCGCGGTCCCTCCCGTCGACGGGGCGGCGGCCCGCGTCGTGGCCGAGGCCGGTAGTGGCGTATTTGTGTGCATGACCCGGGCGACCTTGGAGGTGCTCGGACTGTTCGCCCCTCCCCGTGCTGCTGTCCCTCGCACGGTTGAACAGGCCCTGCGCCACTTGATCACCGAACCATTGATAGGTTAGCGTGCGCGCTGATGACCCAACTCGGCCGACATTCACGACCCTTTCGGGTGCGCTGCACGGACCCCGTGTCGAACCCTGAATTCAATCCGTACTTGCGGCTGTATGAAGAGTTCGGATCCCCCGTGGTGCTCTCCCGGGAAGCCGCCAGTGCTTGCGGCCGGTGGGGACAGGTCTTTGCCCAGGAGCAACCTGTGCACCTCGAAATTGGCTCGGGCAACGGTTTTTTCCTGGCTGGCATTGCCCAGGTTCATCCTGAATGGAATGTGCTCGGAGTCGAAATTCGCTATAAGCGCATCGTGACCGCGGCCAAGAAAATCCGCGCTTTTGGAGTCGAGGACAACGCACGTATCACGCGCTATGACGCGTGGTGGTTGGACGAGGTCTTCGCCGCCGGTGAACTTTCCGGTATCTACCTCAATCACCCTGACCCCTGGCCCAAGGAAAAGCACCAGCGCAACCGCCTCTTGTGCCCGTTCTTTGCGGAGTGGGCCGCCCGAACCCTCAAGCCCGGCTCGGAGATGCGCCTCAAGACGGACTCGCTCTTGAACCTCCGCCAACTGGAAGCAGCCATCAAGGATCAGCCTTTCGAAATAGTGGCCCAAGTCGAGGACATCGGCCGAAATGGCGTCCCCTGGCCCGAGGATGAAGAGATCACGACCAACTTTCAGCGCAAATTCCAGAACATGGGACTGCCCGTGCATGGGATGGTACTGCGGCGATAGCGTGGCAGAGGATCACTTCCCTCAGAAGAGGAAAGAGGCAATACTGTGCCCATGAATCTTTCCTCCCGCGCTAAACCCATCAAGCTCGGCATTCTCGGTGCCAGCGGTTTGGTGGGACAACAGATGCTGCGTCTTGTGATGCAACGCCGGTGGCCGCTTGGAGAGTTGCGCTTGATTGCTTCCGCGAAGCACGCGGGGCAGCCGTGGGAAGTTGAGGGGCAGCGGGGCGTTTACCTTGAGGCCAGTGGGCAGGCCTTTCGAGGACTCGACTTGTTGCTCTCCAGCGCAGGGGGGCAGGTGAGTTTGAAATGGTTGCCCGAGGTTGCTTCGGCGGGGGTCTTGGCCATCGACAACACAAGTGCCTACCGCGAGGATCCGGGCTGTCCTCTGGTTGTACCGGAGGTCAACGCTCACGAATTGGACAGCATGGAATTGGGCCAGGGGGGGATCATCGCCAACCCCAATTGCTCCACGATTCAACTGGTGGTGGTCTTGGCGCCGCTTCTGCGGGAGTTCGGGCTGGCTCAAGTTGTGGTCTCCACTTATCAGAGTCTTTCGGGGGCCGGTACGGATGCGTTGGATGCCTTTGAGGACGGGACTCGGCGGGCCATGGCCGGGGAGACCCGCGACCTTCCCGCCAGCGTTCTCGATGTGTTGCCTCAGATTGGCGCCCTGGACGAGGCTGGGCACAGTGAAGAGGAACGCAAGATGATGACCGAGAGCTCTCGCATTTTAGGGACAGAGATCTCTCTGGATGTGACTTGCGTGCGCGTGCCTGTTCGGCGCGGTCATGGGGAGAGCGTTTGGATTGAGACTCGGGAGGAGGCCTCCTTGGCTCAGGTCTTGGACCTTCTGCGTTCTGCTCCTGGAATCTGTTTGGCTGAGGGCGAGGACCATCCCACACAGGCGGGAACAGCTGGGGACTTGGACGTGCATGTGGGGCGTGTGCGTGGGGTGAGCGGTTCTCGCAAGCGGTTCCAGCTGTGGATCGTGACGGACAACCTGCTGAAGGGCGCCGCTTGGAATGCAGTCCAGATTGCAGAGTCCCTCTTTCCCAGGGGCTAAGGGGGGGCCCTTGGGCCAAATCATGTCCGGGGGGCTGATTCTTCCCCCCCTGACCCGACAGGCAGTCTCTGCTGGGCATAAGCTAGAGCCCCATGGCCGATGTTCACTTGTACTCATTGCCCATGCCACCCCTTCTGCGAATAGACCGATGATCAATACCAAGTGGATTCTCCCCCTCGCCTTTGCCGGCGGCCTCACCTTCCCCGCGATCGCGTTCCTTTTGCCGGGGGACGCTGCGACTGAAACCCAGTCCCAAGTCCAAGACCCGAAGGACGCGCCGAAGGACACGCCCAAGAAAAAGGACAAGACCCTCAAGCTCGGATCCGTGCTACCCAAAAAACTGGCCCTGCCAGACTTTGATGGCAAGAGCCACTCCTTCGATGATCTGCGCGGCAAGGTGGTCATCGTCCATTTTTGGTCCCACCGCTGCCCCGCGGAACGCCATGCCAATCCGATTTTTCGGGACATGGAAAAGCTCTACAAGGATTCCAAGGATGTGGTCATTGTGGGCATCTGTTCCAACCAGCCCGAGCTCGGTGAAGAACCTAAGGAGGGCGCGGACTACAAGAAGCTCTATGGCGATCTGCGCAAGAAGGTGAAGGCCGAAAAGCTCAATCACCTGATGCTGGTCGATCACGGCAACAAGGTCAGTAGTCTCTTCGCTGCACGCTCGACTCCCCATTGCTTTGTTTTTGATAAGAAGGGCAAGCTGAGGTATTCCGGCGCATTGGACAACGATCCCCGTGGTCGTAAGGGCAAGGAAGCCACCAACTACCTGGTCGATACAGCTAAGGCGCTCCTGGCGGATAAGCAGCCCGAAGTGACCAACACCAAGCCCTACGGCTGACGCATCAAGCGCTAGCTTTGGAGCCCGTGTGGCTCCTCTTCAAATCCCCGATGCTGATTTCCTTCAAACGCACCCTGTGCGCGGCAGCCTTTTTGTTTCTCCCCCTCGCCTGTGGGGAAGAGCAACCCAGCGAGTCCATCTCCCGCACTCCGACGGTGCAGGTGGTGGATTTTGCTGGCCTGGAGACTTTCGTAGCCGGGCATAAGGGCAGGCCATACCTGCTCAATTTTTGGGCGATCTGGTGAGGCCCCTGCGTGGCGGAATTGCCCGAGCTACTGGAAGTCGCTCCCCGAGCCCGCGCCGCTGGCGCTGATGTAATTGGTCTGAGCTACGACATGATGGTGGGCGGAGCCGATTTCGAAGGTCTGCCCACGACCATGGCGCGTTTCTTGGCCAAGAAGAACTTCGACCTCGACGTGCTGCTCTATGACGAGGACGACTACGACTCCATCAACGAGCTCTTTGACCTTTCGGGCGTGATCCCCATGACCTTGGCCATCGACAAGCATGGCCAAGTGGTGGACCGTCAGGAGGGCAGCGCCAACCGCGATCGATTCGAGGAACTCTTGGACGCGGCTCTCGGCGAGCAGTGAACGCTTTTAGGCAAACGAGAGGGGCTTACCCCGAGCCGGGCCAACGGGGATGCCTCCGCGCATGACCACTTGTCCGCGCAAAACGGCGACCGTGGGCAGGCCCGCCAACTCGCGTCCAATGAAGGGGTTGCATGGGGAGCGTGAGAGGAGCCAGTCCGCACGCAGGGGGCCTTCCAGGTCGGGGTTGATCAGGACCAGGTTGCCCTCGATACCCGCAGTCAAGGGGCCTCGGCGTTCGATGCCATAGACCTTGATCGGACCTTGCACACTCAAGCGCAGGATGTCTTCGTAGCGCAACCACCCGTCGCGCACGGCGGTCAAGAGCAAGGCCAGGGTCGTCTGCACACCGGGGATCCCGCTGGGGGCGCCCGGGAATGAGCGCGCCTTTTCCTCTGCCGTGTGGGGCGCGTGATCTGAGCCGATGCAGGTGACCGGGCCTTCCACTAAAGCGAGGCGCAGGGCGTCACGGTGGCGAGCTTCACGCACGGGCGGGTTCATCTGGGCCCAGGTGCCGTGTTCCATGTAGCATTCGGGTGCGGTCAAGAACAGGTGGTTGGGCGTTGCTTCCACTGTGACCAGGTCTCCCAGGTCTCGTTCCCGCACCAGATCTAGTTCTTCTGCAGTTGACACGTGCAGGAGGTGAACGGGGCGGTGGGTTTTTTCCGCCAGGGTCAAGAGCCTGCGGGACGAGCGCATGGCGGTCTCCACATCTCGCACATCCGAGTGCATGGTGATCGCGGCACCGGTGGGGTGTTTTTGGGTCAGGGCGGCGTAGCGTTCCGAAAGGCGCGGGTTGTCCTCTGAGTGCACAGTGACCCGCCGGGTTCCCGAGCGTAGGACCCGTTCCAAGGTTGCATCGTCTTCCACCAATAAGTTACCCGTGGAAGAGCCCATGAAGACTTTGACTCCTGAGCAACCAGGAACCCCTTCCCACTCACCCAGTTGATCTGCGTTTTCCGGGCTGGCTCCCAGGAAAAAGGCATAGTCTGCTCGGGCACGGCCCTTGGCCCGGGCAAACTTGTCCGCGAGGGCCGCAGGATTCGTGGTGGCGGGGTTGGTGTTGGGCATTTCACAAAAGGCAGTGATGCCCCCGGCGATGGCAGCGGCGGATCCACTTGCCAAGTCCTCTTTCTTTTCGCCTCCCGGCTCGCGGAAGTGCACTTGGGGATCGATCAGGCCCGGGAAAACCAATTGGCCCGTGGCGTCGATGGTGGCGCAACCCTCGGGAGGGCTTTGGCCGGGAGCAATTTTAGACACCAAACCATCGATAATCAGCACATCGGTGGTCTCAAGGCCAGTGGTGGTGAGTAGTTGTCCGCCTTGGACGAGGAGGTCTTGATTGTCAGGGGTGTTTGTCATGATGCGTGGGCCGATGGGGTTACGGGCGTCGGTGGAGTTGAGGGGCTAGGCCAGAGCAGCACGGATCGCGCTGCCTAGCTCGGGACCGTCCTTGAGGTCCTCTGTATTCCAGATGAGCTCAAGTCCCTTGTGCGCGCACTTGGGAATGATGTGAAAGTGCACGTGCATCACCGCTTGGTGTGCGGGAGCGCCGTTGTTTTGGAGCACATTGTAATCCTCGCATCCGCTGACCTGCATGACCGCCTGGGCAAGGCGCGGCAGGGCGCGACCGAGGGCGGCGGCGTGGGCCTCGTCCAACTCATGAAGTTTTGCCGCCCGCTGCTTGGGGATCAGCAAAACATGCCCGCGGGAAAGGGGCTGAATATCGAGAAAGGCGAGCACATGCTCGTCCTCAAAGATGCGCTCGCAGGGGATATCCCCCGCCAAAATCGAATCGAAAATTGTGCTGCTGGAAGCGGCCATGGGAGCAGCCTAACGCAGCAGGGACGCAAGGCGCGCGGCATTTGCCTCTTGCCGTTGGATGAAGTCATCAGATGGCCCGCTGGACGGGGATTCAGCGGGGTCCCAGACCACCGAGGGCAGTTTTAAGCGGGTCAGGATCATGGCCGCCGTGTTTGAATCGGGCGCGCTTTCCCAGAGCAGTGCGCAGGGCTGGGTTTCTTGGATGGCCAGGGAGAGAGCGGTGATTTGCTCCTCGGTTAGGGCCGTTTCAGGGTCCAGATCAAAGGAAATCAAACTCCAGCCATAGCGTCGAGCCAGGTAGTCATAGGCGGGATGGGAGGCCAGCAGAGTCTTGCCCTCTAGTAGATCAGTGAGCAGCACGAGCTCCTTGTCCAAGGCGTCGATTTCAAGGGCCAAACGGGTAAAGCGCTCTTCAATCCCGGCGGCTTCCGCGGGCCACGTGCGCTGAAACCCATCCCTGATCGCGCCCGCCATGGCTTTCAGTTGGTGCGGATCCAAGAACGTATGTGGATCGATGCCCGCATGGGTATGTGTGCCCCGGGGGCCGTGACTGTGCAGGTCATCTTCTCGAATGATCAACACGGATGTGAGCGTGCGCGAAGTGTCAATCACCCGTGAGCTAGGCAGGCTGATCCCGGCGGTCCAACCCTCTAGGCCTGCGCCGTTGAGCACGATCTGTTCGGCCCTTTGGAAGACAGCAATCTCTTCCCGACTTGGCTGCCAAGTGATCGGATCGGCACCCGCTGGAAGGCTGCAGTGAACAGTGATGGACTCGGGCACCAGGGCTTGGGCCAGGCTCGTCACGGGCCAAGATGCGGTGCGCACCTCTGGGTTCAGTTCCAGGAGATCTGGGTTGGATGAATCGCCACAGGAAGAAAGCCAAGCGAGGGCAATGAAAGGCAAGAGAGATTTCATAGGAGCGTTACCAAGTCGGGTAATACGTGGGCTAACCAGAAAGAGATACCGGTGGCCAGCAGCACGGCGCTGGCAAAGATCAAGCCCAACTCCAAACCCACTAGGCGCAGCTTGAAACCGGCTGGTGCGCCGAGGGCATCCATGGTTTGCATTTCCCGCTGGCGCAGGCGCAGGGAAAGTGCGGCTACCAATGCAACCAGTCCGAGGGTCGCCGCGCTGAGCAAAAAGCCCAGTCGGTCGAGCAGATGCTTGATCTTGAAGACGATCCCCAACAGGTCGTCCAGCACGGCACTGGGGGAGACCGCCTGGGTGGCGCCGAACCTGCCCTTGTGACTGTTGATGCGGCCCTTGAGAATCGTACGGCTCTCGGCGTTGGTGGGGAAAATGAGCACCGAGCTCAAGGGGAGCTTGCCCCGCTCGCCGTGCAGGTGAAAGTTCTCGGCTCCCTCTGCGCTAAAAGTGTTGTCCTCGATCAAGGCGCCGGAAAGGGCCGTGCGACCGGGGGCCTCACTGATCACCCATTCGGGTTTGGTTTCAGCCAGGGCTTTTGCGTCCGCGTGCCCATGATAGTGGCCGTCCAAGGCCCAGCAGGTTTGCACCGCAGTGAACACTGCTCCGTCGTCCGCAGTGTCCCGGGGTGCCAGAATGCCCACCACCAGGAGACGCATGGCCGCTGGCTTGGTCAGGTCATAGAGCTTGGGAGGATCGGAGAAAATCACATCACCGGGGCTGGCGGCGAGAGCTTTGGCCACAGCAGAGCCCAGGACCACGTCACCCGTGAGCTGGGGCAGGTGCCCAAGCGCGGGTCGCAAGCCTCGGCGCTCGTAGTATTCCAGCGTCGTTCCCAAGACCGGGTACTTGCGCATGGAATGGCCCAGGTGGAGCGGGATCACCAGGCCCTTGTTGGCCCGCTCAAGCTCTTGGAAAAAGTCATAGTCGATGCTCTCATGACTCGCGCGGCGGAAGAAGAGGGCTTCGAGAACAAGATCAAAGGAAGATCCCTCGGCACCGGCCAAGAGGGGAGAAGCCGCGGCACGCTCGCGCATCTGATCGTCGTAACGGCTCATCAAGAGCTCGCTGCAAAGGGGCACCACCAAGGTGATGGTCAACGCCATCAACACCAAGAGCGTACGGCCCTTGGCGTGTAGGGCGTGACGCAGGGCGAGGGAGCTGAGTCCTTTCATCGGATGCTCTCCGGACGATTGAATTCGGGCCCAGCGCTGAACGCATTTGCATCGATGACCCGATCGCAGCGGGGCAGCAGACTCTTGTCATGGGTCACGAGCACGAGGCTGGCACCACGTTCATTGCAGACTGCGAGCAAGAGGTCCAGGACCTCTGCCCCTCGCTTGGAATCCAAACTGCCCGTTGGTTCATCCGCCAGTACTAAAGCAGGATCCATCAAGAGAGCGCGGCAGATCGCCACCCGTTGGCGTTCCCCTTGGCTGAGGGCAGCGGGCCGGCGGAGAGCCACGTGGGATATCCCCACCGCCGTAAGCAACTCGTCGGCCTTGTGGCGGGCCCGATCGTCAATGGACTTGTTGGCCAGCAAGAGGGGCAGCAGCACGTTGTCCCGGGCGCAAAGGTAATCGAGCAGGCGGAACTCCTGAAAGACCATGCCGATTCGATCGAGGCGCAGGGCGCGGCGCTCGGGTTCGGTGGCGCCGGTTTGGTCTTGGCCCAGAACCTCAAGCTGCCCTTCGTTCGCCTGCAGGCTGCCGGCGATCAAGGATAGGAGGGTGGTCTTGCCGCAACCGGAAGGCCCGGTCAAGGCGACGCTCTCGTTGGGTTGGACTTGGAGGGAGGGAACCCTGAGGCAAAAGTCCCCTTCCGGGTGGCGGAAAGAAAGGTCTTGGGCGTGGATGATGGGGGAGGGCATTAGCGGCTGTCCTCCGAAGAATCGGGGGTGACTTGGATTTCCTCGGGCCGGGGAGCATCGGAAAGGGAGCGCCCGGGGTCATCGGTGCTGGTGCCCAGTCGCACCTGCTCAAGGGTCTCGGCCCCTTGGATTTTCCAGCCGTCTTCTCCCAAGCCCACGGTGTAGAGCGCTTTGTACCCGGTCGTGCGCCGGTGGAAGTGTCCAAAGTGGTGCACCGCCGCGTCCACTTCCCACTGGGCCACGAGGTCAAAGGAGTTGGGCGTCAAGCTGGCCTTGACGGTTTCCATGGGTCCGTGTCGCAGGGCTTCCACCTCGGCGCGCGCGCCCCCCTCTTCCTGCATGGAGAGGCTTGTGAGCATCTCCGTATAGAGGGTGTCCAGTAGATCACCATTCACCGCGGTGGTCAGGGCTGCATAGATTTCCTCTTCCCGGGTGCTGTCAAACGAGCGGTAGAGGTTGGTGTGTAGGGCGAGGAATATTTTTTGCGCAGCTGGTGCGGTGAGATCCCGGTCTTGCGCGAGCCCTGGGTCCATTCCGATGCCGAGGGCCAGTAAGAAACCAGCCAAGCTCAGACCGAGACCTTGCTTGCGGCGTTCTGTTCTTGTGCCCGCGATGACCAAGCCCGCAATACCTAAGGCGAGGCTTAACCATAGGCCGCGCCGCGTGCCAAGGCTGGGTGTTTCCGCGTGCAGGGAACCGGGGACTTCCAACATGCGCAGGCGTTCGGATTCCGGTGGCGCATTCCAGACCAGCTCGGGCGCGTCGTCCCGTAGAACAAAGGCCTCATGGGTGCCGTAGGCAATGACCCGCGTGCGCACTTCCAGGGGCGGAGCCAGGGCGCGTTCCTCGCTGACAGTCAAGTTGGGGGGATAGGTGTCCCAGGCAAAGCGCAGGGTTTCGGCTGCCTCGGCGCTCGGGAATTCAAACCCAAGACGGATGGTGGTCAAGGCCCGCGCTCCAAAGCGAGGGTAGTAGGGCATCCGTTCCAAGTCCGGCGGGGTCCAGTCGAAGTGGCTTAAGGTGCCGAACAGTCTCTTCCCATTGGCGTGCAGCTCGCTGTGATCCTCGAAATACCCGGCGAGGGCTTCCCGCAGGGGCTCGATCTCCACTGGATCGAGGCGGTAGGTGTCCTCGCGCAGGGCCCCGACCAACTCGTCCGCGCATGCGAGATTCAACTGCACCGAGAGACGCACCAGGTCCGGCTCGACCCGCAGCTCGAAATCCAGGTGGGGGCCATCCTGGGGATGCACGAGGGTTGCTCGGGATCTTGTCAGGGGAGACCCAGCATCCACTGGGGACGCAGGGGGCCCAGGAGATGATGATCCAGCCCCCGCGAGGACGGCAATAAAGAGGCCCAGAGACAGCATAGGAGGTCGGTGGCTGGATTCTACGCTGCCAGCGCCCCCCGTTCCTCCCCTGGGAATCACTTCCCAGGGAGGGGCAAGTGACGGAAGTCTTGCACTGTCCTCTCGGTACGAGGCGTAGAACCTGACTAGAATGGCTTTTGCGGCCTCCTTCGATGGATCCGCCCCCATCACGATGATCCAGGCTCTTCGCCCCATTACCTACCTGTCCCTCAGCCTTTGCTGGGCGTTGCCGCTGCTCTCACCGCAGGCCTTCGCCCAGTTGCCCGGCGAGGCCCCGATATCGCGAGCTCTTGAGGAGGCTGGCCCTGATGTATTGGAATACAACGACCATGTGGTCTTCCTCGCCAGTCCGTTCCTCGAAGGACGCTTGCCGGGAACTCGCGGCATGGAGATTGCCAAAGAGTATGTGGAACACTGGTTTGACAAGGCGGGCTTGACCCCGGCCTTCGAGGGGCTTGATGGTTTGCGCACATCGTTCCGCCAACCTTTTGCCTTGGGGTTGCGACGCACACTGGAGAGACAGTCTTTCCATATTGAAGGCCTGAACCTCGTCGTGGGGGAGGACTATTCCACCACCGGCCATGGATCCAGTGCAGACCTGGAAGGGGAACTTTGCTTCGTGGGCTATGGCATTAGCGAAGGCCCTGATGGATACACCGGTTTTCCAGAGGACTGCGATCTTGAAGGAAAGATCTGCGTGGTCCTGCGTTTTGAGCCGCTCAACACTGAAGGTACGAGTCGTTGGGTGCGCAGGGGCTGGAGTCTGAATGCGGGCTTCCAGATCAAATTCAATGCCCTTGCCTCCCATGGGGCGGCAGCAATCCTGTTGGTCAATACGCCTGGGGCAGCGGACCCGCGGACGGATTCGCTCTTGTCAGCATCCGGCGGAGTCGAACAGATGGTGGACTTGCCGGTGGTGCATGTGTCCACCGAAGCGGGGGCGCGGATCTTGGCCCACTGCGGTCAGGACTTAGTGGCCCTGCGAAAGTTGGCCGATAAGGCCGGAGTGGTGCAGAACCTGGGCCATTCCGCGAAGGTCATGTGCCAGCTTTCTGAGAGCGCACTGGTCGCCGAGAACGTGGGAGGGATTTTGCCCGGACGGGGCTCTCTTGCCGACGAAGTTGTGGTCGTGGGGGCTCACCTCGATCATTTGGGCATGGGCGCCTTTGGTTCTCGGGACAGCGCTAGTGCGGGTCGCGTTTTGCATCCCGGTGCAGATGACAATGCCTCGGGAGTCGCCGGGGTGATCATGATCGCGGAGAGCATGGCCAAGACCTATGAGGCACTGGCTCCCGAAGCAGATGCGCGTACGGTGCTATTTATGGCCTTTAGCGCAGAGGAGTCCGGGCTCAACGGCGCGCGGCACTACACAAACCAGCCGATCATGCCCATCGAGCATCACGCCCTGATGATCAACTTTGACATGATCGGGCGGATCGAAAACAAGCGCTTGTCTGTTTCGGGTGTGGGTACAGCCGAGGGAATGGAGGAATGGGTGCAGCCCTTCTTTGATACAAGTGGCTTGACCATCGTCAGTCAGGCTGGAACTCCTGCCGCCAGCGACCACTACACCTTCTATCAAAAGCACGTGCCCGTGCTCTTTGGGATCATCGCGGACTTCCACGATGACTATCACACGCCGCGGGACACTTCGGACAAGATCAATCGGGTGGACGCGGTGGTGGCCACGCACATGTTCACCAAGATCGCCACTTCGGCGGCACTGCGCCCGGAGCCGTTCCACTTTAAGAAAGCTCCCCGGGGAAGGCGGCCTCCGCAACGGTCCGAGCCGGCGGCCAAGCCCCCCGCCAAACCCCAGCCCAAGGGTGACGCTAAGGAGGGGGGCGGCAAGGTTTCCGAACCTCCGCCCAGGGCCAAGCCCGCAGGTACAACGACTCCCGAGCCAGTGCCTCCGACGGCTAAGGACGTGCGCCGAGAGCACATTAAGGTCTGCTTTGGTATTCGCCCCGGCTCTTACGAGCAGGGCACCCAGGGGATCTTGGTGGGTTGCGTGACCGAAGGCAGTCCCGCCGAGACCGCGGGCGTGAAGGAGGGGGATCTGTTGATCCAGTGGGACAAGCACGAGGTCACGGACGTGAAGTCCTGGATGTGCATGCTCGCCAAGCACAAGGTGGGCGACCAACTCAAGGTCGTGGTCCTGCGTGATGAGCAGCGCGTCAAGTTAGACGTGACCCTCGCGCCCGTCAGCCGGCGCTAGACGATCTCGGCCCCAAGAGGCCGGTCAAGGCCAGGTGGGTGACGGCGACCTCATCCGTGGTGAGCCCGATGCGGGCTGCCAGGTCCATGCCCTGAAAGCGCTCGCGCACCTGGGCATGGCTTTGGTGGGGGCCTCAGCCCTCTTCCTGGTCTGGCTCTTTTGCCCCGTCCTCTTTTGCCCCGTCCTCTTTTCCTGGGGCTTCTTTCTCTTCGCGCTCAA
>CALEMP010000052.1 GCA_937910685.1 uncultured bacterium
TGGAGGACTACGGAAAACCCTGGGCACAACTGGTACGCGACTGGGAACGCGTGCTCGGCACCTGATCAGGACGCCGCATACCTACCCCGGCACCGCAACAGAGAGTGTCACCAACCGAGCCGTCACGAATCACTGGTCAGGAATATAGAAAGACACTCATTGTCATCACTCTTTCTTTCGTAGCTCTAATGGCTGTGGCCAAGGCCACCTCCCCCAGCGGTCTAGATCAACTAGAACACCACCTGGCCGTACAGGGATAGAAGAAAGGTCAGCTGACCCTTTTGAATGCGGGCGACTCAAACGGCATGTTCTCTCAGAACGCCTATGGAAAGTATGCATCGCCCGATCCCGTGCGCCCCGGTGAAGTAACCATCAAAATCCATCGGTCTACCCCTCTCCAAGGATGGAGCGTCGCCAATTACGCCCACCTTCCAATCAGCGAATGAGCAAGGCTCGCTTGCCTTGGGCGCCCACAGATCCGCAGGCTGGCAAACATGAGCCGAGTAGAGATGCTTAGTGCCAAAGGAAAATCCGAGAGATGCTCCCTGTCAAGTGCGCCACCAGTCATATGTCTATGAGCAGGCGTATGCCCAAGCTAAAAGGCATAAGTAAAATCGCTCCTTGGTGTTTTTGCATCCCTGCTCTTCATAGTTCGTGGGCCATGCTGATTGAATCGCGACCACCCGTGCCCTTCGAACTGGGTGTTGTTGCGTACATCGGTTATGCCTGGCACACTTCTGAACGGGTTCAGATCCTAGAGGTACCTGCGCATCGGCCCATTCGAATTGAGCAGTTCCGCAATCTTCTCTATTGGAACGAGGATGACAAAGTCCCCCATCGAAAAAGAAGAGAGCCTGTAGGGATCAAAATAGAATGTGACACCATCTGCCGAATAGGTAAACGAAGTCTCCTTGCATAGGCCTCTTTGAGCATCAGTGTCTGTTCGCAGCTTACGAACATCTTCTTCATTAGCCCCTTTCACGACCATCGAGTCGATGAAGCCAGCCCATATCAACCGATCGACGGTTTCCCGCCATTCCTTCGACTGATCAAACAAGGCCTCCAGAAGGACATCCTCAACACCGGCATCGCCGTACAACAAGTTCACTGGGGTAAACGACCAATTCCCGTGCCCACCTGTATACCAATATTCCTTCAGGCAGATGCTCACGGAATCATGCTCAAGGTGACCCAAGTGATAAGTGATCTCGCATCTCCACCCACGAAAGCTAGCCCCATAGCTCGAGGGATCAGTCTTCATGCCCTCCATGGAGTCATACGAGCCCTCAATGATATCCTCTCGCGAATCTTCTAAGTGGCCAAGGACTCTCTCCTCAACAGTAGTGTTTAACGCCATCCTAGAGAGGCTCCCGGATCCGATCTCGGTCATCTGAGGGTAGCTCGCAGACAAATAAGAGCCGAGTTCGCCGTCTACGCGATAGTGAACATCGGTTTTTCCACAGTGAACATCGGTTTTTCCACAACTGCTAAGCAGAAGTAGAAAACCCATCAAAAACCAAGTTCTCATATTCGCGATTCGTTCGTCCTGGTGCGGAGATGTGGGGCTCATGTTATTGGATCGGACTTCCGACTTGCGGTTTGGAATTCAGGGAGGCTACTCGTCAAGCACTTTCGGGGTCGGTCTTTTTTTGATTGCCCCGCCTTCGCGACCACTCGTAAGGCGACCTGATGCAAAGCTTAGAGGTCGTAGGTACGCACATCAAGCCCCCAACCACAGCGGAGGATTTGTATGGCCTTGATCAAGGCGGGAGACGAAGCCCGCCCTTCAGTGCCTGGCACAGACTGCGAGGATTTAGGTGCGCGATGGTTCGATGAAGTCTCGATCCTAATCGAGCCTCAGCAGGTCGAGCCCGGTGGTCTTGATGAGCCAGCGTTCATCTGCCTGCTCTTCGCCCCTCAATGTCATCTGCCAGTTACCGTCTCCGAGATCCAAGAGGGTCACATTGGCATCGCCAATATTTGCGCCATCATTAGCCAGCTCGGTGCTCCCCAGCAGGTCCAGCCCATGCTCCCCTCGATAGTAAAAGTACACCGTATGGCTATCGAACACCCACGCCCCATCCGTCCGAATCTCAAATGAACCAGACCCCATCGGGACGCTGCGAACAAGCTGCTTTGAGTCCACGTCGCTACATCCCCCCACCATAAGGAGAACAGCCATCATCCAAAGGGATCCCCGTCTCATCTGCTCAGTGTACCCCTTTCCAGGATGGAGTCTCGCCAATTACGCCCACCTTCCAATCAGCGAATAAGTGAGATTCACAAGGCACGTAGATACAAGACCCCCTTCGATTGGGGTTCTGTCCGTCCTACTGACCCTTCAACAAGTAGATGACTTTGTTCTTCGTGTCCCAGAAGCTCACGAATTGTGACAGGAACGAGTAAGCAAAATGCATGTGGTTCTCTTCCACAATACCTGTGGGCTCTTTAAAACCTGGCGGGTCATTGAACCGGTACAACCCAAACAAATCCAAGGACAGGCGCTCAGAGACTTCAAGCCCGTCAAAGACATACAAGGGCGACGGAACCTCATAGAAATCTTTTATGGTTCCGCTCGACCTCAAGCGCTCAAAATCCCCATCCACCATTTCAAAGCTGCCGCGACCACCACCCGTATCTACAACGCCAAGAAAATCAACCCCACCGGCCTGAAACTCGAACATGGGGAGGTTCTCTAGATTACGAGTGAAGTACTCGATGGACTCCACAAGCTGCCCATCTTGCTCCAGATGCTGCCAATGGCTGCCCTCCGTTTGTCTGTAAAAACTAAGCTGCCTCCTCACGTAGTCGATCTTCATATCGTAGCCATCGAAGAAGGCGAATCCGACCAGCCCGAGAATGTCCGCGGTGATTGGCTCCATGAAGCTCATTTCATTGCCCTGGACAGACTCCACTCCAACAAAGAGAAGATCACCAACCACAATTCGGTCAACGACTGGATAATTGAAAACATCGAAGGACTGACCGCTCCCTACAAATCCACTTCCGACAACGACTCCATTGTCTTGGTTCACATGCCTGACGTTCAGGGCGATCGCATGTGCAGCCCCGGTGTCAAACATCCACCTCCCCTTGGTCCCATTGAGTTCCCCGTTGATGAAGATCCAATCGTCAATCAGCGAAAACGAAATAGTCACTTCATCGCCGACAAGAGAGACCTTTCCCTCAACAGGCCTTGCGTAACCATCGGCCGGACTGGCCGGGGTCAGCTGAGGGGAGGCACAGGCTGCTGCGAGGAACAGGCTAAGGATAGGGAACGGGGATGTCTTGTTAGGGCGCACAACCAGAGTGTAACCAGTCTGCCACTGAGGACCAACTTCCGACCTCGGCGGAGGACTTCCCGTTGATGGGACTCCTTCAGGGGCGGGATGGCGCCACCCGATACAGCTCGACTCCCACGTAGATATTTTCGCTCGACACTAGGTTGTCCATTCGGGGCCTCGCCCAAAGAGCTTCTTGCCGAGGAGCAGGAGGAGCAACACAGCAAAGCACACGACCCCTGCGGGCATTCACCTATTCCTTTTTGAGCTCCCCGTCCGTGAGAGCATCGCTCAGCTTGAATTGCTGCCATCTCACCTCCCAGTCAATCGCCGGATCTGGATCGCTGGCGGTTTCCTTGAGAGCTATGGCGTCAAGATAAACGGCATCGAGTGTTCTCTTTGCAAGCCTGTGATCGGGCACCACAAAGGATACGGTCGGTTGATTGTACCTATGACTTGCTGGCAGGGGGGTCCCGCTGGTGTCACGGACAGTAATGGCCTGCACCACAAAACGGGCCTCGTTGAATGTGAGTTGAGGGAGAACACAAGTCACTCTTGTCTCGCCACCCTCATTCTCCGTGCTTACGAGGAGTTCTTGCCTCTCCACGCCAGAACATCCAACAAGCAAAGACAAAGCAACGAAGGGCAATTGGGATGACCTTTATAGCTCAAGCATCCTAACTCACCTAGACGGCCCTTTGCGGAGGACTAGAAGATGCGGATACTCTGGCAGGCATGGGACTCCTTCCGAGCTGGCTGGGAGCTAGAAGGCACCCAGGCAGCCCTCGGTCCAAGCCCCTGCATCAACTAAACTATCCTCTCACATGAAACCACCCGATTCTAACCGTTACTTGTCATTGGAGAACTGACATGACTAACAAGCACCGCTTCGCTCTCGTGACGATCTTAGTCGCCGCGCTGATCGCCGCCTTTCTGTTGTTGGACGACAGGCACGAGTTGGTCGAGCCTGAGGCATTGATACCGCCTGAGGTGTCGCAGGTGCCAGCGGATGCGGCACCCCACGACACGGGAACCGCGGCTGCGATCGAGAGCCAGATGCCGATGCGGGTGCCTGTGGAAGAGCCGTCGCTTACAGTCCTCGATCCCCTCGTCGTACCGGAAGGAGGGCGACTCTTTGAGTTCGAGGTGCGGGTAGTGGATCACTTCGGAATCTCGGTGGAAGATGCCGAGGTATTTGCCGCGCCACACGGTCTACCGCCGAACCGACTCGGCAGCACAGGAGCTGACGGGCGCGTAACAGCCAAGTGGTACGGGCGGACGCCGAAGATGGAGCTCGTCTACTACGTGGACCGCAACGGCAGGTCGTCGTCCCTCTTCCGCGAAGTGCTCTTCGCCGGCGACTCACACCGCGCCCTCGTGCCGCTGGAATCCCCTGTGCTCCGGCTGCGCCGCGGTAACGGCGGCAACTTCATCATCCAAGGGAACGTCCTCTCGAGTTTATGGACCGTGAACGACAACCGAGAAGCCCCTCTGGTGGTGCGGCGCGAATCGGGCGAGGTTGGCTTTCGCGACCCACTCGGCTGGGGAGGAGGCGCTCCTACCAACAAGGCGACCAACGTGATCACGTTCTCTGGAGGACTAGACCTCAACCTCTCCGGTGTCGAAATCGTCTTCTCCTCCGAGAACGAGCCCGCTGAAGACACTCCACCCCGCGCCTCGATCTCCGGGATGGTGCGCGACCGCTCGGGTGATCCCGTGGGCGGCGTACCGATCACTCTTGGTCCCGACGAATGGCGGGTGCACAAGCGCATTGAATCAGACGAGGAAGGGCGATTTCTCATCGATGACCTCCCACCTCAGGACTGCCGACTGCGCGCAGGGGGCGGACCGTATGGGCTGGCCGTCCAAGATCTCGTGGTGTCCGAGGGACAACACCTCGAGTGGAACCCGGTTCTCGACCGCGGACTCGAGACAAGAGGCCTCCTCATCACCAAGGAGGAGGCGCCCCTCGCGAACTGGCGTGTGGAACTCTCCCTTCCCAGTCCGCATGACCCGTGGGTCGCCGTAGTGAAGACGGCGGCCGATGGTCGATTCGTGGTGCCCAACTGTCCATCGGGGTCGCTTCGCTTGCAGCTCTTCGCCCCTGAGCAGTTCCACCTTCCGACCGCGGTAATCGATGGGGTAAGCGCCGATGATCCCGAGACGCAACACGTACTCGAAACCCCAGACAGTCCCGCGAGCGCTGCGAGGGTCGGCGTAGTGGATGCGCAAAACAAGCACCTGCAGTCGGCGAAGGTGCGTCTGTGGCAACCGTCCAGCGATCGCGGCACGTGGTTCACCAGTATGAAGGAGGGAGACCGCCGCCAAGTGCGCGGGGTTCCGCCCGGTCTCTACGAAGTCGAGGCCGGTTATGCGCGCTGGGGTTGGACCGAAACTGGCCCCTTCATAATAACCCACGGGGACGTCGCCACCGACTTGGGTACGATCCAATTGCCGACCTCCCGAGCTACGCCTGGTACTCTCGTTTTGCGTCTCGACCCCGCCGACTCCCTGGCGAACTCGTCCTTGACCTGGAGTATTCATCGCCGTGGCGACGAAGTCATAGCCGAGGTGCTAGCGGCGAAGGACGCCCTTGATCCAACGTCCCTACCTAACGACATCGAGCTCATCCCAGAAGAAGCGGGCCTCGGCATACCAGTCCCCGTCGGCGAGTTCATCCTGCGCCTGCACCACCCCGACCACGGAATGTTGGACTTCCCCTTCGAGGTGCTTCCCGCCGAGCGGGTGGGCTTGCGGATCACGCGAGAGAAGGACGGCCTGCAAGTCGAGCAGGTCGAGGTCCCGCTCGACCCCGAGGAGTCAGAAGACAGGTGAGTTCTAGCGGGTCCTTCAAGCGGTCATACCGCCCCTAAAAACCTGGCAGAGCGGTCGAATGCCCTGGTTGTGAAAACCAACGTGCCACCCACACCTGGATGTCATAACGGCCGGTCTTCGGCACCTTTCGAGGCCGTTGTAAGCGCAGGTGCAAGCAGGCACGTGCAGCCAGCCATCAATGGTGGTTCGGCGCCCCACCCGGCCCCCAGTCAGGCGGAGGGTCCGCCGGCTGACACTCCCTTGTCATTGGCTACCTGATCGGACCCTGAGGCAAACCCGAGGCAAATCTCGGAGCCTGTTCCTAGCTAGGCTCTCGTAAGTTCATGATTGTTGGGGGTTTGCGTCAGATCAGGTTGGAGAGTGCATCGGATTTCTAATCCGATGGGTCTTCTTTAGGCGATTGATCGTCTGACTTGTTTGCGATCTGAAATGCAAAGAACGTGATCATCAAAATGACGGTAACCTTCGAAAACGATGCAGGGTCTCCGGACCACGCAGAGAAGACATAGTCGGCAATGAAAAAAACGGCGGCCATCCCCCCGCGATCAGACAAGTCTTTAAGTTTGTGTTCATTCTTATGCTCCCGGTGAATGTTGTGGCGGAAGAAAATCCTACCAAATTCCAAACCCAGCGGAGGAATTAGCCTTCATGGGAATCCTTCAGAGCTAAGTGGGAGCTAATTGGAGGGAGTCCAAGCAGTCCTTGGTCCAAGCACCTGCCTCGATTAAAATATGCCCTCACACGAGGGCACCAAGTTTACCCCCTACGATATAGCCATTTCCCTCATACCGATCTCCCTTCCTTCAATTGCGGCTGAACCACATTCCATAGAGTTCATAGAATATGTCGAGCATTACGATCAACAAGCCTCCCGCCATGTGGCAACTCCCCTTCGATCGCTACACCCTGGCGCTGGTGTCAGGCCTATCAGCTATCGTGCTCTGGAGAGCCATGCTGCCAAGCTTCTACTACATGAGGTTCATCTTCTTTCTGACGATGCTCTGGGGGTCGATATCTCTCGCTCTTAGTATCCGCGTGGTGATCGCACTGGTCGGCACTTTCCTCACCAAACGCGCCGCTCTCTGGACGGGCTGGCGCAGCGTGGTGCTTCTGCCTGCCGTCGTCACCCTCCTGGTCGCCTTCAAAGCACCCATGCACCTAGGCTTCGCCTTCGCGAGGCCGGCGTTGGATCAAGTCATCAAAATGGACTTCGAGCCAAGCGGCTCTTTCTCCATCTCCAAGGCCAGTGTAGGTCCGTATTCCATCTATCAGCAGGCCAACCGAGACTGCCATGACAAGAGCCGGATCTACTTCACACTGTCCAATGATGTAGAGGCCGGCTTCGTCTACAGCACCACGGGCATCGACGACCTGTGCTACAACAGCGGCAGCAAGGGGCACCTCTCCGGAAATTGGTACTGGATGGCCGAGGACTGAACTCCGGGGAGATGGAAAGTAACTCCAGAAACATGATTCGGCCGGTGGGCCGCCACCGATCTGACTGTAGCTGACTCCTAGTCCCGGAGCCACCGACCACGCCAATCAGGATGACGACCGCCAAGCACTCCGTCTACCTGATCGGACCCTGAGGCAAACCCGAGGCAAATCTCGGGGCCTGTTCCCAACTAGGCTCT
>CALEMP010000053.1 GCA_937910685.1 uncultured bacterium
GTTTCAGCGGCTGGAGGGGACTCTCCTACCCCTTTTTAAGGGCGGTTCCTGAGGGGTTGAGGGCCGATTAGAGACTGGCGCGGAGCAATAGGTCGCGGTATTTGCGGCCTACGCTTAGGATGGGGATGACCCTCTACCTCTTTGATCCATGCGAAAATCCGTCTCCTCTCTTCCTTTGCTTCTTGTCGCTGGCCTTGGCTGGATTTCTGTCCAAGACTCCGCCGACGCACCCCGTGATCTGGTGATTGAAGTGCACGTGCTTGATGGCGTGCGCAATCCCCTGCCTTTTGTGGGTCAATTGACCGTGCATCACCCAGGCGAGGTTGCGGGGGATATTCAGCTCGACAGAGTCGAGGTCCAGAGCAACGGCTCGGTCCTATGGGGTAGTGACTTGGACATCAGCTTGCGAGGTGATTCCGAGTATGGAGACTTGCAGGCAATCATCGAGCGCCTTCCGGAGGGCGTTGGGCACAGCCATGGGGGAGAAGAGGAACGGGTCTACAGTGACCCCGCGGATCCGGATTTTGGCCCCTTGGTCGGTCTTGACATGCGCGACTCCCTCGTGCGCCGGGTGCATGCCATGAGCAGTCGCCTTGCAGCAGGAGAGCAACCGTCCTTTGCGCAACCTAACTTGATCGTTCCCGCGGACCAGCTGATGTTCCCCGATGCTCCCACGGGCACCGAGGTTAGCGTGGACTTGGTCCTGCATTACAGCCTGGCCTCGGGCGTTCAGCGCACGCGCAGTCTGAACCACTTGATTCACAAGCTCCCCTCCCTGCCGGGCACCTCCGGCAACGTCGAATCCGGCGCTGGCTACACCATCCACGCGGGCGACCTGCACGTGCATTCCTGCCACGGAGAAGCGGCGGGAGCCTGCGCGCCTTCGGACAATTGCACTGCCGAGACGTTCCAGCTTTCCGGTTCGTTCTCTCTTGCCGCGCTCAAGACCCAGTTTCAGGCCCTAGGCGTTGACTGGTTCACTTCCACAGATCACAGCTACTGCGTGGACACCGACCCCGAGTACAACGCGGTGGTGAGCGAATGCGCCGCATTGGTGGACGCAAATTTCATCGCGATTCCCGACCTGGAACTATCTAGCGAAGAGGAAGGGTCCCAAACCGGATCCGATACCTTTGACCTGCTCTGCCTCCTGGGCCCCTCCGCCAATCACATGGGTGCGCACGGGATCACCAGTCGGCTCTACGGGGGAGACAGCGGTTTCCTCGGCTTTTGCAACGGGCTTTTCTCGACTGCGCTGAATGGGTTCCTTGGGAACATTGCCGCGGTCAATGGGCAAGGGGGCTGGACCATTGCGAACCATCCCGCAGGGAGTGAATTGGGCTGGAACAGTCGCGATGCCACCGTGGGTCAAGAGGCCGGCGGTCTGCATGGGGTCGAGATTTGGAACGGGACATCCATGTCCGGCCAAGGGGGCGGCGTGGGTGCTTGGGTCGACTGGCTTTTGGACGGCCGCCGCCTGTATGCCTATTCCGGTAGCGATACCCACGACGAGGCCCACACCTTTGGGGCCAACTGTGCCCTCGTGGACGGCCCCTTCACTCAAGCGAACCTAGAAGACGCTCTGCGCGCTGGTCGCAGTTTCATTTCCAACGGTCCTGGCCTCGTGCTTGAGGTTGGTTACGCGGGCGTCGATCTGGAAATGGGAACGGTGCAGGCCCTTCCGACGCCGCCCCCCAGCACTCCGGTGGATGTGCGCGCTCACTTCGATACGGTGGGGGCGACGGGGACCGTGACCCTCTTCATGGGGCAGGTGGGAGCAGCAGGCGAAGTGGTCCTGGGTTCCTCCGCTGGTCAAAGTGGCGTCGGGACTTTTTCCGTGCCCATGAGTCTGGTTGCTTCCCAACGATCCTGGGTGCGCGCCTATTTCGAATCGAATGACGGATCCCTGACCGCTTACAGCAACCCGATCTTTTTCGAGTCAGGTGCTCCCGGCTGTCAAGCGGATGCATTCAGTCCGAACCAGTCTTGCGCAAGCGCCGCTCCCCTGGCGGACGGTTCCTACGACCTTGAAGTCTGCAAGAGCGAGCCCGATTTCCTCAGCTTCACGATCGCCGCTGGTGACACCTTTGATGCTGCGATCACTTTTGGCACAGGGGTCGCCGATGTGGACGCGATGCTTTACGAGGCCGGAGTTTGCAGTGATGATCAGAATTCCGGCTGCGCTGGAACTCTAGCCTGCGGTTTCTCCGGTACTGATGATGAATCCATTTCCTGGACCAACGGAACCGGTGTCGACGTGGACTGCGTTCTGCGCATTCACATCTGGCCGGGCTCCGGCGGGGATGCGAATTACTATGGCCTCGACGTTTCCGGCATCACTCCCGGCGGCCCTCCGATCAATACCTACTGCGACCCCGCCAACACCAACTCCACCGGAGGATTTGTGACCCTCAGCGGCGTCTCCAACGGTGGCGTCTTGCACTTGGATGGTGTGGGCGGCCCCGTGGGTCAATTTGGCTTCATGTTGGTTTCGGCCATTGCAACCGGCGGCGTACCCGTGAGCGCGGGATCCCTCTGCCTAGGCTCACCCATCGGTCGCTACAACCCCAGCGCCGGGGGCGCGATGAACTCCCTCGGCCAATTCTCGGCCAGCGGCGTGCTGGTCAACCTAGTGGGCACCTCCACGAGTGGCACCGGCTTCGACGTGCCCATGACCCTGCCCACCCCACCCGGCGGAGTCATCACCCCCGGATCCACTTGGAATTTCCAGCTCTGGTATCGAGACCTGGGCGGAGTGTCGAACTTCTCCAACGGAATCGAGGCTGGTTTCTAAGGAAGCCGTCTCGCACGGCGAGTTTCGGGCGGGTTTCCGGCACGGTTGGACTGGCGTTGATCTTGAGAAGGTAGCTCGGCGCCGAAGGGGCGAGGGGATTCCTAACGAAGTAGCTGCTCAAGCTCATCGGGATCTTGGGCTTCGCCGAGGGCCAACAATCCTTGGTGCACAAACGCCCGGGCGGGGCCCGACCAGCGAGGCAGGGCCGCGTGTTCGATGAGGGTTGCGTCCTTGGCTGGGTCGAGGGTTTGCACCACTCGGTTGGCCACATAGGGGCGCAGGGCGGCCAGCTGTAGGGCACGGGTGTCGTCTGCTCCTTTGGTGCCCAGCACGGTGATGTGCAGGGGGTGAGCGTGCATCAGGTCCACCGCGCGGCCCCAGGCCGCAGACCAGTGCCCGAAGCGGCGCCAGTCGTTTTGGAACGCGGCCAGGATGCGGCGGCCATCGCGCACCAGTTCCTTGGCCCGGGCCATGTGCCCTAGGCGGATACAGGCCTCCGCGAAGAGAGCGTTCCAGTGAATGTTCTCGGGGCGCTCGGTCAGACTGCCCCGGGCCGAGGGCTCGTGGCGTCGGTCGAGCAGGCTTCCGTCGGGTGCGGACATGCTGGCCAAGGTTCCCCTTGCAAGGGTGACCGCTGGAACCAGGAAGCTATTGTCTCCCGCAGAGTGCATGGCCTGCACCATGGCCCGCAAGAGGGCCGCACGGTCGGAGAGCATGCCCGGAAGTTGGGGCACGCCTTGCCATTGGTGGTGGACTCCCGCACGGGTGGTGATCAGGTTCTTGACCAGGAAGGTCAGGTTGTCGAGGGCGCGCTCCTGCCAAGCACTTTGGTCCAACACGACCGCAGCCTTCAGCAAGGCCTCCACCGCCAGCGCGTTGCGATCGGTGTAAAGGGCCGTGTTGCGCCCAGCGCCTGCCCAGGCGGGGGAATTGGATTGTTTGTCTTGGGCGGCGCACCAGAGACCGGATTCCTCATCCCGCATGGTTTTCTCTAGCCAGTTCAAGATACCCATGGCCGTCTCGGCAAAGGAGGGCACCCCAAAAGCCTGATGGGCTTCCAGATAGGTCAACAGCCGTCCGGCGTTGGCACCGAGAGGTTTGTCTTCACTGGGATCGCTCCAGTCGGGCTTGCCAGCGAAGCGGAAAAACCCGCCCTCTGGCCCGTCATGAATCGCGCCCCTTTCCATGGCCTCAAGCGTGTTGAGCACAAGCTTCTTCAGGCGCTCGTCTCCCGTGCGTGACCAACGTACGGTGGAAAAGTGCAGGGCTTCGGGGTGGGGGAATTTCTGGCGCTTGCCCCAACCCCCATGCACCTCATCGGAACTGGCGAGGAGGTGTTCGAGCACCTCGTCGGCGAGAGCCAATGGGACTCCCTCTTCCGCATTGTTCGAGGCCTCTTGCTTGTCGAAACATTCCACCAAGGCGGCTTTCGCGGAACTACCGGTTTCAATCCCCAGCATCAAACGCTGGGCCAATTCTCGCGGCGGCAGATAGCCCGTGTGCGCTAGGGACTCACCACGATGATTCAACCAGATCAGCGCAGGCCAGCCGAGCTTGCCGTAGGCGTCCCTGATCTCGGGGCTCTCGTCCTTGTCCACACGCACGCATGTGTAGTGTCGATCGAGCAACCCGAGCACCTGTAAGTCACGCAGGCTACCAGTCTCTAGAGCTCGACATCCGGGGCTCCAAGGAGTCCGCAGATAGAGCAAGATCGGGGTGCCCCGCTCCTTAGCCCGCTTCAGGGCCTCATCTAGGCTCGTGTGCCAATGCATCCAGATCTAGACTATCGACCCTGCGCCCGGGATGCTTGCCCGTAATTGGGTGCGGCGCACATTCGTAGCAACTTTGCAAAGGAACCCCCAGGCCGGCGGGGCCTGGGGGTTCCTTGGGGGAGGAGGCGATCATTTGCCCGGCACCGCGCTAGTGGATCACTGCGCGACTTCAGGCTGCTCGGGCAGCTCGGGGAGCGCGATCTCTTGCCAATTCAGCTCCTCGCAGCCCTCGTAGAGTTCTTCGAGGCTGTAGAACTCCCGCGCATCCGGCTGGAGTACATGGACCACCACATCGCCGTAATCGAGCAGAACCCACCAACCGGTGTCCATGCCTTCGGCCCGGGAATGATGGGCCCCCGCAGCCTTGAGGCGTATGTGTAGTTCGTCGATGATCGCGCGCACGTGGGGACGGCTGGTGCCCGTGCAGACCAAGAAGTAGTCGGCCACTTTGATGCGATCTTCCACATCAAAGACTCGAATGTCGATGGCCTTCTTCTCGTCGGCTAGGTGCGCCGCTGCTGCGGCTAGGACTCGTGTTTCCATGGGGGGGATTCTAGGGCGTGGGGGGGGGCTGAATCGGGGAGTCAGTTGCAGGCTAGAAAACCACCACATTCGCCGGGGGATGCATGGCTCCCTACGGGGTCCTGCGACCCCCCGGCGAATGTGGTGGCTTCGTATCTAGTACCGAGCTATCTAGTTCAGTTGATGAACCAGGGCAGGAATACCAGGCTGACCACGGTCATCAGCTTGATCAGGATGTTGAGGGAAGGGCCGGAGGTGTCCTTGAACGGGTCACCAACGGTGTCGCCAACCACAGCTGCGTGGTGGGGATCAGAGCCCTTGCCGCCGTGGGCACCGCCTTCGATGTACTTCTTGGCGTTGTCCCAGGCACCGCCTGCGTTCGACATGAAGATGGCCATCATCACGCCAGTCACCAGTGCGCCGGCCAGCAAGCCGCCGAGGGCCTCGACATTCCAGAAGCCAACCGCGATGGGAGCAGTAACAGCGATCACCCCGGGCAGAATCATTTGCTTGAGGGCGCCATCAGTGGAGATCTGAACACAACGGGCGGCGTCCGGCTTGCCGGTGCCCTCCATGATGCCGGGGATCTCGCGGAACTGGCGGCGAACCTCTTCGACCATGTCGAAGGCCGCGTTGCCAACCGCACGCATGGTCAAGGCGCTGAACAGGAACGGCAGGATGCCGCCCAGCAAGAGGCCGATGATCACGTCGGAGGAGTTGATGTCCAACACCAAGGTCTCGGTGCCTTGCATGAGGCCCGCGCGGCTGCAGAAGGCGCTGAAGAGGGCCAATGCCGTCAGGGCCGCGGAACCGATCGCGAATCCTTTGCCGATTGCAGCGGTGGTGTTGCCCACAGCGTCAAGGGCGTCAGTGCGCTCGCGAACTTCCGGGGGAAGCTTTGCCATCTCGGCAAGGCCACCAGCGTTATCAGCAACCGGACCGTAAGCATCGACAGCAAGGGAAATACCCAGAGTCGAGAGCATGCCCACGGCGGCGATCGCCACCCCGTAAACACCGGCCATTTCGTTGGCCGTGAAGATCGCGACACAGATCAGCAGCACGGGGATTGCCACGGACTCCATGCCCGTTGCCAAACCGTGGATGATGTTGGTGGCAGCGCCGGTTTCGGACTGCTTGGCGATGTTCCGTACGGGGTGCCTGTCGGTGGAGGTGTAGTACTCGGTGACTTTTCCGATCAAGACGCCGATGACCAGACCGCTGACCACAGCGATCATCAGGCTCATGCCCGATTCACGGCCGTTTGCCAGGGTTTCCGGCAAAGCGATGCCGCCCATGTTGGTCAACCAGTAAGTGGCAGCCACAACAATGAGGGAAGCCACGACCAGACCGCGGAAGAGTGCCGAGTGCAGTGCGTGCTCGTCGGTGGCCTTCACGAAGAAGGTGCCGATGATCGACGCGAAGATGCCGAGGCCTGCAACAGCGATGGGCAGCATGATCATGCCTTCGACGCCCTCTTTTCCGGCGTAGGCGAATGCGCCCAAGGACATGGCGGCGATGATCGAACCCACATAGGACTCAAAGAGGTCTGCGCCCATGCCGGCCACATCGCCCACATTGTCGCCCACGTTGTCAGCGATCGTGCCGGGGTTGCGGGGGTCATCCTCGGGGATGCCCGCTTCCACTTTGCCGACGAGGTCTGCACCCACATCGGCGGCTTTGGTGAAGATACCGCCACCCACGCGCGAGAAGAGCGCGATGGAAGAGGCGCCGAAGCTGAAGCCGAGCACATGCTGCAGGCCTTCCGTAGAATTCCCAAACCACTCCGTGAAGCCGGCGACGCCGGCCAGGGCCAGACCAACCACGCACATGCCCATGACCACGCCCGAGCTGAACGAGACGCCTAAGGCGTCTGCCAGTGAGTTGCTGGCAGCCTGGGTCGTGCGCACCGCGGCGCGGGTGGCCGTGTGCATGCCAAAGTAACCGGCCAGGGCAGAAGCCGCTGCGCCCGAAACAAAGGCGATGGCGGTGTTGATGCCAAGGCCGTCATCAGCGCTGGAGACGCCAATCAGGATGGCGACCACGATGACGAACACCGAAAGCCACTTGTATTCGGCCTTCAGGAATGCTGCCGCGCCGTCTTGGACTTGCTTGGCAATGTCCTGCATGGCGGGGGTGCCATCAGAACGCTTCATGATGGCGGTGTACTTGACGAAGGCAAAGATCAGGGCGGCGAGGCTCGCGGCACCTGCGACTTGGAGGAAATCCATAGCTGCTTGAAGGGGTGGGGACGGGGTGATCCCGGGAGCATGCCCGGGAAGGACCGAAACGGGGGTTTTTCCGATATTTCGGGGCAAGAAGTTTAGGGATTGATTCCCAGCCGTCAACCCCCGACGGGGAGGATCGCGGTCTCGCTTTGGGCTCTATCGGTCCAAATCGGGGCTCTCGGCCCCCAGATCGGCAGATTCGCGTGCCAGACGCTGCTTGTCCCGGTGGTTGATGACGCCCCGCACCAGAAAGGTCCCCAGGATGATCAGCAGGGCAAACCCGAGCCATTCCGTGTAATCCACCATGCTTTCCTCCAGGGAGCGGATGCTCTCCCCGAAGGTCCTTCCAAGCAAGACATAGAAGGGCACCATCAGGCAGGCCGCCGCCGCGTCCACTGCCAGGAAGCGCAGGTAGGGCATGCGTAGAGTGCCTGCGGTGAAGAATGCGGGCATGCGCAGGCCAGGCAGGAAACGGCAGGTGAACACGGCCCTGACTCCGTGACGCTCCATGCGCTCGGCCAAGCCGGTCATGCGCTCCGGGTGCAGAATGCGGGCCACCCACTTGAAGCGCAGGGCCTTGCGCCCGAAGAAGCGCCCCACCAGATAGGGGATCGTGTCGCCGATCAGAGTTGCCACCCAGCAAACAAGCGCGACCTTGGTGAACGCAACCTTGCCCGCAAAAACCAGATAGCCCGACCCGGTCATGGTCACCTCTTCGGGCACGGGCAGGCCAGCGCCTGCTCCCACCAAGAACAGGAACGGTGCCGCATAACCAAGACCGTCAAAGTAACGGTCTAGGAAAGATTGCTGCAGGAGGGCGAACATGAGGGTGGAGGATAACCAAAGACTAGACCGGGGGGGCCCTAGTGATCGTGATCGTGGTCATGGGACTTGGTGTCCCTGGGGATTCCCGCTCTAGGGTCAAGGCCGTACTCCACGGCCACTTGGAATGCAGCGCGGGAGAGTTCCTCCACTGCGGAAACACCCCCTGGCCAGTTGATAGCCCCGTCTTGTACTAAGGGCAGGAGGTACAGCCCGGTCATGCGTGCTTTGACCAGAGCCACTTCTCCAGGGGATCCGCAGCGCTCCATTCCCTCGTCCATGACTTGCAACCCAGCTGCAATCCAATGGGCGCGGCGGTCCGGGTCCGCTTCTCGCTCGGCGGACGCGCGGATGAACCAAAGGTGCTCCGCCAACCGAATCCATCCGGCAGCGGGCCAGGGATCTAGCTCGAGGGCTCGGTCCGCGGTCAGATAAGCCCGTTCCATTTCGCTGTTGTGCACCTGAACATCGAACTGAATCCAATGGCCAGCGGCCCACATGCTGCTCACGGGACCACTGATTCGTCGGCTCAAGGGGCGCGGGTCCGGGTCGGGTCCGTGCCAGGGGGCGGCAATCCCAAGGGCCACCAGGGCTAGAATCAGGCGCAGGGGCGTCATCTCTGCCCCCGGCTCTGTAAGTCAAAGGCCGACCACCCAAGCAAGCCCAGGAAAATCCACAGGGCGCTGAACTCCCGCCACTGGGGTGCCGCGGGCAAGCGCCCTTCGGCCGCTAGCCGCAGTGCCTCTAGCAATTGTTCCACGGGCAAAACGGGGCTGGAAGCGCCCAAGAGGGTTAGTCCCAGGGCTAGGGTCGTGGCCATGCCCGGTTTCAGGAAACCGCGCACGAGGGCCACCACCAACAGGACAAGGGCCAGCACACCCGCTGCTCTGGCTCCGATTTCCAGGGAAGCGCGCCGCACTGAGGGAACCTTTTCCAAGAGGGTCAAGCAGCGTCCTCCTGGAACCACCGCATCACCTGGGCCCAAACAAACCAGCACGACCTGTACGGTTTCCGATCCCATTGGTATGGAAAGTTCCACCCGACCGCGGCCGTCGATCAGGTGTTCGATCTGCGTGTGCTCTTGACCGATCAACTCCAGGCGTACGGTGGTTGTGGGTCCAGCTCCTCCGCCCGATGCGACCTCAAGGCTGATGCGCGCATCGCTGGACCGTTTGCCTGGGTCCAAGACCAAGGCCAATTCTTCTCCAGGAACGATCCTGCGCGGAGCACCCAGGTCCACCGAGCGCGTGTGGCGCAGGGCTGATTCGTTCGGTATGGAAGATTCCGCAAGGGCGCCGATTCCGGCTAGGGTGGTCAGGCAGATCAGGAGCGTGGCGAATCCGGCAGCCCCGCGTTCCTTGGACCTGCCGCTTGGGAATGAGGTGAGGAACGTGTGCTCGCGCGCGCGTGCTCCCTGGGCGTAGTGCAAGCAAGCGAGGGGCAAGAGTAGCAGCAGCCCCAGGGACCAAATGTCCTCCCGCGCTCGGTCTGCGGGGAGTTCCAGTCCGCCGGGTGGCTGATGGGAAAGCTGCGTGCCGAGGGCCATCACCAGGGCAAGCAAGAGGGTCGGGGCCATGATCCTGCGGGCCCCGCGCACCAGTTCTAGGCGCATCTGCACCGGGATCCCCATCAGGCCTGGTTCCCCGCTGCCCTGTGCTCTTGGCTCGCAGCGCGTTCATAGAGGCCCCGTAGACTGTTGTTGCCCCCGGCGCCCTCGGTCCATTGGCCGCCCTGTCCGGTGATCCAATCCTTGAGGTTGTCGAGTTGTGGGGCGTCCAAATTTTGAATCGTCAGGTCCGTGCCCTGCCCCTCTTGCAGCAGATCTTTGGGCGTTCCCCAAAGGCATATGCGCCCCTTGAGCAAGATGCCCATGAGATCCGCTCGGTTCGAGGCGTCTTCCACTAGGTGCGTGGCGATGATCACCGTGGTGCCGGCCCTATGCGCCTCTGCTAGGAGCCCATCAAAGAGATCAAAGCCCTGGGCGTCGAGGCCCGCGGTGGGCTCGTCCAGGAGCACGAGTTTGGGCTCGGTCAAGAACGCACCGATCATGCCCAACCGGCGCAGCATTCCCCGGGAGAAAGTTCGCAGGGGAACAGTGGCGTGGGGTTCAAGACCGGCCCGACTGAGCAATTCTTGGGCGCGTTCCTGCCAACCCTTGTCACCGAACAGGTTGGCAATCAGCTCAAGGGCACCGAAGGCGCTGAGGTCTGGGGGGAAGGGGGATTCGCTGGGCAGCCAGGATACCCGCCGCTGGACGTGAGCCTCGTGGGCCGCTCCATCGAGGACGCGCAGAGTCCCCGAATTTGGTTTTTCCACGCCAGCCAACAAGCGTAGCAGGGTGCTCTTGCCCGAACCGTTGGGCCCCGCAAGGGCAACTGTGGTCCCGGCGGGCACCGCAAGGTCCAGTCCGGCGAGGGCCGGCCGCACCTTCTGGAGCAGGCCGGGCCGATAGGATCTCGTGAGGTCCTGGGCCAACAGGGCCAACGGGGTGTCTTCAGGCATGGCCCGCATGATAGATTGCTGCCCCATGCAAAGGGTGCTTACAGATTGCAAGAAGGACCAGTTGGCGGCCCGACTCTTCACCCGCGAGGGTTGTGGCCTTTGCGCTGAGCTCGTGGAGCACCTCGCGCATGCCGGTTTGCTGGATCGGCTGGACCTGGAGCTTGTGGACGTGGACAGCGACCGCACCCTGAAAAAGCGCTATGGACTGCGCCTGCCCGTGTTGGAGGTCGCCGGCCAGGTGATTTTTGAGGGTCGACCCGACCCCGAGGTCCTCTTGCCCGCAGTGCGAGCGGCCCTGGAGGGAGGCTCATGAGCGCGCGCATCTTTGTGCTTTCGGGCAAGGCCCTGGGCTCTGATTTCACCCTGAACCAGGCGACAGTCATGGGCCGCGGCAAGGACGCGGGGGTGCGCTTGAGCGATCCGTCGGTCAGCCGCCTGCACGCCAAAATTGAACCCGAGGGGGATGGCTGGCGCGTGACCGATTTGGATTCATCGAATGGGATCTGGGTTGGGGGCGAGCAAGTCAAGACCGCCCTGCTGAAGGATTTGGATGAGTTCCGGGTGGGAGCGTTGGAGTTGCGCATTCGGATCGATGGAGACGTCCCTCCGGTGGCGAGCGTTCCCTTGAGCGCGGTCCCCGCACCCGATGTTGCGGAGCCCCAGGTTCCAGAGCCGGAAATTTTTGCGCCCGATCCTCCAGCGATAGAAGTTCCGGATGTCTCATCCCCTGAGGAGCCCGAGGAAATCGAACTCGAACTCGAAGGGGACTGGTCCGAGCCCGAGCCCGCACCGGCTCCTGTGTTCACTCCCGATTCGCCACGCGTTGTGCCGGCCCCAGCATCAGCCCCGGCCCACAACCCAGCTCGCCCCATTCTTCAGCACGCCGCCCCAAACCGCTCTGGAAACCTCTTTTCAGGAGACCTAGGCCAACAGCCATTCTTTGTGCGCTGGGCCCTCTACCTCCTTGCCATCGCTTTTTTCGTTGGTCTCGTTTGGGGTATTTCCTACATGGTTTCCGGTGTGCGCCAAGCCCGTTCGGGCACGACTGTTGAGGCCTTCCAATGAGCGAATCCAGGCCCGTCACCCCTGGAACACCCAGGGAAACCGCAATCCCCCAATTACTGGAAACCGAAGGGGCCAAACTGCTCTCCCTCGCTGGCCGCTTCTGTGGTTCCAAAAGCGAAGCCGAGGACCTAGTCCAAGAAGTCTTCCTGCAAGCCTGGCGCAGTTGGGACAAATTTGAAGGACGCTCTGCCCCCGGCACGTGGCTCTACACCATCGCCGTCCGGACCTGTCAACGAATGCATCGCAAGAAGAGCGGCGAGCCCAACAAGATCGAGGCCCTTGACGACTTGCTGCCCTTCGGGTCGTCCCGTATGGCGCTCTTACCATCCCCGGACGATGGCCCCCTCCAACTCCAACTGCACAAGGAACAAGTCGAACGCATCGAGGCCGCCATCGCCGCCTTGCCCAAGGACTTTCGCATGCCCCTGGTCCTGAAGGAAGTCGTCGGCATCTCGGTGCAAGACTTGGCTCAGGTCCTTGACCTGCCCCTGAATACGGTCAAGACTCGCCTTCACCGAGCGCGCCTCAAGCTGCGCCTTGCTATGGACGCAGTCATGCCCCAAACCGAGGGCGTGCCCCCCAGCTACTCGCGAGAAATCTGCCTCGACCTGCTGGCCGCCAAACAAAAATGCCTCGACGAGGGCCTCGCATTCCAGTTCCCCGACCAAATCGTCTGCGAACGCTGCGAGTCGGTCTTCGGGACCATGGATTTAGCCCAGGCCGCATGCCAGAAAATTGGCCAAGGGACCCTGCCTGAGGGGCTCCAGGAGCACATTCTGGGTCGATTGACTGGGTCCTGAGGTTCTTTCGAGAAGCCGGGGAACCTGGAGCGGTTTGGTGCCTCTCAAGGGGTGGTGCAGAATGGTGCGCCACCCACAATCCCACATTCCGCACTTCCCATGTACTTCAAACAACACTATCTGACTTGTCTGGCCCACGCTTCCTACTTCATCGCCGACACCGCGACCGGGAGTGCCGTGGTGGTGGATCCCCAGCGGGATATTGAGCCCTATTTGGCGGAGGCAGAGAAGCACGGTTGGAAGATCGAGCATGTGTATCTGACCCACTTTCATGCGGACTTCTTGGCGGGGCACTTGGAGTTACGGGAGCGCACCGGGGCGAAGATTCACTTGGGTGGCCAGGCCGAGGCGGAGTTTGATTTCGTGCCGGAATTCGACGGAACGACCTTGCAGCTTGGGGAGTCCGTGCGCATCGTTGCCATGGAAACCCCCGGGCATACCCCCGAGAGCATTTCCTTGCAGTTGTTTGATTTGCTTGCAGACGACTCCGTGCCCCAGGTGCTCTTGACCGGGGACGCGCTCTTCATTGGCGATGTGGGACGGCCTGACCTGTTGGCCTCGATTGGTTTCACAAAGGAAGAGCTCGGCAAGATGCTCTATGACAGTTTGCACAACAAGATCCTGAAGCTTCCGAACGAGGTCAGGGTTTATCCGGCACACGGCGCTGGCTCCATGTGCGGCAAGAATCTCTCGGACGAGACCTCGTCGACGATTGGCGAACAGCGGCGCACGAACTATGCCCTACAGCCCATGACTCCGGCTGAGTTCCTGGCCGTGGTCACCGCGGATCAGCCCACGATGCCGGCGTACTTTGCGCACGATGCAAACTTGAACCGTAAGGAATTCCCGGCTCTTGGTGCGTCTGTGGCGCGCGGTCTTGAGCCCTTGTCCTTGGCGGAGTTCTTGGCCCAAGCCAAGCGTGGCGCCCAGGTGCTGGATGTGCGAGACGGCGAGGCTTTTGCTGCTGAACACCTTGAGGGCAGCGTGAGCATTGGGCTCGATGGCAAGTACGCCACTTGGGCGGGTTCTCTCTTGAATCTGGAACGTCCTGTGATCTTGATCACCGAGGACGGCCGCGAAGAGGAAGCAATTCTGCGCCTTGGTCGCATAGGTTTGGACGCGGTGGTCGGGTACCTCGAAGGAGGCGCATCCTCCTGGCAGGACCGTCCGGAGTTGCTGAAGAGCTTTTCGAGGTTGGATGCGCCGGAGCTCTTGGCTATGACCCAAGGGGCCCATGCTCCCAAGATTCTCGACGTGCGCACCGGAGGTGAACACGGAGCGGGGCACATTGAAGGTGCCTTGCACATCCCCCTTGCGGAACTTCCGGGCCGAATGAATGAGATCAAGGACATTGAGAACCTAGTCATCCACTGTGCCGGTGGCTATCGCTCGGTGATTGCGGCCAGCCTCTTGGAGGCAGCGGGCGTCAATGGCATGCGCGACTTGCGCGGGGGCTTTGAGGCCTGGACCGCCGCCCACCAGCCGGTGGTGGTGCCGACCTCTTGAGAGGTGTTAAAAAAAATAAGGGTTTGTGGGAACTGATGGCTTCCACCTGTCTCTAAGAGAACGAGGAATGACATTATGACGACCCAAACGCAATCGACCCAAGCAACCCGCTCCGGCGTGCAGAACTCAGAGCACGCCCAGTCCAACGACTCCTTTGTGGTGGACGTGCGGACTCCCGCGGAATACAACGAGGTGCATGTGGAAGGCACCTTGAACTTTCCCCTGGGGGACCTTTCCCGCAGCGCGACCAAGATCGCCGAACTCGCCGCTGGCCGACCGGTGACCCTTCTTTGTCGCACGGGCAAACGCGCTGAAGAGGGCCGCAAGCTCCTGACCAAGGCGGGGGTGCAGGACGCCTATTGCATGGAAGGAGGCATCGAAGCTTGGATTGGCCAGGGCAATCCGGTCAAGCGCAGCGGGACGAAGGCGGTGAGCATCGAGCGTCAGGTGCGTATCGCCGCGGGAGTCCTCGTGTTCTTGGGCAGCATTGCCGCCTGGTTCATCAACCCTGCCTTTGTGGTTCTTCCTGGATTTGTGGGCGCTGGTTTGGTTTTTGCGGGAGTGACCGATACCTGTGGCATGGCCATGGTGTTGGCCAAGATGCCCTGGAACAAAGGGCAAGCATCCGGCGCCTCTTGCTCCGCCTGAGGTCCCCATGCTGTTCGCTCTCCTCGGTGCCCTCTTGGTCGGCCTCTCCCTGGGATCCTTGGGTTCCGGCGGCTCGATCCTGACCGTGCCGGTCTTGACCTATCTCGTGGGCCAGCCGGAAAAAGTAGCGATCGCGGGATCCTTGGTCATCGTGGGGGGAATTGCACTGGTGGGAGCCATCACCGCCTGGCGCGCTGGAAAGGTGGACCTGCGCAGCGTGCTGTGGTTCGGCATCCCCGGAATGGTGGGTTCCTTTGGAGGAGCGTGGCTCGGGGGCCTGGTATCCGGCACGGTCCAGTTGGTGGTCTTTGGCGCCTTGATGATGGTTGGTGCATGGCTGATGCTGAAGCCGATGGATGCTTCCAAGAGCGCTCCTGTTTCGCCTCCCCGGGCATTGATCG
>CALEMP010000054.1 GCA_937910685.1 uncultured bacterium
CCTCTGGGGCTGGGGCAGCAGGCATTTGTGGTGATTTTGGCCCTTCTGGCCAGCGTCGGGGCGGCCGGGATCCCCTCCGCTGGGCTGGTGATGATGCTGACGATTCTGGCGGCCCTGCGCCTGCCGGTGGAGGGCGCGGCCCTGCTCCTGGCGGTGGATCGGCCCCTGGATATGCTGCGGACGGTGGTCAATGTGTGGTCCGATACCTGTGCTGCCGCGGTGGTTTCCCGCAGTGAGGGGGAGGAAGGCCCGCTGGATCCGATAGTTGGGGCCTAGAGAGGAGTCTAGGGTCGTGCTTATGGGCTGCCGGTTCCCTATAATCTCCGGCGATGGATACTGAATTTTCTCTCCACGAGCGCTTAACCCGTTCGCTGGCATACATGCTCCGGCACCAGCCGGAAGAATTTGATCTCGTTCTGGACAAGCACGGCTGGGGCAACCTAGGTGATGTTGTGCAGGCCCTCGGCGACCGGCTCGATGAGTCGGTCGAAGAAGAAGACGTAAACGAGGCCCTCGCTGGGGCTGATCGGGTGCGTTATGAGATCAAAGACGGACGCATCCGCGCCCTTTATGGACATTCGATCGAAGTGGATCCCGGGGAACCGGACGAACCGCCCGACGAGTTGTTCGCCACAGTTCGCGGCCGGGACGTGCCCAACGTGGAAAGGGACGGCCTTAAGAGCGTGCGCCGTTCTCACCTTCACCTGTCCCTGACCGAGGACGAGGGCCGCGAAGTCGGCCGCCGTCTGGACCGTCGCTACGCGGTAATCCGCGTGCTGGCGGGAGACGCCTGGGAAGACGGGATCGACTTTTATGATCGCGGTGCGATTTTCCTTTCTGAGGAGATCCCCATCGAGTTCATCGACGAGATCGAAGAGTACGACGACGGAGTCGAGCGTGAACGCCCCGGCGGCCGTGGTCGCGGCGGACGCGATCAAGATCGTGGTCGTGGTCGTGGTCGTGGCGGACGCGATCAAGGTCGTGGTCGTGGCGGACGTGGACGTGATCAAGGTCGTGGTCGTGATAACGACGGTGATCGGGGTCGCAACGAAAGCCGTGGCCGCTCTCAGCCCCGTGATGATCGTGACGAGGATCGCCCCAAGCGCGACGATCGTTCGCAGAGCGACGAGCGTCCGAAGCGCGAGAGTCGCCCCAGGAGCGACGATCGCCCGAAGCGTGACGATCGGCCCAGGAACGACGACCGTCCGAAGCGTGACGATCGCCCCAGGAGCGACGATCGCCCGAAGCGTGACGATCGTCCCAGGAACGACGATCGCCCGAGGCGTGAGGATCGCCCCAGGAACGACGATCGCCCGAGGCGTGAGGATCGCCCGAGAAGCGACGACCGGCCGAAGCGTGAAGACCGTCCGAGGACCGACGATCGCCCGAAGCGTGAGGATCGCGAAGAGCGTAAGCCCGCTCCCAAGCCTGCTCCTAAGAAGGTCGAGGCGCCTGCTTCGCCTTCCGCGGGATTCGGCGCTGGAATCGAGTAGCTTTTGTCCGTGACCCACGGCGCACGATCATCCGACCGCGAAAATAGCTGTCCTCCCGATTGGCCTCTGGCCCGTCAGGGGGATAGTTTTTTTTGCAGTGCACCGGACTGGGCTCCGGGTTTCTTGGCCTTGGGCTATGGGCTCGAAGGAGATGGACCTAGAGAACAACACGAGAGTCCCGGCCGACGTCCCCCAGAGACCCTAAACCACGGGCGCGGTACGCTGCTGGTGCGGCGCTACACCCACGGGGGGCTGCTGCGAGGGCTGACCGGCGAGCGCTTCAAGAATCCAGATCGTTTGCTGGCCGAAGTTCAGCTGACTCGCGAGTTAGCCCGCCGCGGAATTCTTGTGCCCGAGGTGGTTTCCATGCGCGCCCTATGCCGTGGGCCCCGCTCGTGGCAATTGGAGTTAGGCACTCGCATGGTGGAGGGGGCCAGGGATTTGCGCTCGTTCCTCGCCGATCGATCGCGGGGGAAGTTGTCCGAAGTGGTTTGGCGGCGGCTTTTGACCCGTGCTGGTCAAGCCCTGGCCGGGGCCCATCAAGCGGGGCTCGATCATGTGGATCTGCAGCCTGCGAATCTCTTGGCATGCCAGGAAGAACTTAAGGCTGGCGAGGCCGCGCGCATTTGGATTCTTGACTTGGATCGCTGCCGTTTAGACCAAGGGGATCTGGACCGGGTGGCCACGCGCAATCTTGCGCGCTTGATGCGTTGGATCACGAGTCGCTATTCCTCGGAGAGTCCCTTTTCAGATGCGGATTTGATGCGCTTCATGCGGGCCTACGAGCCAGATCGGTGGCGCCGCAAGAGGTTGATCGCATCGGTGGTTCAGATTTTGCACCGTGAGGGTCCATTCCATCGGGCGGGCCGGGTGCTCGAACGATGGTTGGGCTTGAGCCGTCAGGGCTAGTCGCTTTTGCTGCTGGGCCCGAGTTGGTGCAGCACATAGAGCAGGATCCATGCGGTGCCCGTGATTGCATGGGTCACTATCCAAACCTGGCGCAGGGTTTCATTCACGGAAACCTGCAAGAGGTAACCCGACAGGACCATGGGCAGCACAAGGACCATCAACGCGATGCCCGTGGTGCGGCGTTTTTTCATGCCCGCGCGAAAGCGGCTCCACACATGGGTGCGCCAGATTACGCCCCAAAGGAATAGGCAGAGGGGGGCGATGAGCAGGTGCACATCCCGCAGGCCTGGCTCGGCCGGGTGGTTGTAGATCGCGAATTCATCCACGGGGTCGGTGAAATAACGCAGCCAGCCGTAGACCAGCCCGGTCCCTCCCAGCAGAACAGCGGAGAGGTGGATCATCCATGCGACGGTGCGGCTCACTTGGGAATTGCAGAGTCCGCTGGTGGGAGGTTACGCGCGCCAAGCACATGCTGCAGGGCGAGGGCCCGTCGGGCAGCTTGGACCGTGGCCCGCGCGGTCAAGGTGGCACCCGCCATGTTGCGCACCTTGCCCTTGAGGGAGAGTTCCGGCGAAAGGACCAGCCCCTTAAGTTGGCCGTACCATTTGGCCGGAGGCTGATATTGGCGCGGCTCCGCAAAGGCGAGGACCTCGACCCTCAAAATCTTTCCGGCGGGATCCGCTGCGATCATCAGAGTCTCGCGTTTGCTGCGCACCCTGTGGCTATCAAACCACGCGGTGCCGACCAGTATGCCCTTGGCGTCATGGGCCTGGTAGGGATGGGCGATGCGCGAGATGCTCTTGGAGCCAGAGAGCTTGACGACCTGTTTGACTTCCTTGGGGCTCAGGTATTGGGTGCCCCGGGTGATCGTGCACTTTGGGAAGCAAAGGGCTAGGGCCTCGTCTACCGTCAGGAAGCTGGAGTTTTTGTCCTTGCTGGCGGAGATGTTCTGCCCCTGCGTAGGAGACGCTGCCCATCCGGTGGGGACCGGAAGAGCGAGGGCGCACAGGAAACCGACGATGGTGAGGAAGCGAGACATCAGAAGGAGTACCCGATCAAGAGAGCCATGCGATCGCCGTTTTGATCGCTGCTGGCGTAATCTAATTTGATGACGACTCCGTCCGTGGGCTTCAAGGCGATGCCGAAGGTCAGGATCTCTTCGTCGCTCTTTGGATTTGCCACGGCGTTTGAGGGAAGGTCCGCCTGGGTGTCGAGGGTTTCGTAGCGCACATAGGGGGAGAGCGCCATGGAACTGCTGGTGTTGGCGAGCAGGTTGTAGCCCACCTGCAGGTAGGCACCCCGCAGGGTGTTGGCTAGGTTTGGGTCGCCTGGAGAGCTCTGGTTAAATTCCTGCGCACCGTCCACTTCCGCTTGGGTGGCGAGGGCTTGAAGGCTCCAGGGGCCTTCTTCCCAGGTGCCGTGCACTTCGAAGATCTGTGTGCCTAGGGAGCCCCCGAGATCTTCGTTGCTGCCCGCGGAGTTGCCCACATAGAACGAAGTGCCCAGAACCAATCCGGGGGAGAGGGACCAGTCCAAGCGCTGCACGAAGGCTAGGTCTTCCGCATCCGCCTTGCTGCCCTTTTGACGCCCTCCGCGCAGGCCCGATTCGTCAAAGTTCTCGCCCGCAAGGCCGTTGACCACATAGGTGTGCCATTCCAGGCTACCCGTGCGGCCCCAGGCCCCGAGGCCCATCTCTCGCCAGGTGGAGGGCATGATCACCTGCTCGACCTTGGGGCGACTGACCGGCAGATAGGCGGTGGGCTCGTGGTTTTCATTGACCAAGCCCATGGGCACCAGCAAGAGACCTCCGCGCACGGCAAAGGCGTCGTTTGGCAAGTACTCCACATAGCCGAACTCCAGGGATGCACTGCCCTCCGGAGTGCTCCCGGAGGTGCTCCCGTGCTCGATTTCGATTTCCGTGTTGACCAACCAGTGCTCATCAAAACGGTGGCCCACATAGAGCACTCCGCGCAGGGCGTCAAAAGTGTTGTTAGCGCCGGCGGGTAAGTTGTAGAGGTATTCCCCGTAGCCACCGATGCTGGTGCCCTGGTCCCGAGAGTAGATTTTGGATGCGGAACGGCCCATACCTGAAACCCGGGTCAACTCGGAAGGGGCCAATTCGCCAAGGTCCCGGCGTTCCAATTCGTCCGCGAGGGCATCGATCTTGGCGTTCAGTTCCTGGCGAACCTGCTCCAAGTCGTCGGCCCGCTGCTGGATCTCAGCAGTGTCTTGGGGGCAGGAAAGCAAGAGGGGCAGTAGCAATAGGTACATGGGAATATGGGGCCTTATTGGACCGTGGGGATATCGAGGGAAACGATCTCTAACCCGGGGATCAAGGCACGCGAGTGCTCGATCAGGCCAGGGGTAATGCTTGCCCGCAGGCCGTGCTCACCAGGTTCAAGTAGAACCACTTCCACATCAAATTTTGATGCGAACTCCGCTGCACGGGAAGGGTCGATGAAGAGGGCGGTGGAGAGTGCATCAGCCAGCAGGGCGCTCTTGGCCCAGACGCTGACCGAGTGGTTTGCCTTGCTAGGCATGCCCGTGCGGGGGTCGAGCAGGTGTCCAATCGTGCCTTCGGAAAGTTCCAGTTGGCGTTCTGAGTTCGCGGAGGTGGCCAGGGATCCCGGTTGAATGCTGAGGTGGAGCACCGCTTCCGAGCGATGGAGGGGGTGGGCCACTTGCAGGGACCATTCCCCTTGCCCGACAAAGAGCCACTGGCCCCCAAGATTGAGGCTGGCACCGGTGACTGTGGATCCGATCAGAACCTCCCTGGCACGATCGAGGCCCGCACCCTTTCCGAAGGCGCCCTCTTCGAGCAGAACCCCTCGACTGCGCCGGACCTGCGATCCCTTGATTTCAATGGCCCGGAAGCCGCTGTCGAGTCGGGCTTGCTGGAGCTCACGATCCGAGGGCATGCGCCCAACTCCGCGCAAGTCCCACGCTTGGACCAGCCGCCCAAGGGTAGGATCAAAAAGACCGTCCGTGGCCCGAGCAATTCCCAGGGCGGTCTTGAGTTCCTCGCGGGTCATGGGGGAGAGGCTCTGTTCTGTCCCGACCGGTGCCCGGTTGAGTCCCGAGAACTCGCTGCTATCTAGCCAGGTTGAAAGCCGGGCTTCCGTGTCTTCGAGGGCGCGCACCGCGCCTTCGCTGGCGGTCAGACAATCTGATCGGTCTGGGGCCCAGATCACGATGTGGAGACCCGTTCCCATAACTCCCAGGTGGCGTTCGAGGGAAGCTCCGGGGGAAGGGGGGGCGGTTTGCCCCAGTTCGGGGATTGCTACTGGGTGGGAGGCAGGGGGCGATGCGCAGCCGGCCGCCAAGAGGCATACGAGCACTTGGGATGTGCCGGACCCGATCCAGGAACCATTCACGCTGGCTGCGACCCTCCGCCGATTCCACCAGGCGCTCTGCCTGGGCGTGCTCACCCGGGACGGTCCCCGGAGGGGCTCGCAGGGCAGCAAAGGCGGTTGGTGTTGGCTTGTCCGGGTCATCGTTGGGAGAGTCCTTATTGCGACTGCATCTCAGTCTCAATAAGGATTTTGGCCTATTGGGGTGGGCTTGTGGGGTTTTACTCCGGAATTCTCAGGGAATAGCCCTCATTTTCTCGGGATATGAACGCCTCCCCCGGGGGAGGCATTCCGGACCATGCTTTGGGTCGGGCGCTACTGGGCCTGCCCGTGGTCACCCCGGCCGCGGCGGGGGTAGAGCGGACCATCGGGACTGAGGGCAGCACGTTCCAGAGACTCAAAACGCGCCTTCATGCGCTCGGCTTCTGGACCTCGTGGGACTTCCCGACAGGCTCGGGTGATCCGCCGGCTCATTTTCTTGGCGTGGGCTTTGGTGTGCGCCCTTTCGATGTTGGGGTCACAAATGAGTCGGTGGGTGCTGACGATCACGATGCGGTCGCAGAGTTCGGCGCCCACCCGCTCGAGTCCCTTGAGTGCGGTCTCCGCAGCGACAGCTGCTTCCTGGGGACGGTCCATGGCGCGCAAAACCCGGGCCCAAATAGCTCCGGCCAAGGCCTCGGCTCGCACCAGCCCCAAGTCCCGGGCGCGCTGAAGCCCCAGTTGAATCAAGTCCGCGCCCTGGCGGCGATCTTGGTCCATCAAAAGGGTTCCAAGAAAGAGCCGCGCCAAAACTTCGCCCTGACCCATGCGGATTTCTTGGGCCAACAATTGGCCTTCGCGCAACTCTTGCTCTGCGGCTTGGGTTTGGCCCAGGTCAATCAACACTCGACCCAGCCGCGCCCTCGCCTCGGCCTCCAAGCTGCGTTGGCCCACTTGTGCGGCGGCCTCGAGGGCTCGGCGAAGTCGGGGCTGGGCTGCCTCGGGATCACCCATGGCCGAGGCGCAGCGGGCTTCCAGAATCCAGGCACGAGCGCGTACCTCGGTCCGGATTGCGGAGTGTTCGGAATCCTTGCTCTGTTTGAGAACCGCTTGGGCGTGGGCTCTTGCTCGGGTGGGGCGATCCTCAAGCAGGGCGATGGAGCCCTTGATTAACTGGGCGGTCAAACCCACAAGGGGAGAGTGTGCTTTGGAGCGACTCTTGCGGGCCAAGTCCCGGGCTTGCTCCGGGTTGCCCGTCGCCAATTCAATTTCGGCCCAACGTCGCAGGGCTTCTGCTGCCAAGTCTGGTTGCTTGCCCTTGCGCCCGAGGCGCGCTGCATTGCGTAGGTATCCACGGGCGAGGCCTGCGCGTCCCGTGTCCGCCGCCGCGTGTCCGTGCAGCAGAAAGACCCGTGCCATCTCGGCGGGATGTTTTTCGCTATCGAAGGGGAGTTCCACAAGGGCATTGAGATGTTTGCTCTCGATAGGGCGACGGCCCAACCCACCTGCTGCATCGGCGGCGGCCCCATGCAATACAAGGGCCTGTTGGACCGAGATCGAGTCCCCAGTGGTTTGGCGGGAGTCACCATCCCCCTTGATCTGGGCGATGCTTTCCAGGGCCCAGTCCACCAGTACCAGGACCCGGGCAGGGTGCCCCATTGCTTGGGCCGTGGGGACCAACTCAACAACCAGTTGCAGCAGATCCTCCCATAGCCCCGCAGCTTTGAGGTGAAAAGCTCTTTCGAAGGCCCTGCCTGCTCCTGTTTCCTGGGCAAGCGCCGCCGCAGCGGCAGCGTGCAACTGTCGGCGTTGTTCGGCGGGGATCGCTTCCAGGATTCCGTCACGCACGGTGCCACTGGGAAAGGCAGGACCCTCGGGGCCCAACTCCAGCCAATCCTCCTGCAGGAGGCTCTCGATGGCTTGGCTGACTTCTTCCGAATTCGCATCACTGCTCAATCGTTCGGGTCGCGCGATAAGACCATCCACCGCAATTTTTTCCAACCACACCCGGAGTTTGGGCGGCATGGAGGTCAAGCGCGCTTGTAGATCAGGAATCCGGCCTTCCATGTGGGGCAGGTCCTCCGCGGCCGCCACGAGCTCCAATCCACCGCCGGGATGAATGCGCATCAGATCTAGGTCGAGAGCTCGTTTGAAGAGAGCGTCGAGGCGCGCGGGTCTGCCGAGGGTGCGTTCGGACAAGGCCCGGGCCAAACGGTCCGCGGCGACGGTGCCGGCGAACATTTGATCCACCAGCTCTTTCATGTCTTCCTGATTCAAGGGCGCGAGGTTCACCTGGATCGCAGATTGGGCACGCTCGCCCAAAGATACGATGGCTGGGCTTCGCTTTCTTGCCGAGCTGCGAACCCCCAAGACCAACAGCAGGGGCAAGGTCGGCAGGGCTTCGATCAAACGAGCGGCCACCGTCAGGGTTGCTTCCCCTGCTAATTCCAATTCGTCTACGAGCACTACCATGGGGCCTTGCTGGGCGCTGCGCACCAGCCAATCCGTCAAGAGCGTGACCTCCACCTGGGGCGGGGAATCTCGCTTGGGGTCAAGGGTTTGGGCCAAGTCCGCGGCCACATGGGGGTTGGTATGAGCTGCAAGCAGGTCCCACTCTCGCTTGCCCGCGGGCGTGTGAGGGTCAAGGGCTAACCAGCGGCGCAGAAGTAAGCGGATCGGGTGGGTGGGCCGGCCTTCAAGTGCCGGGGCGCAACGGACACTTAGATAGGTTGCGGGGCGCTCGCTGCGACGCACCGAGCGGACAAACTCGTCCATCAAGCGCGTCTTGCCCAAACCTCGCTCGGCCTGCAGCCAAACCAATTGCCCTTGGCCCGCGCTCGCGGATTCCCAAGCCTGTTGTAGCTGCATCCATTCTTTTTGATGACCAATGAACGGCAGACGATCCCGGGCAGCCCAAGGGTCGTCTCCCCAGGTGTTCGGTGCAGGGGGATTTGCGAGCCAGTCTGCCACTGCTTGGGATGTTGGGCGGGCGGCCGGATCTTCGTCGAGCATTTGCCCTAGCAATTCGTCCAGGTCCGGGGCGAGGCGCGCGTTGCGCATGCTGGGGGCCCAGGGAACCGCGCTCGCAAGTGCTTCCCGAGACACGCTTTGGGCGTGACCATCCGGGGACAGGGGGTGATTGGCGGTGGCGAGTTCCCAGAGGATCAAGCCCAGGGAGTAGACCTCAGAGCCCGGAGTTTTGGGAGCGCCGTGGGCTTCTTCCGGGGCCAGATAGGCGGGGGTTCCCCGGGGGGACGATTGGGTATCCGTGCGCTCGGCGAAGCCCAAGTCCAACAGGATCGTGCGTCCCTCTGGATCTTGCCGAGCGTTGGCCGGGGCAAGATCCCCATGCAACCAGCCAGCCGAGTGCAAGGCCGCGAGGGCCTGGGCCAAATCTTGGCCCACACGTCGCAGGCCTAAGTCATCGAGAGGGCCGCGGGTCTTCAGCTCGTGGAGGCTCGGACCATGGATGTAGCGCGTCAGAAGATAGGGCCCGTCTGGATCCCTGAAGAGTCCTAGGCTGACCTGCAGGGTGCGGGATTGGACTTGACTGAGTACGAGCTGCTCTTGCTCTAGACTGCGGACTGCAGCGGGGGAGAGGGCGCGTTTTTGCGCGACCTCTGTTCCCTCAGGGCAATCCCCAAGGGAAGTCTGCAGCTTGGCGAGCAGAACTTGACCGCTGGTGCCCCTTCCAAGGGAGCCGATTTCAATCAATACCGGCCCTTGCATGGTTTATTCCTGCTCGCTCTCGGCGGGCGGCGAGTGACTGCTAGGGTCGTTGAGGTTGGGCTCTGGGGAGTCGGGCTCTTCGGGCGGCAAGGCGCTTCCCCGAACAGCTGCGTCCCGGTCCAGGGCATGGCGGATGACCTGATCGAGGCGTGCGGCTTCTGCTGACGAGTCATCGTACTTCCATTCGAGGTGAGGCATACGGCGCATGGTGAGTACGCGACCCATCTTGCGCTGAACGAAACCTCGGGCGTGATCCAGCATGTGCATCACCCGGCCTTTTTCCGTCTTGGGGTCGAGCACGCTCCAGCGCACGGTGACCTTGGCCAAGTCGGGGGTCAACTGGGCGTCGATAATTGTGACGAAACCGGCGCGCGGGTCAGCGACCTCGAACTGCAGACAGTGGGCAATACGCCGCTTGATCGCGCCCTCGATGCGCGCAATGGTCCTCGGATTGGCCATGGAATATTGGAGTCGCTGTAGGGATCAAGCGAGGGTCCGCTTGATCTCCTTGAGGATAAAGGCCTCGATCACATCGCCTTCGCGTAGATCACTGAAGTTGGCGAGCACGATGCCGCAGTCGAAGCCCTCGCGGACTTCTCGGGCGTCGTCTTTCTCGCGGCGTAGGGACTCGATTGAGCCGGTGTGGACCACCGCGCCATCTCGCAAGGCGCGCACCTTGTGGATGCGCTTGAGGGTTCCGTCCGTGACGCCGCAACCGGCGATGATGCCGATCTTGGAGGACTTGAAGAGGGCTTTGACCTCTGCGTGGGCCACCACTTCTTCCCGGATTTCCGGGGAGAGGGAACCTTCCATGAGGTCGCGCAGTTGGTCGAGCAGCTCGTAGATCACGTCGTAACGGCGCACGGTGAGCTTGCGGCGTTCCGCATCCTTGCGGATCTTGCCCGGGATACCAGTGTGGAAGGCCACCAAGGTTGCACCCGAGGCTTCCGCCAAGTCCACGTCGCTCTCGGTGATTTGACCCACGCCTGCGTGCACCAACTTGACCGCCACTTCTTCGTGGTCGAGTTTCGCCAGCTCGTGACGGATGACTTCCACTGAGCCCTGCACATCGGCGCGCACGATCAGATTGATGTTGGTCTTTTCCAGCAGGGGTTCCTTGCCCAGGATCGCTTCCAATTCAGGATTGGGTCCGATACTGGCTGCGAGGAAGGCCACACGGTTGCGACGCGTCCGCTCTTGGGCGATTTCCTTGGCCTTGGAAAGGGATTCGATCATGTGGAATCGATCGCCGACTCCGGGCAAGGCATCGAGACCAGTGACCGCCACCGGGGTGCTCGGCCCTGCGCACTTGATTTGCTTGCCAAGGTCGTTGGAGATCGACTTGACCTTGCCGTAGCCCTCGCCCGCCAAGATCACATCGCCCTTGTTGAGAGTGCCGTCTTGAACCAAGAGGTGCGCGACGATGCCGCGACCCTGTTGGACTTCGGCTTCGAGTACCACGCCGCTGGCAGGGCCGGTCTGGTGGGCTTTGAGTCCCAGTTCCGCCTCGGCCATCAGGAAGGCGTGGTCGAGCATCTCTTCGATGCCATCGCCAGTGATACCGCTGGTTTTGAAGTAGGCGGTTTGTCCACCGTACTCCTCGGGGGTGAGCTCGAACTTCATCAGCTGCTGCACAGTGCGGTTGAAGTCGAACTCGGGCTTGTCCACCTTGTTGACCGCTACGATGATCGGAGTGTTCGCTGCCCTGGCATGGGCCACGGCCTCTTCGGTACTGGGCTTAACCCCATCATCACCGGCAACCACCAAGACAACCACGTCCACTGCTTGCGCGCCGCGGGCGCGCATGGAACTGAAGGCCTGGTGGCCCGGGGTATCGACGATGGTCAGGGTATGGTTCTGGGAAGTCGTGACCTGGTAAGCACCGATGTGCTGGGTGATGCCACCGGCTTCTCCGTCTGCCACCTTGGTGGAACGGATTTTGTCCACCAATGTGGTCTTGCCATGGTCCACATGGCCCAGGAAAGCCAAAGTGGGGGGGCGGTTGACCAGCTCACCTTCTTCCAGGCCGGAGCGCAGGGATGTGATTTCCTCGAGGTGGGCTTGCTCGGCGGAGACTTCGTGTTGGACGGTGAGCTCCACCTCGAACTCGGTGGCCAGCAAGATTGCGGTGTCCTCGTCGATGGGGGAGTTCAGGGTGAACATCCCATACTGCTTTTGCATGGCCATCTTCTGCACGACCGCTGCCTTGAGCTTGAGCGTTTCAGCAAGCTTGGTCATGTTGATCGGCATCTCGATGGAGACGGTTTCGCCTGCCAAGGGAGAATCGGTCACCAAGGACGGACGGCCTCGGCCACCAGTACGGCGTTGACCTTGGACTCCGGATTGGCGGTTGCGACGCAGGAATCGACCCTGCTCGCGCTCGCGCAGCTGGGTGGCAGTCATGCCGCCACGGGGACCAGTGGCCTGACCGGGGCCGGCTTTGTCACGGCCGAAGGTCGGACGCACATTGGGGGTGGCATCGTCTCGGTTCAGGAGGCGCCGGCCCTGGCGATTGTTCGGGGGTTGTACTTGGGCCGTGAGGGTTGCCGGATCGATGCGACCGACGATCTTGCCCCGGGGCTTACGCTTGCCTGCTACCTCGGGTGCTGGGGCGTTTACCGCGGGGGCTTCGCCAACGGTGGTTTCAACGAAGGCTGAAGGGGTTGGGGCCTGGGCGGTCCCGGCTTCGGGCGGAGTCCAGCTGGATTCGGGGTCAGCTTCGGGAGCTGCGGGGGCGGGAGTCGGGGCCGGGGCAGGGGCAGGGGCAGGGGTGGATTCCGGGGCCGGATCTGCCGCGAGGGTGGGCTGGGCTGCGGGCTTGGCAGTCGGCGTTACCGTTGCTTCCGGGGTGGCATCCACCTGTACTTCGGCAACTGGCGTGGCCATTGCTTCAGGAGCGGGTGCGGCTGTTACTTCAGGAGCAGGGGCAACCGTTGCTTCAGAGGCAGGTGCCGCGGCTTCAGGGCTTGGGGCTTCAACGACGGGAGCTGCGGGGACGGGAGCTGCGGGGACGCCCTTCTTCTTCTTGCGACGGAAGAGTGGTGCCGCGCTACTCGGGGCACTCACAGCGGTTGCACTGGAGGCAGCGGCTGCACCGGGTTCGGTGATACCGACTGCGGCAAGCAATCCTCTGGCTTGTAGCAACTCGATGGGGTCGAGTGCGGACATGTGGGACTTGGCTTGGATAAAGCCGTTCTCGCGTAGCTTGGTGGCTAAATCCTTACCGGGCATGCCGTAGGATTTTGCGAGTTCGTGAATGCGGATCTTGGCGCTCAACTGGAGGGGGGGCTAGGTAGGGCTAATGCGCAGTGCGCGGTTTCAGGCTTCGTCTTCGCTCGGGGGCGTCGTCACTTCAGTGACCGTCGTTTCAATAGGGGCTGCTTCGGCAGCGGGGGAGTCGGGTGTGGTCGACTCGGGGGCGTTCTCGCCAGGGGGAGTGGCGGTGGCTTCGCTGGTTGCTAGACCATCACCATCCGGGGTGCCACCTTCTGTGGGCGGAGCACCTTCCTCGGAGGCGAAATACTGGTCGCGCGTCTTGATGTCAATGTCCCAACCGCAGAGCTTGCTGGCCAGGCGAACGTTTTGTCCGCGCTTGCCAATGGCCAAGGACTGCTGGTCTTCTTCCACCAGGACGATGGCCGCGTGGCGTTCCTCGTCCGGGTAGATGTTGTCCAAGTGAATCGAAGCGGGCTTAAGACCGTTCATGATCAAGGTCTCGAGGGAATCGCTCCAGCGGATGATGTCGATGCGCTCACCACGCAGTTCGTCGATCACCGCCTTGATGCGTGAGCCGCGAACACCGACGCAGGCGCCGATGCTGTCGATCTTGGGGTCGATGGAGGTGACCGCCATCTTCGTGCGATAGCCGGGCTCGCGCACCACTCGTTTGATCTCGATAATGTTGTCGGCGACTTCGGGAACTTCAAGTTCGAAGAGTCGGCGGACCAAGTCGGGGTGCGTCCGCGAAAGTTGGATGCGTACACGACTGCCGTCCTTGCGCACTTCGACCACGATGGCGCGGATGCGGTCACCCGGTGCAAAGGTCTCGCTGCGCACTCGGTCTTCCCGGGAAAGGTAGGCTTCGGTGCGTCCGAGGTTGACCACTAGGTCTTGACCTTCATAGCGCTGGACTTGGCCGTTGATGAGGGTGCCGACGCGGTTTTCGTACTCTTCGTAGAGCGTGTCCCGCTCGGCTTCGCGCAGCCGTTGGAAGAAGCCCTGCTTGACTGCTTGGGCTGCGATTCGTCCGAGCTCTGCCATCTCGATCTCGATCTCGCCTTCTTCGTCCTCGACGGTGACCTCGGCGGAGGTGCGGTTGATGGTCACGATCAAGTCTTCACCCATACCGAGCCGCTTGCGAACACCCTGGGCTAGGGCGTCCTCAAGGGCGAGGAAGATTGCCTCCTTGGAGACGTCCTTCTGGATTTGAAGGACATCGATGAGGCGCAGGAGCTCGTCGGGGTTCATGGGGATGCCCTCGGGGGGCTTGTTCAGGGTTCTCTGGCAGTGACGGGGTTCCTAGCCTAATATGCAAGGAAGCGGGGTAACCCCCACTCCCGGCAGACGTCCAAGTGCACGCGGGGAAGCGCTCACCAGAACAAGACTAAAGGAACTGTGACTGATCATTTTGAAGTACCCCAGGGGTCTGCGTCAACCGCAGGAGGCCCAGAGAATCACTCTTCGGGGGGGAATTCTCAGCCGGGCTCCCAGCTGCAGGGGAAATCCACCTCGCTGGACGGGCATTCCACTGTGATGGGGGCCTTCCGGTCACGTCTTGAAAAACTCGCCCAGACCCACACTACGGTCTTGATCGTGGGGGAGTCCGGCAGCGGAAAGTCCCGGGCCGCGAGGGCTCTGCACCAGGCCAGCGAGCGGGCCACCGGTCCTCTCATGGTGGTTCAGCCCGCAGCCCTCTCGCCCGCCCTCTTGGAGGCCGAGTTGTTTGGCCATGAAGCAGGGGCATTCACCGGTGCGGGCGAAGCTCGGCTGGGACGTTTCCGAGCGGCGGAAGGGGGCTCACTCGTGCTCCATGGGGTCGAGGATTTACCCGCAGCTCTGCAGACCAAACTCCTGCGGGTGTTGCAGGAGAAAGTCGTGGAACCCTTGGGTGCGGACAAGTCCACCCCGATCGATGTGCGCATCATCGCCACCAGCCGGCGACCTCTCCAAGAGGAAGTGGCGGCGGGGCGTTTTAGGGAGGACCTTTTCTATCGCCTAGCGGTGGTTGAACTTGTGGTACCTCCCCTTCGGGATCGTATCGAGGACCTGCAAGAATTGGTGCCGGCTATGATGGGGGACGCGGCACAACGGGCGGGTCTTGAGCCGCGCCCGGTGAGCAAAGAAGCCCTGGAAGTTCTCGCCGCTCACCCTTGGCCCGGAAATTTGGCTGAGTTGGGAAATGCCCTAGAACGGGCCTTAGCCCTAGCTGGGGATGATTCCGAGGTGCAGGCCGAGGCCCTGGCCTACTTGGCCGAAGGGGCTTGTGGCGCAGCGGATCAAGTGGCCGAGTCTGCCCTTGCGGCGGGGGTTTCCCTGGATGATCTGAACGATGCCCTATTGCGCGCAGCCATGAAAGCCACCCGTGGCAATGCATCGGCGGCGGCCCGGCGCCTGGGGATTTCTCGACGCACGTTTGAGTATCGGTTGCGTAAAGGACAAGAGGGTCAAGAGGGACAAGAGGGACAAGAGGGGAGCGATGGGGTCTCGAATGATGGGGACCGGGCCGAGGATTCGGGGGGGCCGAATTAGGGTGGAGTTCCGGTTCAATTCTTTGAGCAGAACCCTTGGTGTCCTTGGCCTTTGGGCCGGGTGCTGCGGCTTGGGTCCTGGGGTGCCGGTGTTCCCCGAGTCTGGTTTCTCGAGTGCTCGAGTCGTTCAAGAGGTCTCCTCGCAGGAGCCGGGCCGGGGGCCGGAGCAGTGGGTGGCTCGGCTGGATCCTGGGCAAACTGAGCAGCAGCGGTATGCCGCCCTTTTGGCCCTCAGGGTAGATCCAGGCCGTGGATCCCCAGGGCTCATTGGAGTCCTGGCTCAAATCGCGGAGGCGGGGCCCAAATCCCCCTCTGGATTGCTCGCCATGGAGATTCTCGGTGCCTTTGACACCCGGGCCGGTTGTCAGGCCCTCTTGGGCCTTGCCCGGGGCTTTGAACCGGCCCAGGGGGCTCTGGTTTTGAGCTATTTACCCGCTACACCCCGTAGTTTAGGCCCTCTCTTAGGTCTGATGGCCCAGGAGCAGGGAGGCCTTGAGGCCCCGTCGAACCCGGTTTTAGCCGCCGCAGCCCTCGCAAGGCTAGCGCCCCTGCTGGCGGATCCCGCTGCTCCGAAGACCAGCCCCATGGAGCTCGTCTTTGCCGGGCGGGGACTGGACCCCACCCTGCGGGCGGCAGGGATCGCGGGGCTCCGGACCCTGATTGCCCGCCTGGGGGCCCTGGGAGATCCAGAGCTGATGGCACAAAGAGGGGAGGCCCTGCTGGCGGCGGACTCGCACAATCGTTGGTTGCTGATCGACCTGGCCCGGGTGACTTTGCTCGGTGGCGGGGACTGGGCTTTGGCCAAGCGCTGGTCTGACGCGCTCCTGCATCAGGTGCCCGGGATCCTTTTAGATCAAAGGGGTTCTTTCGAAGCCCAAATGATGGTCAGTCGCATTCAACTCTTGGCGGCGATCGTTGCGGTTGCCGGTGGCCAGCACTCGGAAAGCAAACAGTATCTGGCACGGGGTCACCAGCACCTTGTCGCGACGATTGCCGCTCGCGGTGATCGTACCCATTCCCGCGTCAATCAGATTATGTACGCGGAAGCCATGCAGGTGCGAGGTCTGCTTCTTCTGGCGGATCTCTATGGGGATTTGCTGGTGGATCCAAGATCCCCTTCGGGGCAGGAACTCGGGACCGCCCTGCATCGGGCAAGGGACTTGCACCAGGCCTGCTTGGAGATTGATGCGGCCAATGCGCGGCACAGTATCTCCACCACCAGCAACTGGGATGCGGTCTTACGCGGTGATATGTCTATGGTGATGTTGTTGTTGGGTACGCGCGGCATATCCGAGGATTCAGCCGATCGAGGGCTGGCGGCGCGCCGCACCTTGGGCCGTCTGTTAGCTACGGTTTCCGGGCTCGAAATGCCTGGTTTCGTGCCCTACGACTGGGACGACGAAATGGTGACAAACCCGCTCCAAGACCCTCTGCGGAGCCATTGGCTCGATGAGCGGCGTTGGAGTATGAAGCGTCTGAGCGAGCGCTTCTTAAACGCGGAGCGGAGAACTGTGGAAGCCCGGCGCGTACCATTCTTGCTGGATGAGGATTCTTTCCGCGCAAGACAAGACCAGCGCGGTCAGGTGCGGTTTGTCAACAATCTCGTGGCTGGACCGTTGAATTGGGAGGTTGTCAGCAGTCTCAGGTGGCCCAGCGATATGGCATTGCGATTGGCCGAGGACTTGCGCCGGGAGGGGCGACCTTCGGAGGCCCTCGCTCTTGCCACTCGTTATGGGCGCGACCTTGCCGAGGCTGGAGATTTCCCGAGCTGGTTCCTGTTGTCCCAAATTCAGCAGGCCCGGGCGGATAGTCAGTCGGGGACTGCCTACACCGACATGGATGAACCTCTCCGTGCGGAAGAGGCTTTGTTGCGTGGTGTGGATCGCACGGAAAGTCTGATCGCGACGCTCAAGGCCCGTGGAATTGGGGGAGGGCTTATGGCTCAGGCCCGGGGTCAGTTGGCGCGTTTGTTGTCCTCCTTGGCGGTCAATGCGAACGTCAAATTAGGGCAACCGGAGAAAGCTGTAGCTTGGGTGGAGCGGGCTCATGAGCTTCGGGGCACTGCCTCTTCCACCGTGTTGCTCGCCTGCTATCGGGCCCGGGCGGGGCGTCTTGAAGAGGCCCTGGACCTCTTGAGCCAGGTAAGCCCAGAACCGGGCATGGAGTACAACTTGGCCTGCACCCAGGCCCTGCTGGGCAATCGAGATGCGGCCCTTCAGTGGCTCGAGCGCTCCCTGGCCCAGGCGGGGACTACCCCAGGCGAATTGCGCCGGGAAAAAGACTGGGCCGCGCGGGATCCTGATCTGGTCAGCCTGCGGGAAGATTCACGGTTTCTAGATCTGGTGGACTGAAGGTTTGCTGATTGGGCAAGTCTGCGGCCCTTCCCCGTCCTCCCTCTGATAAGCTGCGCGGCTCGACAGAGAGGAAAAAACTCCATGGGTAAGATGATATTGAGCGGCAAAGGCCGCAGATGGCTCCTGAAAGGCCATCCTTGGATTTACAAGGACGATGTAGCTGACGGGGAGGGAACTCCCGGTGACCTGGTTCCTATTTATGCGCCCGAGGGCGAAGTTTTGGGCTGGGGCCTCTATAGCGCCGAGTCCAAAATTGCTCTGCGCATGGTCACCAGAGAAGAGGAACAGCCCAATCGGGACTTCTGGCTCGGGCGAATGCGCCGAGCCATCAGCGCCCGGGAAAATCTGGGCATGATGAATCCTGAAGGCGCCTGCCGCTTGATCAGCGGAGATGCGGAGGGGATTCCTGGCTTGGTCGTTGATCGCTATGCCAAGACCCTAGTGCTGCAGATCGGCACCCAAGCTGCGGATCGCATGCGCGATTTCTTCGTGGAGGTGCTGATTGAGGCTCTGCCCTTTGAGCCCACTGCGGTTTTGGAACGATCGGATCTGTCCGTGCGACGCTTTGAAGGCCTCGAGCCCCGGGTCGAACTCTTGAGTGGCGTTATCGATGGCCCCATCGAGGTGCGCGAAGAGGGCGGATTGGTTTATCGTGTCGATGTGCGTGAAGGTCACAAGACCGGTGCGTACCTGGATATGAGCAGCAATCGCGTGAAAGCGGCGGCCCTGCGTCCCGGCGGACGCGTGCTGGATACCTTTGCCTATGACGGCCTGTTCGGGATTCGTGCGGCGCTCGCAGGAGCAGAAGAGGTTCTCTGCTTGGAGCAAAACGCCGCTGCCTGTGAGCGGATTTTGGTCAACGCGGAACTCTCCGGTGTCGCCGACAAGGTCAAGGTTGAACGGGTGGATTGCATGAAGGATCTGCGCAAGCGTGCCGAGGCCAATGAGCTTTGGGACATGATTGTGGTGGACCCTCCGGCCTTCGCTCGCAACAAGCGCGAGAAGCGCGGCGCCGAGCGCGGATACGTGGAACTCAACCGGCGGGCTATGCTTCTGGCTGTCCCCGGGGGCCATGTGGTCAGTGCCTCTTGCTCCCATGCAATTTGGGCTTCGGAATTCTTGGGTCACCTGGCCTCTGCGGCAAGGGTCAGTCGCCGGGACACCATGCTGGAAGCCTTCACTGGCGCCTCCCCGGACCACCCGGTGCGGCTTGGGCTGCCGGAAACGGACTACCTCAAGTGCGCCTTCCTGCGCGTGACCTAGGGGCTTTTCTATACTGCAGCCCATGAGTCTTACCCTTTTGGTGAACGGCAAGCCCCAAGAGGTGCCCGCGGGCACCCAGTTGCCAGGGTTGCTTGAGACCATGGGCGTGGCCGGGACTCAGGTTGCACTGGAAGTGAACGGTGAGTTGGTTCCGCGGGCGAAGTGGACCGAGCGCGATCTTAGCGCCGGGGATCGCATCGAAGTCGTGACCCTGGTGGGGGGCGGTTGATTCATGGGAGTTCCCTTGGACAAGCCCCTCAAGATCGGGTCCCTGCAACTGACCTCGCGCCTTTTGATGGGCTCGGGGCGTTATGCCTCGCACGAGGAAATGATCGCTTGCCTCGATGCCTCGGGCAGCGAGTTGATCACCGTTGCTGTGCGAAGGGTCAACCTTGACCAGCGGGCGGGAACCAGTTTGCTGGATCATATTGATCGCAAGCGTTTCCAGATCTTGCCCAATACCGCGGGCTGCTACACGGTGGCTGATGCTTTGCGCACGGCGCGGCTGGCCCGGGAACTGCTCGACACACCCCTGATCAAGTTGGAAGTGATCGGTGACCCGCGCACCCTGTTGCCGGATCCCCTGGGTACGGTGGAAGCCACCAAGATCTTGGTGGCCGAGGGCTTCCATGTCATGGCGTACTGCTCTGATGATCCCCGTTTGGTGGCGACTTTGGCGGACGCTGGTGCGGCGGCGGTCATGCCAGCGGGTTCGCCCATTGGCTCTGGCCGCGGCGTTTCCAATCCTGGGAACATCGAGATCGCCCGCAGCTTGGTCGACTTGCCACTGATCGTGGACGCGGGGCTTGGCACCGCAAGCGATGTGGCCCAGGCCATGGAGTTAGGGGCTGACGGGGTCCTTTTGAATTCGGCTGTAGCAGGAGCAGAAGACCCCGAACGCATGGCCCGGGCGATGAAGTTCGCTTGCTGCGCGGGTCGTGACGCGTACCTTGCTGGACGTATGCCCTCTCGCTTGCATGCTCAAGCGTCTTCTCCCGAGGCTGGCCTGTTGGGTGAGGCGCTTTCCTCCTGATGCAGCCCAACCCCGAAGAACTCGTGAGCCCCTTGTTGTTCCTCTTGACCCTGGGCTTGATGCTCTTTGGGCTTGGACTGGGGGTTTTGGCGATCCAGTTGATTCAGGGACGGCACCCCCAAGATCCTGGCCCTCCGCTTCCGCCTGCGGTGGGGCGACGTGAGTTCTTTATGGGCTTAGGCCTCTTCCTCTTGGCGAGTATTCTTGTGGCTGGGTTGACGGAGTCCATGGGCGTGGAACTCGACGCTTCGCGACAACTAGCTCTCTCGGCTGCCCTGATGGCCGTGGCCACCTACCCTGCGCTGCGCAGCAGCATTGCGGCGGACCGCCTCGAGGCATTGGGTTGGGTCAGCCCTGGTTCCGGGCGCGGTTTGCGCACGGGCATCATGGTTTGGTTTCTGCTGATGCCGCTCTTCTTTGGCTTTAACCTCTTCTGGAGTCAAGCCTGGGTGTTCTTCACCGGTGAGCTGCCGGTGCAGGATGTGAAAGACCTAATCTCTACCAGCGGCGAAGGATCCGGCATCATTTTCTTGCTGGTGGTTCTCTTGATCCCATTCCTGGAAGAACTGCTTTTTCGTGGTGTCCTGCTCAATAGCTTGCGCTCGCGTTTCGGAACAGCAGGGGCCATAGGCTTGAGTTCCTTGATATTCGCAGCCCTGCACGGTCCCGCAGCTTCGGGTCCGATCTTTGTGCTGGCCCTTGCCATGGGGGGGGCCATGGTTCTGAGCGGGAATCTCTTTGTTCCTTTTGCGCTGCACGCTATGAATAATGGGGTGCAGATTGTTCTGCTCTCCCTTGCCACTTAACCATGACTCTGTATCCCAAGACCAACCTGATGAAGCCTCTGGAAGGGGGGGCATTTGCCGCCGAGGGCGCCGTATTGACTGGCGACATTACTTTGGGCGAGGACGTCTCAATCTGGTTTGGTTGTGTGCTGCGTGGTGATGACGCGCCCCTGGTCATTGGTGCACGTACGAACATTCAAGATTTGACCATGGTCCACGCGGATCCAGGGCTTCCCAATGTGATTGGCGAAGATGTCACCGTGGGGCATGGTTGTGTGCTGCACGGGGTGAAGGTGGGGGATCGCACGCTGATTGGCATGGGCGCGATCCTCTTGGCCGGGTCATCCATCGGGGACGAATGCCTGATCGCTGCGGGCACGGTGGTCAAGGAGGGCATGCAAGTGCCAGCGCGCTCTTTGGTGGTTGGTGTTCCCGGTCGCATCGTGCGTCAGATCACCGACGAGGAAGTGGAAGACTTTCGGCGCTCGGCCCAGGGATATGTGGACAACATGCGCAGTTATGTGGGGGATGGGAAAGGGGTTTGAGCATGCAACGAGATGACTCCTATTCCGAGCGCAGGGCTCAGCTTCTGGCCCGCTTGGAAGATCTCAGTCCCCTAGCCGTTGCGTTTTCCGGCGGAGTGGATTCCAGCGTTTTGAGCCACGCGGCTTTTTCGGTTCTGGGAGAACAAGCCCGGGCGGTGATCGCTGATTCAGCGTCTTTGCCCCGACGTGAGTTGGTGGCCGCTCGCAAGACTGCCGAAGGGATTGGAATCGAGTTGGTCGAGCTCAAGACCCTCGAGCAAGCGAATCCCGATTACCAGGCCAATCGCGGGGATCGCTGTTACTTTTGTAAGGCGGCTCTCTTCGAGGCCCTTGATCTGTGGCGCAAGGGGCACGGAATCCCATTCGTCGCCCTCGGGGAAATTGCGGACGATGCTCTCGATGATCGCCCGGGGCAGCGTGCCGCCCGGGAACATGGGGTTCACGCGCCCCTCGCAGAAGCTGGATTTACCAAGCAAGACGTGCGTCGCTATGCCCGGGAAGCGGGCTTGCGGGTGGCCGACAAGCCGGCCAGCGCGTGTCTTGCGTCACGCATCCCGGTAGGAACCAGGGTTTCTTCCGAAGTACTGGCCCAAGTGGAGAAGGCCGAGGACGCCCTCCATGACCTAGGCATTCGGGTCTTGCGCGTGCGCCATCATGGGACCCATGCCCGGGTTGAATTGGGTGCCGAGGACCGGATCATGGTGGAGGGCAAGGCCGAGGCCCTGGGCCGAGCTCTCCGCGGGGCCGGGTTCGAGACCCACGAGCTCGCACCCTATCTGTCTCCCATTGAGCGCGCGAGTAAGACAGATGCTGTCAAAGTCCTCGAGATTGACTAGTTCTGGGGCACGTTAGTGCCATATATGGACCGGCTCCGTTCGGTTTGCGGGTGATGCCCTTCCTATGCCGAATTAGGGGATGGATGATTGGTGCGGGGAAACGCACGAGTCGTCCAGGATTCGGTATGGGGATAATGAAATGATCAGGGGATGGAAACAACGGCCAGGCCAGCGCAAGCAGCGCGGGCTCTCGATTGTTGAGGTCGTGATGGCTTTGGGCGTCCTGGGGGTGTCCCTTGGGGCGCACTTCAGCGGCCAGCTGGTCATTGACCGCTCGAGTCGAGGTTCAGCAGAGAAAGAGCTTGCCCTCTCAGAGTTGTCCTCTGCCATGGAGGATTGTTTGGCCCAGGACATCGAATCCAAGCTGGTGGGTTATCCCAGCGAGCGGTTTTATCCGGATCCTGCCCGGGCTGACACAGACTGGGCCGGTGCCGTCAAGTACGGCCCGCGCTGGCTCATGCCCGCATACTCCGAAGGGTTACGCGCCCGTCCAGTTAGCCCGCCCGCGTCCGTCCCCGGTGAAGACCGTCAGGAGATTTATAAAAGTCGCTTGGCTACCCTGCGCGAGCAGCGTCTCTTCTTTGTTTATCCCGGATTGGACCTGACCGACATCCCAGTATCTCCGGGACCAGATCCAGACTTCGATGCACCTGTGGGGCTCAGCATTATGTTGATGGCGGAGTGGGTCGACAGCCGCAGTCAGCGCAAGGGCAGCCAATGGGACGATGACGGTTATCCCACCGCAGCTTTCAACCCCGACGGCACTGACTCTGATCCCTACGAAATGATCGGAGCAGACGTGCGCAAGCACCAATTCGTGACCTACCAAATGGGGCGCTAAGAAGATGAGGCGGATTTTTCAAAGTACGACGGGCACCTCTCTCTTGGAGATTCTGATAGTGGCCGGCATCCTAGGCACACTTTCCAGTTGGGTGGTGGGGGCGACCCAGGACATGAGAGATGTGACGGAGGCCAATGCCCTTGATCTGAAACTCGCCCGGGATGCCCGCAAGGCCATGGGCCGTATTCGCGCGGACCTGGGCATGACTGGCATCCGGACCGTGGATGGGTTGCATTACCCGCACCTTTACTACGGCGGAGTGCCGGGGACCGCCCGCATGGTGGGTTCCCGCGTAGCCCTCGATGGGGCCACATTTACCGCCCGTGGGCACCTTCATACTCCGGCTCCGATCTTGGGGATGATTGCCTACGTGGATCGCCTTGGTCTCGATCGCAGCGATCCCTTGGTCCAATCCTCCTTGATTCTCGCCCTGCCGGCAGACCAGGACGCCAACGGACGGCCTGACCATGATGTGTTCGGTTATACGGTCAGCGGTGCCTACGGTGAGTGGATCGGTGACGGCATTCCAGAGCTCGACTGCAACGGGGATGGTGTCATGAGCCAAGTGGTTTCTGATTTGGTGCACCCCGACCCCTATCTGGGCCTTGACGGTGCGCGCCTTGAAGTGGACGCAGAGACCCGCATTGCCTGGAGCCTGAACGACATCGCTTGGATCGTCGAGCCGGGTTCCGATGGACGTAACGTGTTGGTGCGGCGCATTCGTGACCCGAGGGTTCCCGCCGGGGACCCTGACTATCCCTTCCGACGCGAGGTTGTGGTCAGCGGCGTGGACTGGTTCGACATCAAGTATGCGGAAGATCTGCAGTACTGGGAGAGCCAGGATGACTTTGACCCCGCTAACGGGGGACTGGGAGTTGTGGTTGCGGCCAATGCTCTGGTGGTCACGATCTGGATGCGCGGAGAAGATAAACGTGGACGCGCCCACCACTACCGCTCGGAGGCCATTCTCCGCTTGCCCTTTGGAGACGCGCGCTTTCCCGAGGAGTGAGGCGCAGGAACAAAAAACAATATGTTAATGATCAACCACATTTCAAAATCCGGGGGCAATGGCCGCAAGCGAGGCATTGCCATGGTCTATGCCCTCTTCGGAGCTTCCGTCTCAGCTGCCATGTTGGCCCTTTTGATGACCAACTCCAGCATTGACGCCAAGTTGGTTTCCGTGCGCGAAACCGAAGCAGATCAACAGTACCTCGCAGAGGCTGTGCTTGGTTCTGCCTCGGTGCATTTGGAAGAGCGCTTGGCGAATTGGTACCGCGAAGACGATTGGCAGCAAGCCACGCCCAGTACGGAGACGGTGGTGGAGAGTGCCCGGGATCGGTGGATGTTGGATGCGCCTGCGGGTGCTGAGGCGTTCTTCATGAAAGGCGTGACCATGGTGTCCACTGGGCACTCGGGGACAGGAGGAACGCCCTTCCATAAGATAGGTTGGAAAATTCAGGGCCTCGGAGACCCCTACACCCAAGCCAACTCTGGTGGCGCCTTCCTGCGACGCACGAGTCGCTTGTTCGAGCTGCGCGTGGTGGTGTCGGGCCAAGCTAGTTGGGAGTTAGTGGGGACCACGGATGATCCTAGCACTGGGGCAGTGGAGTTGACCGCTAGCTTGGACCAAATGAGCGTGGCGAACCGCGCCCTGTTCGAAGGATTCACCCTCGATGGCCGGGACCTGTGGGGAGACTTTATACCCGGATCCTCTGCGCCCCGCGGGGCGAGTCAACGTGCCACGGTCACGCGCATCTTTCGCGTGACTCGCACCCCCGCCACCCAGTACACAATTTTCTATGAGGACGACCTGGAGATAAACCCAGGCCCCAGCATGACCGTTTCCGGTCGTGTGCACAGCAACGGCGACCTTTTCCTCGGATGCAACAACACTCTGACCATGGACACCAACCACCTACGGGCGGTGGGCAACATGTACCGGAGGCGCAAGGATAACACCTCGTCCAACGGCACTGTGATGGTGCGTAAGTGGGTGGCCAACCCCTTTGATCCGTCCGAACCTTCAGAGTACCTTCGAATGGATAGCTACTCGCAGCTGGGCTCGATCCCCAGCAACATCAGCGGTTATGACTCGGCTTTCACCGTGGGCTATGACTCCAACGGCGATGGGGATTTCTTGGACAGTGGCGATTGGTTGCCCTTCCATGCGGGAGCCCTTGAGTACTGGGATGCCCCCGATGGGTATGGGATTCCGGCTGAGGAAGAGTTCCCTTACACGGTTGGCACCGGTTCAGCCCACCCCGAGCAGGTCGGGCAAGTGCAACTGGCGGACATCGAGTCGATTCAGGCCTTTGTGCCCAGTGACCCCGGGGAAACCGGCAGTTGGGTCCTCGACGCAGCCACGGAGAGTTACCGCCCTGCAACAGGCGCTGACGCGGGCCCTTTCTATGACCCCGGTTACTACAACAACAAGGCAGGCCTGAAGATCATCGTGGACGAGGACGGCTCCTCTTGGCGGGCCTACAGTCCACTGGCGACAAGCGACCTCCTCGACCCTCTCCAGATGGCGGGCTGGGGCGATGTGACCGCAGAGGTGGCTGGCGCAATTTCCCTGGGTGAGGTCCCAGATACTCGTCAATCCACCAGCAACGAAGTGGATGTTGTTCAAGTGGATCTGGGGATTCTGCGGGACCTAGAGCTCGCTTACCAGGCCAGCAATGGGGGCGCCACAATTGGAATTTTCCCGGAGAACGGTCTCTTGTACGTGGGCCACGCGGGTATGGGTACGGGATCCGACGCCAAGGGCGTGCTCTTGTCCAATGGGGATACCCTTTACAATGACCTTTCCGTTGTGACGGAGGGCTCGCTCTACATTCAGGGGGACTACAACGTGAGTGGAGGTACCCCGTCCAATCCAATCGTTTCGGCGGTGATTGCCGACGCGGTAAATATGCTCTCGAACAGCTGGGATGGCTCCAAGTCCCTCAGCGGTGGTTTACCCAGTGCGTCCGAGACCACCTTCAACGTCTCCATCTTCACCGGCAACTTGCCCACCGTTGGTTCGTCCTACAATGGTGGCTTCGAGAACCTGCCGCGCTTCCACGAGAGCTGGAGCGGCACCCACTGCTACATCAACGGGTCCTTTATCCAAGCCTGGGAAAACCGTTTGGCCACCGGCGCCTGGGCCTATGGCGGCAACCGCTACAAGGCACCCTACCGGGACTGGGCCTATGACCAGAACCTCTTGATGGAGACCCCGCCCTTCGTGCCCCACACGGTGGAAGCGGTGGAAGTGGCGACGTTCTAGAATTGACTGGGGGGCAGTCTTTAGGCTCGCGCCTATTGGAACAGAACCGAAATTCCGTCGGTGAAGTTGGAGGTCGGCATGCCGATCACCACGTCACGGTACCAGCCTTGGAAGTTCCAAGTCTCTCCCGCCTGAACCGTATGGTTGAAGGTGGGAGGCGCAGGAAGGGAGGTCAGGTTGATGCCCAAGGCAATGGTCCCGAAGGGACCCGAGTTGATCACGTTGTTGCTAAAGCGCCCGATGGGGGAACCCAGGCAAAGGTTGCCCATTGCACCGCCGGGGCCAACGATTAAGCCCTGGCTGGCACTGACTAGGAAATAGCCGAACTGGTTCGGGGGCAGGTTCGTTGCGGTCATGGTCAGGTTGTTGTCCGTGGCCACGTTGCTTCCGGTAGCGTTGATGGTCGCCGGCGTGCCGGTGGAGTTCGACACGTTCGGGGAGCAGTAACGAACACCCAAGCCAGGTGCTGTGCAATCCACATCCCCAATGGTGAAGTCGTCCACCGCTGCTTCGACAATCGAGCCGGAACCCGCGTCCTCGGCGACGAAACGAACGCGCAATTGGTTCGTGATGGTCAGGTGATCGCCCATGCGCAGGCTGTACTTTTCCCAGCCGCCTGACGTGCCAGCGCCGCTGGGACCGACCGTCAGGGCCGTGACCCAGCTTACGCCGCCGTTGTTCGAGAGGGCGACCCGGAAGGTATCCGCGCCCGGGGATCCACCGGTGGTGTTGGAATACCACAGCCAGAAGGAGATCTTCGGATCGCTTAGGGTCGAAACATCGAAGTTCGAGCTGCGCAGGGTGGTGTAACCCCCGTCCACATCATTGGCGCCGAGGCTGCCACCAACGCTGCCCTGGCCCGTGAACCAGCAGCTAGTTCCTGGGTTAGTGTGATCGTCTTCCGGTTGGGCGGCGGTGCCGTTGGGGTTGCCTCGCTCCCAAACCCCCGTGGAGGCCGTGTCCCCTGGGATGCCGCCGGTCCAACCAGCGTTGGTCTCCATGTCGAGGCTGGCGATCAAGGTTTCGCCGTAGCCAAAGACCGAGGTGTAGACCGTGGTTGGTGCGGTGGTGGGAGTGGAGTAGGTCTGCCCGGACGTGGAGTCCGCAGCGAGATACCAGTCCACCGTCGTACCGCAAATACCCGTGGGCAATGCGGCGCGCCAAGTGGTTCCGCCTATGGCCTGCAGAGGCACGCTCTGCATGCCTATGCCCACATCGAAGAACAACTTGGTGGTCGCCGGGTCGAGGGCACCGAGTACGTTCTCGGTGATCTCCACGTCAATCGTGGCTCCCGAAGGTGCAACCATTTCGGGCGCTCCGCCCGCCACAGTCAAGACCAAGTCCGCATCGCCCACGTCCCATACGAAGAAGCCTCCTTCCAGATCACTGCCGATCACCGTGCCGCTCGCGAAGTAAGGGAAGACGCTCCAGAGCCCATTGAAAGAGGCTCCATCGCCACTTTGATAGGTGTCGAAGTACCCAATCTCTGGCGGGTTGGTTGCGCTTTGGTTCAAATCAAAGATACGCAGGCCACTGGTGTAGTTGGCGGCGTACAGCAGGCCACCTTTGGTGTAGCAGTTGTGCGTGATTGCCAAGTTACCGTTGGTGAATGAGTTCATGTAGAACGCATTGTCGGGATCTGCCACGTTGATGACATAGGTCGTGGTGGGCAGAACGCCGTTCTCATCAAGCTCGTCGCCCATGTAGAACAGCTGGCGATCTTCGCTCATCCAGCCCTGGTGGCTATAGGCCCGGTTTGGCCAATAAACCTGACTGATGACCGTGGGGTTGGACTTGTTGGTCACGTCCACGATGGTCAGGCCCGTGTCTCCTGAGCCGCCACTGAGGCCAGCGCAGCAGTAGGCGATCTGCCGTCCCGCGTGGGGGCCGGTGGTGTAGGTCACAATCTGGGCATCGTGCACGTAGCGCGTGTTCCAACTGCCCACATACTGGGGGCTGGTGGGGTTGGCGAGGCTGTACATGCGCAGGCCGTTGCTGCCGCCGCCACAGCGGTAGAGGTAACCCGAGACCTCGTCGATCACCACGTTATGGCTGTTAGCAGTGCTCACATCGTCGATCGTGTTGACCAAGCTGACCGTACCGTTGTCGATGTTGGCCATGCTGATCACTTGGATGCCGCCCGAGCCTTCGGTCACCGAATAGGCTACGTTCCCATAGACCTTGACGTCGCGCCAAAGACTGTCGTTACCGTCCACCCAATCGATCAGCTGAGTTGCCGATGGGTTAGTGACCTCGAAGAAGGCCGTGCCGTTGGAGGTGCCCATGATTCCGTACTCACGGCCACTGGGACTTGTGTAGCCCCAACAATCGTTGCCGGACGAGGCGTTGTCGATTTGGTTCAGGGGAAACCAAGCCTGGAGCGTGACCCCTTGGGAATCAAAACCGGCGCCGGGCATGTTCGTGGTCGTGCTGCCGCCGCCCTGGGTCAAGCTAGGACTGTTGCGCCAAATGGGGCCGTTCACGGGCAGCTTGCGACTCAGAATCTTTGGGTCGTCATCGTGCAAGGCGATGGCGCTTGCGGAAAGCAGCAGGGCACAAGAGGTAAGGAGCAGGCTTCGCATGGGGTATGGCAGGGTATGAGAGGGTGCCGTGGTCACGGCGTGTGTATGGGGGTACGTGTTGAAGTCTATCCCCCCCGGGTGATGGACGGTGGGCCAAGTCATGTCCGAGCAGCATCCCGGGACAGGATTCCCTGAAAGTGGGGCAGTGGGGGCCCTAGTCTCGAATCGGTGCAACGGGTGCCTGGACCAGATGACCTGGCAGGTCGCGGCCCTCTAGGGCCAAGAGGAAGGCCTCCAGAGCACCTAGGGCAGCATTATCCAGACGCAGGGGCTGCAGTAATTGTTCCTGATGATGGCTGCGTAAATCCTGATCTTCGAGGGTGTTGTAAAACCTCAAGACGCTGCCTAAATCGGGGAATTGCCCCTGGTGCCCGTAGGGGGCCCGGCGGGCGAGGTTCCGAAGAGTTGGTGTGCGGAATTCCCCATAGGACTCTGATGATTGCACAAGGGCACGCACACGTTCGGCGGCCTCGCCCTCGGGTGCATCGCTGTACGGGCCGGCCGCGTTGAAAGGGCTCTCTTGAACCAAGCGTGCGCCCTGATAGCGACCCGCATCGTCCCGTGGCCCGTCGGGGTGGGTGGGGAGCTGGTTGTTGTGGAATTCCAAGTCGCTCAGGGTGGGACCCAAGTGACAAAGGGTGCAGCGGCCCGGCCCGAGGAAAATGCGCAGGCCACGCTGTTGTTCTTCGTTAAGTGCTGTGGGATCACCGCCCGGCAGATCGAGGATGGACCGCACCCAAAGGTCAAAGGGTGAATCTTTCTGTATCAAGAGACGCTCGTAGGCGGCGATAGCCTTGCCCAGTTGGGCGAACAGCGTGTCCACGTCCTTGGGAACTTCTCCGTAAACCTCTTCATGGGCTTGGCGCAGCAAAGGGTCGGAGCGCACTAGGTGGGCGATCTCTTGGCGATCCCCGGCCATTTCCACTTCATTTTCCATGGGGCCAAGTGCCTGCATCCAGAGGCTATCCGCGCGGCCTCCCCAGCCGAGCCAGCGCTGGTAGGCAGCCCCAATCACCGTCGGGGCGTGGCGTTCGCCAAGGGCTTTGCCCAGGGCGATGGGACGGGTGTCCGCAAAGCCGTGCTCGGGGTCATGGCAAGTGGCACAGGAGATTTCTCCATCCCCCGAAAGGCGCTTGTCGAAAAAGAGCCACTGGCCGTAGTGGGCGGCGGCGGGATTATCCGCAACGCTGTTCGTGGGATCTGCGGGAAGCGGGGGTAGAGGGCCTAGGTGGCGTAGCAAATCCAATGGCCAGGGGTCTTCCAGTGCTGTAACGGGGACCGGTGCCACCGGCGTCTCGGGTTTCTTATCGGAAAAAACCCAGAGCAATCCAAGGACCACGCAAAGCCAACAGAGAAGGGTGCGGCGCATGGGGTCTAGTACACCTTGAAGGACAGTTGTGCACGCTCGGTCACATGGCCCTGCGTGCGGTCCACGTAGATTTCCCAAAGGCCCGGCATATGAAACAGGAGCGGCGAGGCATGAATCCATCCGTCTTTCTCTTCCAGCACCGGCGCGATCTTCATGCCGTGGCCATGTTCGGGCATATCAGCATCTAAGGCCATGTGCTTGAGGGGTTCGGCCAAGGGCTTTCCTTCGTTGTCCAGCAAACGAAAGCGAAGGGAGAAATCCCTGTTCAGAGGAATCGGGTGGGGGCTGGGGATGAGCTCTAAGCGAAAGCCGCCTCCGTTAGCATCTGCTTTGAGGGGCAGGGGCTCGTCAGCTGGTTTGGGGTCCGTGGACTCTGCAGTCGGCGGGTCCGCAGCAACCGGTTGCGTTTCCTCGCCGCCGCATGCGCCGAGGGCTAGACATAGGATCCAGGTCCAAGTGCTTGCTTTCATCGCTTGTTTCCCCATTCGTCGTAGATCTTCGGTTGCATGGCGGGGCGCACGTGCAGCTTAGAACCAAAGGCGCGCACGAATTCTCCTTCGGTAGTGAAGACCATACAGCGGTGGTTGCCATGGTCCACAACACTGATGTTTCCATCCTTGCCGATCGACAAACCCCGCGGTCCTAAGAGGCCTTCGGGGCCCAGGCCTTCCTTGCCTATGGACAGGTCCACGGCTCCCAGGGAACTAAAACGCAAAACCCGATTTGCCGCTCGGTCGCTGACGAAAATGCGCCCCTCTTGGTCGCAACAAATGCCGTCGGGGCTTTGGAGAGCCCCGGCTCCACGGCTGCCACGGCTCTCTCCGCTGTTCGGGTCGAAACCCAGAATACGGCCCTGCCAGGCATCACTGATCCAAAGGATGCCCTTGGGGTCAAAACACAGGTCTATGGGTTTCAGCAGGACCCCGGCGCCCAGCACCTTGACACAGGTTTGGGTTTCATCGATCACCAGCACGCAGCGATTGGCGCGGTCGATCACGTAGGTCTTGCCCTCTCGCCGACAGATCGCAGTGGGGCGTGGGTCGTGGAAAACGGAAACCCCACCCAGATCGCGTTTGAGGGCCCTGAGGTTCACTCGCCGCACCCAGGCTGCTGCACCCAAGTGTTGGTTGAGGGGTGCTTGGGGGTCAATGCGCAAGAGAACCTGGTCGAGGATTCCAGCCGTAGGGTCGCTGACCCAAGCCGTGCGTTCTTCAAGGTCGAGCCAAATGCCCTCCGGTTGAATCCAACGGCCGAGTGCGCTTCCCCGCCGCCCAAAACTGGTCAGCTCGATGGGCGCTTCATCCCGGCGCGTGTCGTGCAAGAGAACCGAATGGGTTTCGGGTTCCACAAGCAACATCCATTGGCCGCTGGCGCGAATCGCTGGGCCGTAGTGGGCTGAGGCTTGGGGTGTGACGCGGCGCAAGGGATCGACTGTGGGCTCGGCGCCCATGGCGCGGCTGAAGACCTGTACCCGCCCGTCGAGGGGTTCGGCAACGGCCAAGCGCGTGCCATCGGCGGAGACCGCAATTGCGCTGGGATAGTGCAAGAGTCCCTTGCCTTCCCGCGGCCGAAGGGCGTGCAGGCCAACGGTGTAAAGTAAATCGCCTCCTTCCGTGTGCACGCTGATGCGGTGGTTGTCCCGGTCAGCCACAAAAACCCGGTGATTCCACCAGGCAATTCCAGAAGGCGCGGCCAAGAGTCCGCGGAATGCACCGTAGTCCCCGAAACCGCCTACGTGATTTCCGTCGGGATCAAAGTGTTCGACCCTGGCGCGGGCGGCGTCCGATACCCAGGTGCCCCCCTCGTCGTCCAGGCATACCCCCGTGGGTTCTCCCAGCAAACCCACACCTAATTCCAAGCGCTTGCTGCCCTGGAACAAAACCACGCGGCCGCCGAGTGGATCGGCGATCACCAGCCGTCCATCTTTGGCATCCAGGGCGCCGGGTTCGCAAAGACCCGAGGGCCCTTGCACGACTGTGTCCGCTTCGTGCCAGGCCTCCACGGCAATTCCCAGCACCCGTCGGTAGGCCGGGTCGCTCACGTAAAGCCGCGTATCCACCGCGACTCCCCGGGGATTTAGCCAAGGACCTGAGGATTCCAGCTGCCGGCTTGGCTTACCGGAAGGCCCAAAGAGTGAGAGGCGGTTCCCGTCGGCTTCCACAACCCACAGGGCTCCGCCCTCGGTGTAGTCCAGGGCGACGGGGCCCCTTAGATCGGAAATCGTGTGCAGCCAGGCTCCCAAGTGGGTCGCCTCCCCGTCTTGCCCAAGAGCCGGGATGGCCAGGGGGATGCCGAGCAAGAGAATCAGCCAGAGCCGAAGGCGTGTGGGTTGGGGACGGGGCTGCTTCACGGTTCCTATTGTGCCCTCGGGACGGGGGTTCACAAGGGTTCGGGCCGCTCCAAGAAGAAGTTTCAAGAGAAGCGTGATTCGAGCCACTCGGTTCTCTAGTTTTGAGGGCACATGGAGGTTCCCGCGAACGATCAAGTCACCCAGGTTGTGCGCCGCTGGTCGCGCAATACGACCTTGGCCGAGCTGAAGGAGCGCGGGGTCGAGACCGTGCGCACGGTCAGAATGAGCCGGGTGGCGGGCTTGATCGAAAAGGCGGTGAACCGCGCCTTGCTCGAACGAACCTTGGGGGACCCTTCCGATCTTGGGGATGCCTTTTCCCGTTCGGCCCGTGATGCGTTTGTGAAACTGGTGCAAGAGGAGGCTGAAGGGGATTCCGTGGTCCAAGTGCCCGCGGAAGCTCCCATGCTCACCAGTGGATCCATGGACGGCACGGCTGGCACGGCCCTTGAACGCCTCAAGCGTGATCTGCGCGAGCGCCGTCGGGTCCTAGGGGAAGAACAAAAGCGCTTGGCCCAAGACGTGCGCGTATCGGGTCCCGGGGATCGTGAATTGGAAGTCACCTTGACCAGGCTCTTTGGGGCTTGGGGAGGCAATCCAGAAAAACCCTCAGCCCTTGAGAGCGAAGTGATGCGCGTGGGCGTTGCGGCTTTGCAGCGCGAGCGTCAACGGGGTCAGCAGGCCGTGTTGGACGAGAACCGGCGTATCGTCGACCGCCTCGAACAACGGGTGCGCAAACTCTCGCGCACTCTTGAGGAAACCCGCGGGGAACTGGTACAGGCCCTTGAAAAGCCAGCGGACCCTATAGGGAACGGCTATCTGCCTCGCGGCGTTCAGGCCTTGCCGCCACCCGAGGCCCCCAACGAAAAGAAGACAGCGCTCCTTTCAGCTATTTTTGAGGCCAATGTGGAATTGCGCGCTGCCCTCGACGCTTGAGCCGGCTCTTAGGCCAGTGGTTTAGCGCCGAAAGATCGGCAGCAGTCCCTCGGGCACGGAAAGGAACAAACAGTTCATCGCCGTAGCATAGGTGGTGCCATAGCGGCCCGTGATCGTCTCCCCTCGCCCGTCCTGGCGGATGTCTTCCCAGCCGCCATCCGAACGCTGGTCGGAGATGGCCAGCAAGACCTCGGCCTTGGCCCAACGCTTGAACTGTTTTGTATCGGGGTGTTGCCAGAGGGCTTGTGCCAAATACAGCCGCTCGTAGTAGGGGAACGCTGGGCTGCGCGCTGCACTTTGGCCGGGCTTGATCAGTTTGCGTCCCTCGAGCTTGCGCCAAATAGAGTCATAACCCTTGTCGATGACTTGGCCCTCATAGGTGCCCGTGGCATGCAAGGTGGCGAGGCAGGCGGCGGTGAGGGCCACCGATGTTTGTGGGTGAGCCTGGGAATAACGAAAGCCGCCGGTTTCATCCTGCAGTTCCTTGACGTACTCCACCGCGTGACTGATGACTTTGGGCTTGATTCGCAGGCCCGCATTGCGCGCACCGCGCAGGGCTTGAACCAGGCAAACCGTGACCGAGCCCTCCTGTTCCGCTGTGCGTCCGGGGCCGTAGTACCAACCACCGTCTGGTCCTTGCATCCCCTCGATGTGGTGCACCGCACTGGCGAGGGCTTGGCCGATGCGCTTGCCTAGGGGGCTGCGCGGTGAGAGAGAGTGGGCCTGGGAGAGGGCCAGGGTTGCAAGTCCGTGGCCGTGGGCCCGGGATTGGCGGTCCTCTGCGGCGCTGATCCAGCCGGGGTTGGCTTCGGTGATCGGGGCTTGGTGGGCCAAGAGGTATTCGAGGGCGCGCACCAATTGCGCCGCATGGGGCCCCCGGGTGGGAGTCGATCCTCCGGCCATGTAGGCCAAAGCGCCCAGGGCGGTGACACCGATGGGGGACTCCTGTTCCCCGTGGGGTACGGGTAGGGAGCCATCACGCACCAGTGCTTGGCGCGCGGCCAAGAAGTCGAGACCCCGGGTGATGCTGGCGCGAATCTCGGCCTGGGCCTTTTGCTTTTGTCCCTGGGGCGGATCCTGGTGCGCGCCCGAGGCGAATGCAAGCCGTCCAAGGTCCAGGGAATGGAGCTGGGGAAGGACGCCCTGTCCATGGGCGTCATCCATGGGCGAGCCAGTCCCAAGGGCGGGGATCAGGATCAGTAAACCGAGGACGCGCAGGAGGCGCGAAGGGAACCTCTCGGCGGATGAGGCTTGTTCCAGATGGAAGGGATCAGGCAAGGTCATGGAAGGCCCCATAGTACTGCACCCGGCCGGGATTTCCCCCTAGGTCTTCGGGCTGCAACTTCAGGGCCATCAAGACCCCCGGGACGCCCTGACCAGCCCTAGTGATTGTCGTGCTCGTTGAGGCGGCGGTAGTAGGAGTCAATCCAGTCCCGATAACGGGCGGGCATGTCTCCCTGTCCTTCGGCGCGGAAGATATCGCGCAGGTGAATCGGCAGGTTGCCCCAGATCTCCACGTCGCTACCCGGGCGCTGGGCCGCTTCGCGCTCGCCCTCAGCAGCCTTGTCACCGCGGTCCTTGATGCCGCCCGGTTGATCCGGTTGGCTGCTCTTGGGCTCGCCGTTTTCAGAGGGTTGATCGCTGGGTTTCTCTTGGCCTTCGCCTTCCCCTTCCCTTGGCTCTTCGGCACCGTCTTTTTTCTGACCGGTTTCCCCTTGGCTTTGGGCTTGGCTGCTGCTTGGTTTTCCGGAGGGCGAACTGCCCTCACCGCTCATGGAGCCGCTTCATGTGCCGCCGTTCTTGGCAGCGATTTCCAGGATTTCGTCGATGGCCGACAGGATCTGGGCGCCCTCATTTTTCGAGGCGTTGAGCAGGCTGGAAAGGGCGGCGCGGGAGGAGTCTGAACTCGCATCCTCGTCCTGGCCAAGGTCATCGAGACCCGAGTTCTTGAGTTGATCCAACGCGCTGAGGTCTCCCTTGCTGGCACTGAAGAGCAACTCGGTGCTGCGATTCATGCGTTGTTCGACCTCTTGGAACAGTCGTGTCATGCGCGCGGCATCGGACTCGGGTTGTTCCTGGAAGGGGTTGATCACCACCGGCGCGTCGTCCGATTGTTCGATCTCTTGAGCTTGAACCTGAAACAGCAGCAGACTGGCGGCCATGCCGCTCAAGGCGATGCTGCGCACGGTGGGGTGGGGTGTGATTCTCATTGCTTTGGTTCCTAAGAGTCGGTTCTCGTCATATCGGCTCAGGGCCGGTTTCGAATCCAACTGGATTCATAATAGCACTTTTGCTGAATACTGTCCTAGTCTGGATCTGGGACACCCAGACGGCGGCGGAAGTACTGGAATAGCTCTCCAACCCTGCGGTGTTGATAGGCCAAACGGGTCAATTCTTCAAGTAGGAGGGGGTTGAGCTCCGCGTCAGGGTCCGCCAGCTCGGGGTGCAGGGCTTGAATCTGGGCGAGGCGCTCCAAAACGCCCTCTTCGAGCTTCTTCAATAGACGCAATTCGGCCGCATCTGGCACCAGGGGCTGTTCGGCTTCATCACTCTCCTCGGGCTCCTCTTCCTGCTGCTCCTCCTGCTCTTCTTCACGGCGCTCCATTTCGTCCTCAAGAGCTTCCGCCAGCCAGGTCAGGGATTGCAAGACGTCATCCTGAATGGCTTGCAGTCGGTCGCCCGATTGGTAGCCCCCCGCATCGCCCATATCGCGCACGATGCGCGTCAGGTCAGATTCAATGTTGCGGACGATTTCGTGAAAGACCAGCACGCCCTCCTCTTCGAGGGCGTCTGCAACTTTCTTGGCCCGTGCGGCCACTGCGTCTTCTTCCCGAGCGATGGAGCGCAGGGTGATGCGTGTGCGGCGGGAGACGCTGGCCGATCCTGCGCGGGCTGTGTGTGCCTCTTGGGTCGCCTTGATTTGTTCCAGGTGCGAGATTTGCATCGCTTCAACCTCGGACTTGATTTGGAAGAGCAGCTCTTCCTGGCGTAGGCGTTGGTACTGCTCCTCTTCCTCTTCCAGCTCACGAAGGGCTTGCTCAAGGTCCCTCTTGGTTTCGGCTTCCTGTTCTTCGGCGTCCTCCAAACCCCCGGATTCCTCCTCGGGGCTTTCGCCCTCCTGACCGGCGGGTGGGGGACTTTGGGAACCGGAGGCTTGGCTCAAGGACTGGCTGGCCTTCTGCGCGTTCTTGGCAGCGCTTTCGAGGGCTTCATTGGAGGCGGCTTCGTTGCGCTCCTGGTTTCGCAGGGCAAGGTCGAGCATCTCCTGTCGCAGTTTCTCTTGCTCGGCGGCCAGTTCAGCAGCGGCCTGCTGGCCCTCGGGCGATGAGGGCTGCGTTCCCTGGCCCGCACTCTCTTGGGCTTCGTTCAAGGCGTCAATCGCTTCCCGTTGTTGTTCTGCGGCCGCTTGGCCCTGGCCCGGGGTGGAGAGGGACTCGGCAGCTTTCTGCATGGCCTGCTTGGCTTGTTCCATGGCCGCTTGCACCGCCTCTTGAGCCGCCTCTCCTAAGCTGGCGGTTTCGCTGTCCTTGGCCGCCTCTTCCAGGTCCTGGGCCAAGCTTGCCTGCTCTTCGGAAAGGGCCTGGCGCTGGTTCTCTTCGCCGTTGCCTGCGGCCGCTTGAGCGATGGCTTCATCGAGGGCTTGCAGTGCTTGACGCATTTCACCCGCGGCCTCTTGCGCCGCTTGCTGGGCCTCCTGCTGGGATTGGGAACCGGTGGCGGAGGCCGCCTGTTGCTGGGCTTGGGCTCCCCGTTCGAGGGCTTCGGATGCTTGGCTTGCGCTGGACTTGGTTTCGGCCTGTTGGCCGGGACTGTCGGCCATTCGTTCGAGGTCAGAGGCCAGCACTTGGGATCGTTCTTGGCCTTCTTCTTGGCTGGCCTTGATCGCGTCGCCCATGCGGGATTGGGCGTGCAGGCCCTCGTCCACTCCGCGGGCTGCCCGTTGGGTTTCCGCTCGGCTGCGGTCGGGGTCGGTGGCCTCTTGGGCTTGGCGCAGGGCTTCGGCGATTCGTTCAGCGGCGGCGCCTGTGGTGGTTTCCTCTTGGGCGAGTTCCTCGGCTGCTTGCAGGGCTTCGGCCCGGGCGGTTTGGGCGGCGTCCAGCGCTTCCTTTGCGGCCTGGGCTAGTTGTTGGGCCTGAGCTTCAGCGGCGGCCTGGGCAGCGGCTTGTTGCTTCTCGTTGGTTGCGGCGCGCATTTGCTCTGCCACTTCCCCGAGGGCTTTTGCGGCGGCCTCAAGGAGCTTGTCACCTGAGGCCTCGGCTTGGCGGCCTTTACGGGCAGCTTCTTCCGCCAGGGATGCGGCGCTGGCCTCGGTGTCCTCGGCCTTGGCTGCTGCGGCCAGGGAGTCGGCGCTTTCGCCCAGGTTCATGGCTTGCTCTTCTGCTGTGCGGGCCGCTTCGAGGGCCGGGCGCAGACTTTCGAGGCGTTCCCCATCGTCGGGGGACCAGGCCTGGAGAGCTTTCACAGCCAAGTTCTGGTCCGTGAGCATCTCGACCAACCGCGAGCGCATTTGTTCCAGGTCAAAGGTCCCGGATTCCCGGGCCAATTCTTCGGAACGTCGCAAGAGGTCGCGCTGTTGCTCGCTGATCTGTTCGAGGGCCGCGTCGAGGGCTCGGTGCTCGGGGGTCTTGGATGCCTCGCGCAGGGCGGCGGTGCGCTCCTGCAGGCCAGATTCCTTCTGGCTGAGTTCCCCAAGTGCTGCCTTGAGTTCCTTGAGCTGCGCGAGTTCTTCTTCGAGGGTGTCCAGGGAGCGACGGTCCAACAGGATCTCCAAGAGGCGCATCAATCGGGCTTCCACCGCCCGTTGGCGTTCGAGAGCGCTCATGGTGCGGCCGTCGTTTAGATCGTTCTCGGATGAGTCGATCAATTCCCCAAGGGTGCGGCCGTCGGTTTCACCCGGGCGTAGATCCAGGTCCTTGAGAGCATCACGCAAGAGGCTCGCCGCATGGACCCGGCCTTCGGATTCCAAACGATCAGCTAAGGCGCCCATGGTTTCCCGCAGCCGGCGCAGTTGGCGACGGATGAGGGCTTGCTCTTCCGCGAGGGCGGCTTGTTCCCGGGAAATTCCCCCGCTGGAGGGATCATCACCCTGTCGGGGCTGGGCCCCTATGGATTGCAGCCCGTTGGCTCCGAACAACCACAGGGCGCACAGAACGGGTAGCAGATTCAGCAGGCGGTACAGGCGTGAGCGCAGATTCCTCATTTGTTTCCCTCGGCAAATTTCTTGGTGCGTTCGGTCAGGTTCTTCTGTCGGTTGAGAAGGTCCTTGGTCAAGGTCAGGACGCTTTGAAAGTTGTCCCATTCCCCAAGTCGCGTGGTCAGGGCCTCAAGGGCTACGAGCGCAAGATCGAGGGCTTCAATTCCCCGGGCCACAGCGGCTTGGGCAGCGATGGGGTCATGAGCCGTGCGCGCTTCGGTCAAAGACGCCGCTGCCTGATCTGCAGAGTCTTCGCTAATGCCAAGGGCAAGGTCCACCAGGGTGAGCAACTCACCGGCGAGCTCGGGCGTGCCCAAGCGCCCAGCGCTGAGTTGTTGGGCCACATCACGCCAGGGAACCGGATCAAAGGTGCGCGCTGCTTGAGCCCCAAGGGCTTTGTGCAGAGCAGTGAGCAGGGGACCGGCTCGCTCGTCCAGTCGGCTATAGACCAAGCCCTCAGCCAAACCCGAAAGGTCGCGCCCGATGCCACGGGTGTCTCCCTGCAATCTGCGGGTGGAGTTCAGCAGGCTGCCGATTTCTTGGTCGGTGGCTACTTCTCCGGTTTCGAGGGCACTCATCAATTGGCCCGCCCGGGTGCGCAGGTTTCGGGTCTCGTGCAAGAGGCGTGCCGCGTCTTCTCCGGCCCGCGCTAACCCGTCCTTGACCTTGCGCAGGAAATCGTCGCCGCTGACACAGCGCAGAGTCACCGGGGCACTCATGGCTTGGTGATCCGGGGAAGGGTGAGAATCCCGGGCGACCACCTGCAGAACCGCACTCCAGCCAGGCTCGACTTCCGCGCCTGCGATTTGGGTGAGCTCCAGCAACTCATGGGCCAACACCAGATGTTGACTGTCCATGAAGTTTCCGTCCAGGGGAGCAGTGTCTTGGAAGGTCAATTCCTCTTCCAGGAGGGCCTCTTCCAGATTTTGCGAGTCGCGCACATCGAAGCTCATGTGGTCCACGTGGAAATCGTCTTCCGCACGCACGCGCAGAGGAATCGCGCCTCCTTGCACCACGGACCATTCGTTGCTGCCGGGAGCCAAGAGGATGACCTCCGGCTTGCGGTCAGGGATCACCGCCAGTGCATAGGTCCCCGGATCCGGATTACTGAGGCCGCGTTCGTCCACGAGTTCCACCTGGAAGTAGCGCTCCACTTCCACATCCAAGCTGCAACCGAGGGCGGGGCCTTGGGGTGCCTCTCCGGGCAAACTCCAGGGGCGCGGTGTGAGTTCAATCGTACCCTCTTCCCCGAGCACACGCAGCACTCCGGTTGCCCCGGGGGGATCCGGTCGAATCAACACGTCGATGCGACTGCCCGCGAGAGCTCGCACTTCCGTGCCCAAAACGACTGTGCGTTCCAGCCCCGAGTAACCGGGGGGGGTGACGATGAAAGCCAGTTCGCTGATGTCGGGTGGTTCCAGCACTTCCAATTCGATACGCGGCAAGCCACGTTCGTCGTCTCCGCCCGTGATCCAAAGCTGCTCGGAGTTCTGCATGTTGCGCAGACTCGGACGCACGCTCTTGGCTCCTGCCGTGCGCACCACGCTGCGGGTTCCGTTGGCGAAGTTCAAGGTGATCGCGTCGGGTACTTCACCCTCGGCGCTGACCAGCAGGGTCACATCGCTGCCCCGGGCGATACGTGCCCTGAGGATTCCAGGCGTGCTTGCATCCACTTCGACTCCCACGGGCAGGGAAAGTTCTACGCTCAGATTCGTGCGTCGAGGCCAGGCCACGTCTTGACCTATGGCGCGGCGTAGGAAGATGGCTCCCAAGGCGGGGTTGCTGAGGAGCAGGGCCGAGGCCAAGGTAGCGGTCAAAAGGCCCAGCCCAAGGCGCTTGCGAGGGCCGCGGGGATCCAGGGCGCGTCCCGTGTCCAGGGTGCTCGCGAGTTCCTCTGCCTCGTGCACGAGGGCTTCCACCAGGGGCCGCGCGGGATCTTGGGTGGAAATCTCGCGCAGGCTTAGGGCGCTGACCAAGCGGTCATCGGCTCCTTCATGGCCACGCTCCAGGAGCATCGCCAAACCGTGGCGGTCCGGGATGCGGCGCAGGGCCAAAATAACTTCTCGGCGCAGGAGGAAAAGGGGGATTCCCAGGAGCAGTGCGCCGTGCAGCACGCGCAGGGCGGTGGGCAAGTGCAGAGTGCGGTCGGCGAGATAGGCGAAGGCGAGCCAGAGGCCTGCTGCGAACAGGATGCTGCCCAAACCATGTTGCCACACGAGGCCACGCATGCCGCTTCCCAGGCGATTGAGGGCCTGGTCGAGTCGGGGCGTGGCGAGGTCGCCGGGAGATGATTGTGCTTGCATCCGGTTAGCGCTGGAAAATCGGCAGGAAGGAATAGGGGATTTCGAGAATCAGGCAGCCCATGGCGGTTCCGAACAGGGCGCCGGGACCCACCGCATTGGGCCAAGATCCGTCGGGGGCTTGCATGCGCAGTAAGTGTTCCCGCAGCTTGACAAAGTACCTCTGCCAACGGTCGCCGCCCACGGTGTACATGGCTTGCACACCATAGTAGTGGCCGTACCAATAGAAGTAGTGTCCGCGGCTGCCATACTGCGCGTTGAACATGTCCTCTTCGGCCTCCAGGAACTCGATGCCACGCAGGATTAACTCGTCGGAGTAGATGCCCAAGCCATGCAGAGCCGTGACTCCCGCAGCGGTCAGGGGAAAACTCGAACGACTGTGGCTTTCCACTTGGTAATGGAAGGTACCCAGTCCTGCTTGGCTGCGGGAAGTGGCCCGCCGTTCGGTGACCGCAGACTCGACCACATAGGCCAGGGCGCGGTCGATGGTGCTACGTGGAACGCGGATCCCGATGTTGCGAGCAGCGCGCAGGGCCAGTACCTGGCACACCACGATGGACATGTCGGACTCGCGGGCTAGGGGCACATAGCGCCAACCACCTTGACCATTTTGGCTGCGCACGATGAAGTCCACGGCAGTCTGCAGCTTGGCCCGAACATCCTGGCGGTGAGTCATACCGCAGATTTCAGCCAGGAATAGGGTGGCAAAGGCATGACTGTACATGCGTGTGCCCGCGTGGGTCACATAGCCGTCTGCTTGTACGCAGTTGAGCACAAAGTTCAGACAGTTCTCGATCACTTCGCCGTGTTCGCCGCGGCCAGGAATGTGACCTCCCGCAAGGAACGCCATGCCCGCCAAGGAAGTCACGCCCACATGACCGCGGCCCACGGCGGTGCTTCGGTAACCGGAATTGAGCTTGTAGCCCACCTCCGCGGCCCAGGATCCGTCGGTGCTTTGGCGCGCGGCCAGCCAAGAGAGCCCGCGCTCCACAGCCTCTTCCTGTTCAGGTGTGATCTCCACCAAGGGTTTCTTGGGGGTCGGGCGCCGGGGTTGGTCTTGAGCCGGGGCAAGGGTGGCAAGGGCCAAGAGCGTTAAGCTCCATCGAATAGGTGATTTCATCGGTAATACTCGGAGCGTTGATCCATGCAGAACCAAAGTCCGCCATCAAAGGGTAGTGCGTAAGAGCGGGCTAGCATCCCCCGGGGTTGACGATCCATGTCCTGGTGCTCGAGGAAGCGCCCCGTACTGCTGTCTAATTGAACTAAAATCGGAAGATTCCCCGCGCGCGGGTCATCGCCCGTGCGCGCCATGACGAGGGCGACGCGACTTTGACCCCAGATCGGGGGCATGGTTTGTGTGCCGCGAATCGCGTGTAGACCCGTGGGCAACGGGGTGCTCCAGCGCCGACCTCCTTCCAGGTCCATGGCGATCACCCGTCGCTGGCCGGGGTCCGCCATGAGGACCAAGGGTTGCTCCAAATCGAGGGCCTGCTGGCGCTGGATGCCAATCAAGTTGCCTCGGGCGGGGATGCGGGCTATGGGGCTGGGGTCGAGGGTTCCACGGTCCGTGAAGAGCTCGCAAATGGTGCTCTCGCTCTGGCTGCCATCACGTTGCACCAGGACCAGCCAGGTGCGTCCTTTCGAGTGCAACAGATTGACCGCTTCCCTTTCATTGTCTGGCTCGGAGAGGTTGATACTCCAAATCTGCTTGCTGGTGGAAAGGTCAATGGCAGTGATTTTGTTGTCCCGGGGTGTGCCCAGGCGCGAGAGGGGGACCAGGATCAAAACCCCATCGCGAACAAAGGCTGCTTTCTGTTCCGCCGCATGGATGCGAGGAACGATGAACGAAGCGCTGAGCCGCCCGCTGAAAAGATCCAGGACCAAGGCTCGTCCGCGGCCTTCGGGCCAGAGGATTGCATGGCGCTCGCCGAGGGTGGGGGGGGTGCGCGACATGCGCTGCTTGCTCCAACGCCAGAGCTCTGCACCGGTGTGGGCTTCGAGGGCCATGACACTTTGGCTGAAGCCTCGATCCGCGCTGACGATCACCAGGCCATTGGAACTTTGCACGGAAGTAAAGGTGTCCATGCTTGGGGGTGTATACCAAAGGACCTTGCCCGAGTGCAGGTTGAGGGTTTCGATGCGGCCGGGCAGGGCCAAGTGCAAAAGGTTACCGGTTACGCAGCTGCGGTTGGGTTCCTTGGACAGGCGCGCGCGGCTTTGGACCGGGTGGCTCCAAACCGGATCGGGGCCGTCCCGGTAGCCTGCGATCTGGGTGGGTCGGGCCAAGACCAAGGTGGGTTTGTCGTTGGACGGGCCGAGGACCCGGGCGATTTCCGTGGCCATGTCCGGAGTCGTGGTGCGCGCAGTTAAATCGCCGTTCAGTACAGGGGTGGGCACGACCCTGGGGGAAGTGACCTTGGCGTTCCATCGTTGGGCCAGTTGGCTGATGGTGCTCGGCTGGCCGTCGAGATCGTCCATGGGACGGTCGGGATCTTCCAGGGCAAGGCGCTTGAGCAAGCCCGCCGGGAATTTGTGGTTGCCCAGTTCGGAAGCCAAGGCACAGAGGCGCAGCATCTGCGAAAGGGTCTCATCCGCCAGATCTTGCACACGCCAGCCATCCGGAAGAGGCGTCAGGCAAAAGCTTGCCGCCATGGTCAAGTTGCGGTTGCTGAGCGCATGTTCGAAGTGCAGATCAAGGGCAGTGATTGCCGCTTGGGTGAAAGGCCAGCGCTGGGGGATCGAGTCGAGTTCCTTGAAGTCGGGATTGAGCTTGGCTTGGGCCAATTCCTGTTGCGCTTGCTCTTCGATGGCGGGATCCAATTGCCAGCCGTGGTTCTGCAGTCCTTCCTGCAGGAGGGTCCGGGCCCATTGCCAGGTATGGGTGACCCGCGTACCGGGGCGTTCTTCCAGGCCAATGGAAAAGGGCTCGTCCCGTCGTTCCTGCAGGACCCGGTAGAGTTCCGCTTGGGCTTGGGGCGCGTTCTCAGTCTTGTCCGCCGCAAGCCATACGCGCACCCTTTCCGCATGCACATACATGGCAACAGACACCATCGCCCGTTCATGGCTGGGTTTGTCCGCGGGCGTGGTTACAAGGGGTTGCAGTCGTTGGGACCAGAGAGGTTGGCTCGGGCGTTCATTCAGAACCGCGCAGAGCACTTGCTCATCGGCACTGTAAGTCAGCATGTCGGTCAGGATCGTGGCCCGCAGGCTTTCGTCCCGGCCCCGCAGGACCTCTTGCAGGTGCAGGCGCGTGGAGGCCGCACTTTCTTCATCCGGGGCAATCGCGAGGGCTTGGCGCAGGGCGAGCTGTGCTTGGCCCATGTTCATCGCCGCCCGGGCGAGGTTCGAGCGACTGTGGTAAAGCTGATAGAGAATCAGGTTGGTTTCGGTGGTGGAGTTACCCTCGATCGTCACGGGCCCGAGCACCGTTTCCGCTTCTTCTAGGCAGCGGTCGGCCTCGCTCAAGTCCCGTGCATCCTGGCGGTGCGCGATGATGGACTCTGCTCGGCTCACCAAGAGTTGGCCCAGTCGTGTGCGAGGTAAGTGTTGTTCGGGAGCTGCACTGACCATGTCCCTGGCGCGGGTCAGAAGGTCACTCCACTCGAAGTAACCGCGTACTCCGCTGGCATGGGTGATGAAGAACAAGCCCTCTTCCACCAGCAGATTGCCGTCATTGGGCCACTGCAGAATTCCCGTGCGGCGGCCCGTGCGGGCGTCAAGTTCCACCAACTCGCGGGTGTCGGGTACCAAAATCGTAGAGCCCGTGATCAAGGGCTGGGCGACCACGGCGCCGAGGGACTTTGTAGGTCCCGGCGGGAAAGCCCAGGCCAGGCGTCCCGGTGCGCGCATCTTAAGGCCACCAGCGGGTGCCTCAAAGGCAGCCACCCGGCGACCCCCGAGGATGACACGGCCTTCGCTGACGCCGACGAGATGATTGAGTACTCCCTTGCCCCTCAGGCTGTCGACGGCCTGGCAAAGCAGCGCGTTGGACATGGTCCACCTTGGCTTGCCGGACTCCAAGTCCAAGCAAATCAGATCCGGGCTGTCGAAGGGTGTCGCCAGCAAGAGATCCTCGCTCAAGACAGGAGGCACATTGCGCCAGACTGAGCTCATGCGACCTCCCTGCTGCCAACGACCCGAGGTCATCTGCACCTGATCATAGGATGTCACCCAATAGGGCGTTCCGCTGAACAGATCCAAGGCCGCGATGACACCCAATTGAGTTTGGGCATAGACCCTTCCGTCCCTGTGCACGAGTGGGGGCGCGACGAACTCCTTGAGCGCGCGACCAAACATGTTGAGTTCCCGTTGGCCGGTGATCAGGGGGGTTTTCCAAATCAACTCACCCGTCTGTATGTGATAGCAAGCCACGTTGAGCTCAATGCGTCCGCGAGTCCGCACGCACTGCACCAACACATGGGATCCCACCACGAGGGGCGGGCTGCCGATGGTGAAGCGCTCTGCATAGGTGCCCGAATCCCCATCCCAACCGCCCTTTGGAAAGTGGTCCCAAAGGCGTTCGCCGGTTTCTAGATCAAATGCGGCCAAGCGCCGCTCGGGCAAGACCTGGATGATCTCTAGGTCGTTGTAGTGCTGTTCCGGCTCGACCTCGAAGGGCAACTGAAAGGTGCTGACCACGGTGCTTTCATTGGCAGCCGGGGAAACGTAGCGCTCTTTATTGTCCACGGCCTCGCTGAAGCGCCGGTTCGAGTAACTGCTGGATTCGATTTCGTTCCAACCGGGCAGTTGCTCTACCAGAGGAGTTCGCCCGCTGCGCCACTCCAGGTCTCCGTTCTCCGCATGGGAACAAAACAACTCCCGACTTGTGCTGACCAAGAGGTGATCGCCCACACGAATCGGAAAGAAACGCAAGCGCCCCTCGCGGGAGGCGTGGAAGGGATTGGGGGGCAAGCTCAAGCGGTTGGGCCAACCCTCCGGTTCGTTGCCGAATGCACGGCCTCCAAAGGGCTCCCCATGGATCGCGGAGAGGCCTCGCTGGGTGGGCACCCGGGATGCCGGATCCCAAACCCCAAGCCGTCGGTCCAGGGCGGACCAAAGGGGATCGGTCGGGGCACGCTCTGCAGCAAGTTGGGCCAATTGATCAAGATCGACGGCGGGAAAGAGGACCTGGGCCGTGCGGCCCCAAGCCGCGAGGGCCAAATGGGGTCGACCGGCTTCGTATTCCACATCGCCAACCGCCAACCAGGCCCGGGCAGCGGCTGAAGTTAAAGGCCAACGGCGGGCCAGTTGCACAAGGGCGGCGTGATCCCCTTGGGCTGCTAGAGCGAGGGCCCGGGAGAGGGACCGGTTCGCTTCCGCCTGGTGCCGCTGACGGTACAGCTCCAGGGCAGAGGGGGGGGCGCTGGCCAAAAGGCTCAAGGCCCAACGATCGACCCCCACAAAACGCAAGCTGTCGCTCTTGCCGGAATTCATGCGAAGGGGATCAGGAGCCTCCGTGAACTTGATGATCGCGGTGGGGTGGTCTTCCCGCAAGCGTTGCATCCCGGCCAAGCCTTCGCTGAATCGCTTCGCAGCGAAGTGCTCCTCTACCTGCTCGGCCATGGCCCGCGCCATTTGGGTGTCATAGAGGTGAAAGGCATGGTCCATGTCTTTCTCCCCCAGGACCTGGGTGAGGGCCGGGGGTAGCAGCAGGAACAGCGCGACCCACGGCAAGAGCCGCAGGTGAAGGCGCCGCGCCAGCAAGCCCCCGTGGGGGCCGGTGCTTGGACGTGTAAGCATAAGTGCTTGGATTTTTGGGACAGGGAGCGCGGTGCGCAGCCTGTGTTCAGATAAGCGGCCGTGTCAGATTAACTCATGGCGCTTGCGCAGGATCCACTCAAGGGTCAAGAGGGCCAGGACTGCCAGCAAGGTGCTCCAGCGGTCCCAGGCGTCGCTTAATTCTTTGGAAATCGGCTCCCGGCGTTCTTGGCCCCCGGGCAGAGCGTTGAGCAGAGGTCCCAGATCACCGGCCGCCACTGCAACACCGCCCGTGCGTTGGGCGAGGGCCAAGAGGTTCGGAGCATCGGGGGAAGGGTCGCTGTTCTCTCGGCTGGGGAGGACCACGTCGAATTGGGTGCTGGCCAGATGTTTTCCACTCTCTTCGATCCAAGCACGCCAACTGCCCGCGCGCCCCGCGTCTTGGCTGGTGCGGAAGACTCCTGGACGGGCCGGATCAGCGTCCAGCACCAGGGTGCTGCGGCGTCCATCAGGATCCTCCAACTGCACCTCTTGGCTGTCCGCTTCCAAGGGTTGGAAATCCTCGTTTTGAATGCGGGCTTCCAAAGTCACCCGTTCGTCGAGGCCGTACTCCGGTTCGAGGGAATCCAGTTGGAAGCGTCGATCGCCACCTTTCAAGCGACCGATGGCCAACCAGCGAATGACGTTGCGCCAAAAGCGTTCGTGGTAACGGTGCTCGTAACGGAATTGCCAACGGTGGGTGGAGTCGAGCCCCAAGAACAGGGAGCGCCCGGCCGGGTGGTAACCCGCCACCAATAGGGGATCCCGTTCGCCGCTGCCCGAGAGGGAAGCGGAGGGGTGCCGCAGGAGAACCTGGGCTCCGGGCTTGGGGCCGCGCACGGGGAAGTGCCAGTAAAACCCGCGCAGGCCATCAGGGCCTTCCCACAATTGCTGGTTGACCTGTGGGTCCTGGTGCAAGCGCACGATCTGGTGCGGATCTCCGGGCTGCTCTAGGGTCGGCCACTTTTCCACGCTGGTGTCCACTTCGAATGCGAGGGCTCCGGTGGGGTCGAGTACTACGGGCAAGAGTTGCGCGAACTCCGTACCCGCTACGGCTTTAGGCATGTCGTATTCACCGGCGATGACGCACAGGCCGCCGCCCTCTTCAACAAAGTCCGTCAAGCTGGCGACGAATTCTTCTCCCAGCGCGGGGTTTGCCGAAATTGCCCAGGGGTTCAAATCTCCCAGGATGACTACGTCATAGGAATCGAGCAAAACCTGGCGGTCGGTGGGGACGCGGGTCAGTCGGTCCATGCCGCGGGTTGCTTCCTGGGGAAAGTCCGGGGTGGCCGAAAGCAAAAAGAGCTGGGCCTCAATGCGCTCGTCCGCACGCAACAGCATGTCCTTCAGTTGGCGGTATTCCCAGCGGGGATAGCCGTCCACGTAGAGCACACGAATGCGCTCGGGGTTGATGCGCACCGTGGCACTGACTTGGTTGTCGTCCACCATGCGCTCATCGGGCAGGGGTGGTACGCTGATGCGGAAGCGGCGTTCGCTGGCTCCGGAACCCGTGCGCTGGCCTTCCGCGACCAGGGTCACTCGCTGTCCCTCGTTGCTGACCTGAACGCGCACCTGATCGAGGGTTCGTCCGGGGCCATCCCCGTCGATTTCCTCCAGCAGCACTTCGATGGATTCCGCTTCGAGCACACCGCGACCGCGCACGCGCACGGTGATGCCGATCTCGTCCTCTTCGAGCACCGAACTGGGAACTTCAACTAGCTCCAAGATGAGGTTGCGCTCGGGCCGTGTGTCTCCGATCACGATGGTGTGCACGGGGATGCCCGCTAGGCGAGCTTCTTGGGCCGCATCAAGGGTTGCCTGCCCGCCATTCGAGCGCCCATCGCTGAGCACGATCATGCCTGTCACGTGACGGCCCCGGGCACCGGCGAGGGCGCTGGTCAGGGCATCCCCCAAGTGGGTGGCCGAACCGCGCCCCGTGAGGTTTTTGGGTTCCGCGAGGGGTTCTGATCTTTGGGCGAAGCGCATGAGGCGCGTTTCATAGCCCTGTTGCTGAAGGTGTGTTGCCAGGGGCCCCTGCAAAAGTTGCGCGGCAATTTCAGCCCGGGTGAATTCTCCGGGTGCGGCGCCCAAGAGAGCCTCTAGGGCGGTAGTCGTATTCCCGTCACCGGTGTATGCATCTCGGCGGCTCATGCTTGCAGAATCATCCGCGAGCACCAGAATCTCAGCGGGGGAAATGCGCTCTTGGGAACGAACTTCCACGGGCCGCGCCAGGATCGCCAGGAGCCCCAAGAGGGACAGCCAACGCAGGCCCACAAGGGTCGCGCGCATTCCCGGGCGCAGGCGCTCCGAGCGATAGGCGGAATAGGCAATGCCAAAGGAGATGGGCAGGATGAGCAGCACCACGATCCATCCCGCAGGAAGTTCAAGCAAACGCCAGGAGGTGTCGAGCGCTTCACCCTCTTGGGTAGGTGTCCAAAGAGCAATCATGCGAGGCGCCCCCTGCGTCGCCCAAGTCGTGCGCCCCATAGGGACTCGCACACAAGGAACACGAGACAAATCCAAGCGATGATGCGCCACAACTCGCCTTCCCGCTGGTCACTGGCTTGGGTGCTCGCACTCCCGTCCACGAGGGGCGAGCTGACTGTCAGGTTGGGGTGCAAGGTGCTAATGCGTTCCGCGCCGAGGCGCACCAAGCTGGACTCGGCGGGGTCCATGGCAATTGCAAAGGGAATCGGGGGGCTGTCTTCGGTGCGCAAGGTGTAGAGGCCCACCCGTCGGGTGTCGTTGCTCGCGGGTCGCGGCAAGGCGAACCTCCCGTCTGCCGTGGGGGTTGGCTCGCCTGACAAGGTACGGCTGCTGCCGTCCGGTCGCAGCAACATCGGTTGGCGCGGGAACAACTTGGTTTCCAGGGTTGGAGAGTCACCGGGCAAGGCGCTGAGTTCCGCCGCATCACGGCGTCCCGCATAGCGCACCCACTCCACCACAAGGGGCACCATAGCTGGAGCCAATTGGGGCAAGGGTGTCCAGGAGCGACCGATGGTGGTGGTCCAAAGGAAGGTGCGCCCCGCGGACCAGGGGCGTTCGATCAACAGGGGACTGGCTGCATCGTCATCCAAGCTGGCCAACACCCGCGCATCCCCTAGGGGGCGCACCCCCAGGAAATCGTCGATGGGAACCTCCGTCAACAATCTGCGGTGACGCTCGCTCGCGAAGAATTCCAGGATCGGGCTGGTGGTGTCGAACTCCTTGACCCGGTAGTAGCTTTCGCGGCGTGGGCTTGAGACCCGGCGGATCGGTTCAGCGGGCAAGAGCCCGCTGCCATCCATACGGAACATGCGTTCGCGCAGGCTTTCCAGGTCAGCCATTTGCTCGCCGCAGCTGATGATCAGGCTGGCACCTTCGCCCACGCGCTTTTCCAAGGCGCTGACCGCGGTCACCGAAATCGTACCCACATCCGCCAGCCAGATCACATGGAAGTCGGCCAGGTTGATCTCGCCTCCGGCAAAGGCATTCGTGCTGACTTCTTCCACTTCGAAGGGGCTGGGGCGGCCGTCTCCACGGGGAGCTTCGAGGGCCAAGATCAAGAAGCCGGCCTCGTCCTCGATCAAGTCGTCGGATTGGGACCCGTTGACCACCAGTACCCGGGTGGGGGGCGGCAGCACGATGACCCCATGGCGGCGGTCGTCCAGGGAGAAGGCATCTCCGTCCACCTCTGCCAAGAAAGTGTGCGCGCCAGGTTCGTTGAAGGTGAATGGGAAGCGAGCATCCACATGACCGCCGGCGGGCAGGTTGACCCGCTGGGAAGGCAAGCGGTTCCCGTCTACGGTCAAGGCCACGCGCAGTTGCGCGCGGGGTTCGGTGGAGTGGCTCTTGAGGCGCACGAGGATCTCTGTGGGACTGCCGGTTTGGGCTTGGTCGTCCAACAAAGAGATGCTTTCAAGAGCACTGTTGTTTGCCAGCAACTCACCCCCGGTCAAGTCCTGCACCAGCACGGTCACGCCGAGCTTTTCCAGGGCACTCAGGCTCTCCGCCAATGCCGGGCGCAGGCTGTCAGAGGCAGCCTTCAGGAAAAGGTCCCGTTGACTGTCGCAGAAGACGTGCACTTCCATCGTGCTCGTGCCGCTCTCCCCGGCATTTTCACGGGCGAGGCGCAGGGCCTCGTTCATGGCACCGGTCAGGTTTGCTCGCTCGTCCGTAGGCGAGCCCCCGCCCTCCTCCGTATGACCCAGGGTGGGCAGCACCAGGAGCGCTTTTTCGGGGCTTGGCCAGGAAACCAGCCGGGGCTCGGATCCCGCGAGGATTACGTGCAACCGGTCGCCGTTCGTACCATCCAATTCGGATGCAAGGCCCAGGGCCCCGGCGCGTAGGGCGTCAAACGTCGTGCCCGCACCCATTCGTAAACCGGTGGAAGCGGAACCGTCCAGAATCAGGACCACGTCCCGGGCGCGTTCGGTGAGCTTCCCTAAGCCGCTGGCGCCGCGCACGAAGGGGCGGGCCACCGCGAAGGCCAAGAGCGCCACGGCTCCCATGCGCAGCAAGAGCAGCAGGAGGTTCTCCAACTGAACCCGCCGCCGGGTGCGCCGGTGAGCGGCCAACACGAAACGCATGGCAGCCCAGGGCGCGGGCTTGAAGCGTTGGCGGTTGAGCAGGTGAATGATCAGGGGCACAGCCGCGAGGGCCGCACCCAGGGCCAGGGCCGGATTGAGGAATCCTTCGATCATGAGCGCCTGCCTCCTCCCCGAGCGCGGGCTGCGCGATGGGTCAAGTAGGTGCTGATCACCGCGTCGAGGGGCTCGTCCGTACGCGCTTGGATGCAATCCACATTCAAGGCAGCAGCGGCCCGGGCCAATTCACGGTTGTGGGCAGTGATCTCTTCGATGTAAGCCTCGCGGATCGCGCGCGGATCAATCTTGCGTTTGCCCGCATCTTCAAGTCCTTCGAGCTTGACCAGGTGATCGAAGTTGAACTCCAATTCCTCGGGGTCAAGGATTTGGAACAGGATCGGTTCGTGCCCCTCATGCAAGAGTCGCTTGATCCCATCCATGATCGTTTCGGGGTCCTCGAAAAAATCGCTGAAGATGGCGGTAATGCCGCGCTGCTTGAGCCGTGGGCCCAGCTGGTTCAGTGCGCCACCAATGGCAGTCTTTCCCGTGGGCTGGGCAGCGGCCAAAACCCCAAAGACCGCCACTTCTTGGCGCGCCCCGTTGCCTGGAGGCACCTTGTCGCGCCAGTCTTCGTCGAAGACGATCAAGCCAACCGTGTCGCGCTGGCCCAGCACCAGGTGTGCGAGGCTGGCTGCGCACCAGCGGGCGTAGTCGAGCTTGTTCCAATTCAGAGAGCCATAGGCCATGGACTCGGAAGCGTCGAGCAGGATGTTCAGGGACAGGTTGGTCTCTTCTACATATTCCTTGACCACCAAACGGTCCGAACGAGCAAAGACCTTCCAGTCGATTTTGCGCAACTCGTCACCGGCCGCATAGGGCCGGTGTTGGGCGAACTCCACCGAACTGCCCCGATGGGGCGTGCGGTGATGTCCAGCCATGAATCCTTCCACGGCCTTGCGGGCCACGAATTCAAGGTTGGACAGGCGGTCGAGAACCGCCGGGTCGATCACTCCCACAGATTGGGCCATGGACAGGTCTTAGTTATCGGTTTTGAGACCTGGAAGACCAGCGCCAACGCCCGCACCAAGCTGAACTTCGTCCAGTAGGCGGTCGATGATCATGTCCGAAGTGATGCCTTCCGCCTGGGCAGAGAAGCTCGTCACAATGCGGTGCCGTAGGACCGGATGGGCTACGGCGCGCACGTCCTCGCTGGCCACATGGTTGCGGCCGCGAATCGCTGCGTGGGCTTTTGCGCCCAGGATTAGGTTTTGGCCTGCTCGGGGGCCTGCGCCCCAACTGACGTTCTGCTTGATGAAGTCGAGGGGTTCGCCGGAGCGCACGCGGGTGCCGCGGGCCAAGGCCAAGACGAAATCGAAGACCTCGTCCGCAACGGGCATTTCGCGGATCGCAGTTTGTAACTGGATCAACTCTTCGCCGTTCAGCACCTGTTCGATTTCGTTGCGCTCGTTAGCAGTGGTGCGTCGCAGAATTTCACGCTCTTCGGCGAGGCTCGGGTAGTCCACCTGAACCTTGAACATGAAACGATCCAGTTGAGCTTCCGGCAAGGGGTAAGTGCCTTCCTGCTCGATGGGGTTTTGGGTGGCCAACACAAAGAAGGGCGTGGGCAAGTGGTGCGTTTCCCCGCCGCTGGAAACCTGGCCTTCGACCATGGCCTCCAGTAGGGCTGCCTGGGTTTTTGGTGGCGTGCGGTTGATTTCGTCCGCCAGCAGCACGTTGCAGAACAAGGGGCCCGGAGCGAAGCGGAACGTCCGGGCGCTGGTTTCCGGATCGATGTGCAGGAGTTCCGTGCCGGTGATGTCGGAGGGCATCAAGTCGGGGGTGAACTGGATGCGGTTGAAGGACAACTCGAGGGTGCGGGAAAGGCTGGAAATCAGGAGCGTCTTGGCCAGGCCCGGCACGCCTACCAAAAGGCAGTGACCGCGGGTCAGGATGGCCATCAGGAGTTGTTCCACGACTTCGTCTTGGCCAACGATGACCTTTCCGAGTTCTTGGACAAGGCGGCCATGAACTTCGCGCAAGCGGATGAGAGACTGGTCAAGCATGGGGTGCTGAATGGGTGGTGTCGGTTGTTCCGTCGGGGGCAGCGGATCGTGGGGGGGCGCGTTACTCTAACGCCCTCGGCCCAGCCGCCCCAGGGGCGACTCTGTTCTTACGTGCGGGGACGCAAATTGGAGAGAACTACTGGGGCTTGAATCGTTCTCTAGGGGTGGCTGTTGGGGAGGTCACGGTGGGGCCTGGATTGTGGCCCCGGGACCTCAGCGAAGAACCCGCAGAACCCGCACGGTGTTGGCCCCGAGCAAGAGCACATGCTGGCCCAGGCCCACCAGGTCGCCCCCACGGTCCTGGCCCACCAGGGCTGGGGCGTCCAGGAGCAGCATCTCGCGCTTGCGATCCAGCAGATAGAGCCTGTGATTGGTGGCAAAAAGGGTCCGATCCGGGCTGTGGAGAGCCGTGCCGGTAAAACGCTCCTGGGGCCCAAGGTGCAGCAGGGGCTCACGGGTGTTTTCCGATAGGCCGAGCTCGATCAGAGCCTGCCGGGGGCCGTTGCGACCCATCAGGAGCAGGTTTTCCTGGCCGATGCCCGCCAAATCGAGGCTCTCCCCGAGGGGCAGAATAGGGGCTAAAAGGGGGCTGCTGCCCGGGCGCGGGCTGAGGTGATAGAGCCGATCCGAGTCTCCAGGGGCGACCCAAACCCCTCTGGGGGTGATCAGGGGAGGGCGCGAGCCGGGCCAACCTGGGGAATCCGCCTGGCGCCGACGGGTGCGCAGGGTCCACAGGGTGCGCCCATCCAAGCTGATCGCCGCCACCAGACCGGCATTCGTGCCGCAAATAATGGTTTCGCCCGCCAGGGCCAGGGGCATGCACACGGAACGCAGCTCCGGGGTGTACCCCATCAGGCGGGATTCCCGGGCCAAATCGCTGGCCTGGGTGATCAAAAGAGAGCCCAGGAGCTCTCCGGAGGCCATATCGAAGGTCAGCAGGGTGAGATCTCCCTTCTGGGCGCCCACTTTCTGATCTGAGGCCCCCGTTAGTCCCATGGTCCTGGCCATCACGAAGAGTTTTTGCCCCAGAATCAGGGGTCCCGGTTGGTATTCCAGGATGGTGCCCATCTTTGGGGCCCCGGTGGCGGCCCCAGGGCCCTCTAGGAGCTGCCCCCGGCGGGTCCAAACCACCGTAGGTGCTCCGGTCAGGGTTCTCTGGACCACGGCCAGGCAATTCCCCCGGGGGGAGCGATCCAGCCCGCGAATTTTCCGCCCTGGTTCTCCCCGGTCGATGACCAGGGCCGCTCGGTCTCCGTCGCTGGCGGGCAGGAGGCTCCAGCCACCCGCCGAGGGGGCCGCCAGGGGGCGCAGTTCGACGGAGCTGGTGGGGGTCCAGGTTTTGAGGAAAATGCGCTCCGGTTGGCCGGTGCCATCCAAGCCGTCGGGCCCATAGAAGAGCCCCATGCGCGGACCTTGCACCAGGGCGGAGCCATCCCGGAATTGTACCGCCCCAAGACGCAGTCCGCGACCTAGGGGGACACGCTCAAGGGAGTGGGCGGAGATCGTTAATCTTTCGATCGGGTCCGTACGCACGGACTTGAGTCCTTTGGCACCGAAGAGAGTTGGCTGGGCTTTGTCGGGTGGTTTTTGGGTCAGGGAATTGCGTCGCCGTTGGACCGCGGCCTTGAGTGTCTTGGCGGTACCCGGGGGACTGCAAAGGTGCGCATGACGGTCGGCCCTTTGCCACCATAGACGCGCATGTTGGTGGGCTCCCTGTTCGGCGGATTGATCACCCAAAATGATCGCCGCCCGGGCCGCGCTTTGGGTGCCCGGGTGGTTTCGTTCGATGATGCCTAGGGCTCTTGCGGACTGGCCCACAGGCAGATTGCTGAGGGCTTCTGCGGCGAGGGGCTCGAAGCGTGCGCTCCATAGGGTCCGTTGTTCCAGGGGCAAGGCTTCGATCCGGCGCAGGACTGCTTCTTCCACGCCGAAGGTGATGCGTTCGCTTTCGCTATCAGGAAGGCCCGCTCCCCGTGCAGTGACTCCCGCGCCTGAATCGCTGACCAACAGCGCCCGGCGCCAGGCATCGAAAGCCCGGTGGGGAGGGGTGTCGGGGACGGCCTCCGCCAGTAGGGAATCACCCGCCAAGAGAGCGCTGTTCGCTTCTTTGGAAGTGGGCTGAAAAGCGGCGCTGCCCAGGGGCCCTTCCTGGGGCAGAACTCCTGCGAGACAGAGGACAATGGTTGCGATCATCGAGTGCACGCAACCTACCTAGAGTCGTTCGGTGGGCGGGGCGTCGAATCCCCTTCGCCCTCCTGGGAAAGCCGGGCTTTGAGCTTGGCCTTTCGGGCGTTGGCTTCCCAGAACCAAATGCGTTCCTGGCGTGCTTGGAAAATGGGATCTTGCCACGCGTCGTTGATCTTTTTGGCCTCTTGGTAGGCCTTCTCGCTCGTGTTGTGGCGGCCTTCCACCCCGACTCGGTGGGCCTCCAGCAGGCTGTGCTCTTGCAGGGCTGGACGCAAACCCAGGAACGTAATCTGCAGTAGCAAAACGAGCGGGGCCCAGAGCGGGGCCCAGTGCAAACCGAAGGATATCAGCCGACGGAGGCTCTTGTTCATAGAGCTCCTAAACCCCTTCAAAAAGGATATCAGCTGACGGAGGCTCTTGTTCATAGAGCTCCTAAACCCCTTCAAAGGGGTTTCTTTCACTGTTTCCTGTGGATCGTTGGCTTGCAAGGAAGTGATCGGAAGCCGGGGCTGGTGGCCCCGAGCGGCCTGTTTAGATCGAAGTTAAATCACGGGGACCGAAGCGCGCGCTGCCGCCGAGTTCTTCGGCGATACGCAAAAGCCGGTTGTATTTGGCCACCCGCTCGCTGCGGCAGGGTGCGCCGGTTTTGATTTGGCCGGCGCCCGTGGCCACCGCAAGGTCAGCGATGGTGGTGTCCTCGGTTTCTCCCGAGCGGTGACTGATGACCGAGCGGAAACCCTTGCGGTGGGCGAGGGCAATGGTCTCCAGGGTTTCGGTCAAGGTGCCGATCTGGTTGACCTTGATCAGAACCGCATTTCCCGCGCCCATTTCGATGCCTTTGCGCAGGCGGTCCACGTTGGTCACGAACAAGTCATCGCCCACAATTTGGACCCGCTCACCGATGGCTTTGGTGAGCTGAATCGTGCCTTCCCAATCGTCTTGATCAAAGGGGTCTTCGATGGAGAAGATCGGGTATTTTTCCGCAAGATTGGTGTACCAACCGCAGAGATCAGAGGAGTCGAACTTCTTACCGTCGATGTGGTAGAGGTTGTCGCGATAGAACTCGCTGGATGCGGCGTCGAGGGCCAGCACAATGTCTTTGCCCGGTTGCATGCCGGTCTTTTCGATTGCTTCAAGGATGAGCTGCACCGCAGCTTCATTGGATTCCAGGTCGGGTGCAAAGCCGCCCTCATCGCCCACCGAGGTGTTCAGCCCGCGCTGCTTGCAGACACCCTTGAGGGCGTGGAATACCTCGGTCCCCATGCGTAGGCCATCGGAGAAAGTGGTGGCTCCCATGGGCATGATCATGAACTCTTGAATGTCCACGTTATTGTCCGCGTGTTCGCCGCCGTTGATGATGTTCATCATGGGCACGGGCAATACGTGGGCTTGGGCTCCCCCTAGGTACCGGTAGAGGGGCAGGCCCGTGTCGGACGCTGCCGCGTGGGCGGTGGCAAGGGACGCGCCGAGGATCGCATTGGCGCCGAGGCGCGACTTGTTCGGTGTGCCGTCCAGTTCGATCAGGGTGCGGTCAACGCCGCCCTGGTCGAGGGCCGGATGACCCTCTAGGGCTTCGGCGATTTCCGTGTTCACGTTCTCTACGGCCTTGAGCACTCCCTTGCCGTCATAGCGGCCCTCTTCGTCGCGCAATTCACAGGCTTCGTAGATGCCGGTGGAGGCACCCGAGGGCACTGCGGCTCGGCCGAAAGCGCCCGAAAGCAGCTCGACTTCGACTTCGATGGTGGGGTTTCCCCGGGAATCCAATATCTCCCGGCCGTGGATGTGGACGATTTCGCTCATGATGAAGGTGATGCTAGTGCTTCAGTGGGTGCAGGTTCTACCCCCTGAGGTCAGTATGGCCGGTTTTGGGAGAGTCCCCTTGGTGGGGTGCCCGGGGGAGAGCGTTATCATGGGGCACGGCCTGCGGCCCCCAAGTCCTCTGGGGGATCGCCCCTCTGCCGAACCTACCCATAGAGTCTTTCCGTGCGACCCGCCAAGTCCCTCCCCAACCTCCTGACCCTCGGCAACGCCTTTCTTGGCTTGCTCGCGATTTCCAAGGCCATCGATGCGCTCGTGCTGGGCAGCGACACGGGTTTCTCCGGCCTGTTTGAGACCGCCTGCTGGTTCATTCTGGGGGCCATGCTGCTCGACGGCCTCGATGGTCGCGTGGCACGCATGACCGATTCCTTCAGTGACCTGGGGGCCCAACTCGACTCCTTTGCGGATGCGATTACTTTTGGGGTGGCTCCGGCGCTCTTGGCCAAGGTCATGCTGGAACAACACGAGGTGCTGCATCCCCGGCTGAATTTCTTCGTGGCGGCCCTCTATTCCCTCATGGCGATTCTGCGGCTAGCGCGCTTCAACATCGAGAGCGATCATGATGAGGAGAGCCATCGCTCTTTCAGTGGTCTGCCTTCGCCTGCCGCGGCGGGCACCCTGGTCGCCACCATGATGATGTCCCAGGCTTTGCTGGGGGGCCCCGATGTGGGGGCCGAGAGCACCACGCCCATGGGGCACATGCTGGCCCTGATCCCCGAGGCCACCCGGGTGAGCCTGGGGAGCGGGCTGCAGTACGTGACCTTCCTCCTGCTGCCGGCCCTGGCCCTGTTGATGGTTTCCAAGGTGCCCTACACCCACGCGTTTTCTTCGCTGATGAGCGCCCGGGGCCGTTGGGCCATCGTGCGCCTGGTGCTGTTGCTTTTGGTGCTGGCTTTAGCGCCGGTGCTCACCCTGTTCGTGCTGGGTTGGGTTTATCTCTTCACAGGCTTTTTGCAAATGTGGCGCAATCGCCATGAAGATCAGACCGAGGGGGGCCAGGTCGCATGAGTTCTCGCATCACTGCAGCCATCGCCGTAGGGTCCAATCTAGGGGATCGCGAGCGAACCTTGAAGCGCGCCCAGGCCTTGCTGGAAAAGACCCAAGGAGTCGTGCTCTTGCGGCGCAGCGCTTGGCATGAAACCCAGCCGGTGGGGGGACCCGCCGATCAGGGACCCTTTTTAAACGGAGTGTTCTTGGTGGAGACGAGCCTCGATGCCTTGGCTTTGCTTGGGGAGTTGCAGCGCATTGAAACGGGCTTGGGGCGCGATCGGTCGAACGAAGTGCCCAACGGTCCGCGCACCATGGATCTGGACCTGCTTTGGCATGGCACCACAACTTCCGCGTCTGACGAATTGACCTTGCCCCATGCGGGCCTTGAAGAGCGGATCTTTGTGTTGGCGCCCCTCGCGGAAATCCTGCCCGATCATCCCTTGCCCGGCTGCCAACGTACCGTGCAAGAGCGCTTGGATCAGCTGAGGACCGAGAGCGTCGCCTAATGAAGTTGGTGCGCTTGGAGAACCCCGCGGCCGCCCGTGATTGGTGTGTCCAGCGGCGTGAAGAGGGCCGCAGCATTGGCTTCGTGGCCACCATGGGGGCCCTGCACCGGGGGCACATGACTCTGGTCCGACAGGCTGCCCAGGAAAACGATCTGGTGGTGGTCAGCGTTTTTGTGAATCCCCTGCAATTCAACGATGCTAGCGATTTAGAGCGCTATCCACGGGATATAGAAGGGGACTGCGCGGGGGTTGAAGAGGCCGGGGGAGCGATGCTTTTCAGTGGAACCCTTGAGGGCTTTTTCCCCGGGCAGATTCAAGCGGATGGAGAGCTTCAGCCCGCAGCCATGGTGGATCCGGGGAGCGCCGCCCTTGGGCTTGAGGG